>PMKM01000032.1 GCA_003157745.1 Bryobacterales bacterium | reverse complement strand
TGCGCAACGATCTCGACGAGAACCGCAACATGTACGGCAAGCCCTGGACCGCCCGCGAGATTCTCGGTAGCGGCGCCACGCCCCCCGCCGCCGCGCATAAGCTGCTCGACGTGCTCGCCAAGTTCTCGCCGAAGAAAGCGAGCTGAGGCCCGCACGCTGGCTCGGAACTCGGCGAAATCCGCTCCGCGAAGCGTGCTATTCTGGGTCTCCCAAGGTCACGGTTGTGTCACAATCCGCAACTGGACCGCAGGCAGCTCGGCGGTTCCGCTGAGTGCGGCACCACGGCGTGCCGGCTTCGGGCGGGCTCGTTCTCTTGAGGGAAGAGCCAGGCTGCCGTTCCGGGTTTCGCGAGCCGGTCTACCCCTCCGCTCCAGCCCGGCCGCACCGGAAGATCGTAGTTTCGCGTTGCCGACGCCATGCAAACTAAAACAGATCACTCGCAGCCGCTCAGCCGCAATCCTCACCTGTTACGGTGGGTCGAGAAGACCGCTGAATTGACGCGCCCCGCCGCCATTCACTGGGTGGACGGTTCCGACGAAGAGAACGCCGAACTCTGCGCCATGATGGTCGAGAGCGGCACGTTTCTCAAACTGAACCAGGACCTCTGGCCGGGCTGTTACTATGCCCGGTCGGACGCGAGCGACGTGGCGCGCGTCGAAGCGCGCACCTTCGTCTGTTCGCTGTCGAAAGACAAATCCGGCCCGACCAACAACTGGGAAGAGCCGGTGGCCATGCGGCATAAGCTGAAGGCGCTCTTCAATGGGTGCATGGCCGGCCGCACGATGTATGTGCTGCCCTTCTGCATGGGTCCGATCGGATCGCCCATGTCGCAATATGGGATCGAGATCACCGACTCGCCGTACGTGGTCGTGAATATGCGGATCATGGCGCGCGTCGGCGCCGAGGTGCTGGCCAGGAAGGGCGGCAAGCGCGTGGTGCCCTGCCTGCATTCGGTGGGCGCGCCGCTCGCGCCCGGACAGAAGGACGTTCCGTGGCCCTGCAATCCGGAGAAGTACATCGTCCACTTCCCGGAAACGCGCGAGATCTGGTCATTTGGTTCCGGCTATGGCGGCAACGCGCTGCTCGGGAAGAAATGCTTCGCGCTGCGCATCGCCTCCAACATCGCGCGCGATGAGGGCTGGCTGGCGGAGCACATGCTGATCGCCGGCATCGAGAGTCCCCAGGGCGAGAAGACCTATGTCGCCGCCGCGTTCCCCAGTTCCTGCGGCAAGACCAACCTGGCCATGCTGATTCCGCCCCCGGGGATGGACGGCTGGAAGGTGACTACCGTGGGCGACGACATCGCCTGGATCAAGCCCGACGAGAACGGCCTCCTGCGCGCGATTAATCCCGAAGCCGGCTTCTTCGGCGTCGCTCCCGGAACCTCCGTCAAGACCAATCCGAACGCCATGGCGACGCTCCAGCGCAACACCATCTTCACCAACGTCGCCCTCACCCCCGAAGGCGGCGTGTGGTGGGAGGGCATGACCGACGAGCCGCCCGCCGAATGCCTGGATTGGCAAGGCAGGAAGTGGACGCCGGCCATCGCCAAAGAAACCGGCGCCCTGGCGGCGCATCCGAACGCGCGTTTCACCGCGCCCGCCGCGCAGTGCCCCTGCATCGATCCCGATTGGGAAAACCCGCGCGGCGTTCCCATCAGCGCCTTGATCTTCGGCGGACGCCGCGCCACCACCACGCCGCTCGTGTACCAGACCTTCAACTGGACCTCCGGCGTCTATGCAGGAGCCACCATGGGTTCGGAAACCACGGCCGCCGCCACCGGAGCCGTGGGCAAAATCCGCCGCGACCCGATGGCCATGCTNNTTCTGCGGCTACCACATGGGCGATTACTTCCGCCATTGGATCGCCATGCAGCATTCGCTCAGCGACACGCCGCGCATCTTCCGCGTCAACTGGTTCCGCAAGGACGAGCAGGGGAACTTCATGTGGCCCGGCTTCGCCCAGAATCTGCGCATTCTGCAATGGGTCTTCAGCCGCGTGCACGGCCACGCGCTCGGCCGGGAAACCGCGATCGGCTGGATGCCCCGCTATGACGACATCGATTGGACCGGCCTCGATTATCCGCGTGAAAAGTTCGACCGGCTGCAGACGTTCGATGGTGCGGCATGGCACGCCGAAGTGATGGCGCTCGAGGAATGGCTGACGACGCTGCGCGATCACCTGCCGCCCGAGATCATCTATGAGCGCGAGTTGCTGGCCTGCCGCCTGCTGGGCCTCACCCGCGCCGCGCCCACCAGCGCGGAATAGCGGGAGCTCACTGGCGGTGCCACAGCACCCAGTGCCCGGTCTCCGCCACCGGATGGAAACCCCGTTCGAACTCGGGGCGGTAGGTGCGCAGCAGATTCTGAATCGACAAGTCCTCGGCCTGGAAATCCTCAAAGGCCCGGTTGTACTTGCGCACCAGCACCCATCGCGCATCGCCGAAAAAGCGCGCGGCGGTGGGGTGCGCCGCGTCGCTGAACGTGTAGTTGTATACCGGCACCGCCATGCCTCCCCAAGGAGTCGGACGGTCGAGAAGGTAGTTGAACGGGTTGAACTCGTCGATCGTCAGCACTCCCTCGCCGGCGGGAGTGCGTGAACGGAGCAGATCCAGTCCGTCGTTCAGGGCTTCCACATAGCCTGCTCCGCCGGTCTCCGACGTCTTGACGGCCCAGACCGGGCCGAAGACGATCGACGCGCCACGCTCGGAATGCAGGCGCGCCACGCCCACCACCGGCCCCTGATATCGCTGCCAGCCCGCCACCGCCAGCGACACGCCGTTCATCAGGGCAAGCGGCAGAAAGCAGAATGCCGCCAGGAGGAACACGAGAAGCCGGAGCGGCCCCTGCACGGTCTCGGTGGCCCCGCGGCGCGACAGGCAGGAATTCAGCAGCACCACGGCCGCCAGTCCGTCCAACGGCAACGACAGCTCCTGGAGGTTGGTGGAGAGCAGGAATCCGCCCAGGCCCACCGTGAGCAGCACGAACAGCCAGCCGCGCCAGCGCTGCCACCCCGGCGCGGAGGAGGTCCACACCGCGGCCAGCAGCAGCAGCGGAATGCCCTCCCGCACCACCGCGGAACTCACCATGTTCTGCGGCTGCCAGGTCGCCGAACGCCCGCTGGCCGCGTACGAGAGATCCCGCAGCATGTCCGCAAGGTCGAACCGCAGGTAAGCGAGCACCGCGAGCGCCGCCACGGCAAATCCGGCGCAGCACGCCACCACACGCCGCCTTCGTCCGGCCCCGCAGCAAGCCCAGAGGACCAGCACGGGCACGGCTGCCATTCCATACGAGATTTTGAGAAACACCAGCAGGGCCCAAGCCACACCGAGCGAAAAGCCACGGCTGGCTCCGGGCGCCTCCTCATCGGGCGTCCCCAATACCTGCAACCCGCATTCCACCAGGACGATCCCCACCACTGCGTAGCAGTACCGGTTGCAGAGCATGGCAAAGCTAAATGCCACCGGAGTGAACCCCAGTGAGAACGGAGCGGTGATCAGCAGAACCTCGTAAACAGCCAGGGCGCTGGCTGCGGCGCCCGCCATGCGCCCGCGCGCGGTCGCATACATCCATAGCGCAATCACGGCGCCGAAAAGAGCGTTCGCATAGGCAACGCCAGCCGGCCGCATCCCGGAAATCGTCAGCCCGGCGGCCTGAATCACGAAGAACAGCGCCCCAAAAGCTGAAGAAAAATCCCGGTGCGGAATCTGCCCCTGGCACACGCGATACGCGTTGCTCAACAGGAAAACGACGTCGTGTTCGAACCCGCGCAGCACCGGCACTCCGGCGTAGACGGCCATCGCGCACACCAGCGCCACCGCCGCCATAGCGCTCCAGTCGCCGCGAGAGAGGGCGAACCGCGGCACCGCCGGCCCGCCACGACTGGTCAAGGGGTTGTCTTCGATCGTCCCTGGTGCATCGGCGTTCCGCGTCATCGGCCCGGCTCCCCTACCGAGGATAACCGGTTTTCCGGAAGCGCGGAAAGACGCCGCAGCGCGAAGCCGCGCTGGCAGGCCGCGCTCTAGCTGTGCGCGCCGCGCTGCGCCAGCACGCGCTCCACCTGCTGCATCAGCGATTGCGCCCGCGGCAGGCTTTCGGTCGCCTTCCTGATCTCCGGGTCTTCCAGCCAGCGCGCACGGTCGGCCGTGTTCTTGTCGAAGGCGCGGAAGTAGAGCTCCCAGCGGATCTGCTCCTTCAACCAGTCTCTGTTGGCATCGAAATCGGCGTCGGTGAACGTCACCTGCTTCGTCTTCAGGAACGCCTTGAAGCGGTTCAACGTCTCGTCGTCCACCTGCCAGCCCGCTGCCAGCGTCGGCTTCGCACCATTGAAAAAGGCGTTGCCGAAGCGATAGTACATTGTCACTCCCGCCGGTACCCAAGCCACTCCCAGCCGCCGCTGGAAAATCGTGTAGTGCGAATTCGGATACTTCTCGTCCGGCGTGATGCCGCCGCCGCCATACACTTTGCGTCCGCTGTCGGTCGTCTTCAGGTCGTCCTGGTTCTGCGTGTCGGAATGGTGCGCGTAGTAGTAGTCGAAGAACGACTGGTGCGAGTAATCGCGCTGGATCAGCCGTCCGCTGGGCGTGTAATAGTGAGCGATGGTGAGCAGCAGCGCCGCGCCCTCGGCCAGCGGGAACTGTTGCTGCACCAGGCCCTTGCCAAACGTGGTCTCGCCCATCACCCAGGCCCGGTCGTGATCCTGCAGCGCGCCGGCCACGATCTCGGAAGCCGAAGCCGAATCGCCATTCACCAGAACCACCATCGGATAATGCTGCGCCGCGGCCACGGCGCGGGCGCGGAACGGCTGCTCGGCTTCCGCGCGGCCGTGGTGCGAAACAACCATCTGCCCGTCGCGCAGGAACCGCCCGGCCACCGACACCGCTTCGTTCACCAATCCGCCGCGGTTGTCCCGCAGGTCCAGAATCAGCCCCGTGGCGTCCTGCTCGCCCAATTTGGCCAGATCCGCTTCCACGTCCTTGGCCACGTTCTGCGCTTCAAAGCTGTTGATGTTGAGATATACGATTCCCGGCTTCCACAGGATCGCGTCCACCACGCTGGTTTCGATCGCCCCGCGCGTCACCTCGACCGCGATCGGGTCCGCCACGCCTTCGCGCCGCACCGAAATCCGCACCAGCGTTCCGCGCGGTCCGCGCAGCAGGTCGGCCACCGCCGGCGATTCGAGGCCGGTCGTGTCCTTCCCGTCCACCGCCACGATCACGTCCCCGCGCCGCAAGTCCGCCCGCCGCGCCGGCGACCCCGGGAAGGGCTGCATGACGACCACCTTCGCCTGGTCCATGGTGATCTCCATCCCCACCCCGAAGTACTGCGCCCGCTGCCGCCGCTGCATCTCCCGGTATTCGGCCGGGTCCACGAACACCGAGTGCGGGTCCAGCGTGTGCAGCATGCCCGGAATCGCGCCCTGGTAGAACGCCTTTTCCGACGATACCGGATCCGCGTAGTTCTTCTCCACCAGCGCGTACGCCGAGGCCACCGGCCGCATCGTTCCGTCCAGTTCCTCGCTCTGCGACGCCGCGTGCACCCGGCCCGCCGACACCCCCACCCACGCCGCGAAGCCGACTAAGGCGGCCAGCAGGGAAATCCCGATCGTTCTCTTGATGTTCATGATCCTACCCGGCCGTCTGGTTCTGGCGGACACTCCCCGATGCGCTCCCTATGTGTGACGGCTGGGAGCTCAATAGGTTCCGCGACCGCTTCACGCTTGCGCCCACTACTGCAACCATGATAGCGCGGCGGGCCCCCTTCTCCCCGGTGGGGCAGGATTCATCCTGCCAACGCCCGCTTGCGGGCGCGGTTCGTTCCCCCCGGAACTCAAGAACCCGTCTACCCACTCTATCCCCACCCCCTCGTCAATGCCTGTCCGCGCCGCCGCAGGTGCGGCGTGTGCCGCGCCATGTCCTGAAAAAATGTCGATGGATCTTCCGGCGCCAGCCATATCTCGCAGTTCGGCCCGCATTCGATCTTCACCGTCTCGGCCGTCAATGGCGCCGTCGCGCCCTCCTCCGCATCCTCGCCGATGTAGGTGATCGCCGGATATGGGATCAGCCTGTGCGCCAGGCCGGCGCGTATCAGCAGCCCGTCCTTCGTCGTCACGTATCGCTGCGGATACACGCGGATCAGCAACACCGGCAGCACCGAACCGGCAATCCACGGATTGCCACCCGCCAGCATCACCACCAGCCCGAAGCCGATCGCGGCCAGTATCCACCACTCGAATTTCGCATCATGCGTCATAAGTGAGTTTCCGTTCGATTGCCGGGCGGAACGGAGACACCACTGGCTCCGCAGTCGCTCGCGCTCGCCCGGTAGCCGTGAAGAGTTTGGGTCCGAGCCGCTGAGGAATACCGATGCACATAGCTAAGACGCTCTTTCCCAACCGTCGTTAGCCGTGCTCCTCCGCGGCCGTGATTCCTTCACAGCCCCGCGCGCCGGGCGCGCTCCGTTCCCGCCCTCTAGTTGGTTGTTAGACGGCCTTCCGCTTGGCCTTCAATTCGGCCAGCAGCCGGTCGATTTCGTCGCGCTTCTCCATCGCCTTGAACTGATCCTCGACGTCGTCCGCCATCAGTTCGGCCGTGGCCTGCGCGGTCGCTTCGCTATGCTGCACCTTGTTCTTCATGCGGTCGAACGCGGCGCTCTTCGATTCGTCGCCCATGTTCAATCCCGCCTGCGTGGCCTTGCCCAGCGCGCGCGAACGCCGGTGCTGCGCAATCAGCATGTCGCTCTTGGCCTGCGCTTCCACCAGCTTCTGCTGCAGCTTGACCAGCGCGCCCTTCAGGTTCTCCACCTGCGTCTTCTGGTCTTCCACCTGCTGCCGGAAGCTCTCCGCCGTCGCCCGGTAGGTCATCGCGCGCTCCACCGCCGTGCGCGCCAGCGTATCGTCGTGCTGGTCCAGTGCCATGTCCGCCCGCCGCATCCACTGCCGGTCGTTCTCTTCGTTCTCCTTGAGCTTTTTCTCCAACACGTGCTCGTCGGCGATCGAAATCGCCACCTGGGTCTTCACCTGGAGCAGTTGATTCTCCATGTCCAGAATCACCTGCTTGATCATCTTCTCCGGGTCCTCGGCCTTATCCACCAAATCGTTCAGATTGGCCCGAATTAATGTGGAAACGCGCTCCAAAAGTGCCATTGCGTTCTCCTTTTCCCCTCTGGGCCGCGCTCTCACGCGCGGCCCCGTTTAACTTTCGCCCCTACTTCGCCGCCGCGTCCGTGCTCTCCGGCTTCGGCGCCTTATCCCCCAGCAACCGCACCTTCGCGAACAGGTCGGCGATCGGTATGCCCGAGAGCGTCTCGAACAGCGCCGGAACCTGCGCCGC
>PMKM01000105.1:356-3542 GCA_003157745.1 Bryobacterales bacterium | reverse complement strand
GTTGATCTTCACGCCGTGGTAGCGCACGCCGGTGATCTTGCTGAGAATCGTGATGCCGCGTTCGCGTTCGAGATCGTTCGAATCCATCACGCGCTCGACGGTCTGCTCGTTGTCGCGGAAAATGCCGCTCTGGTGAAGCATGGCGTCGACCAGCGTGGTTTTGCCGTGATCGACGTGGGCAATGATGGCGACGTTGCGGATGGCGTTGTTGCTGGTATTCATAGGTTGATTTCAGTTGGAAGAGTGGCGGGCGCCGCCAGGCGGGGGGCCGCGAACTTCTATTTTAGCATTGCGGCCCCCACGCGCGATGAATTTGTCATGATAGGGCCATGCGGGTGCGAGAATTGGCCGAGTGGCTGAGCGCCACGTTTGAAGGCGATGGTGAAAAGGAACTGACGGGCGTGGGCGCGATTGAATCGGCCGGCGCTTCGGAACTGGCGTTTGTCGGCGGGCGAAAGGCGGCGGCGCAGGCCGACAACTCGGCGGCGGGATGCCTGCTGGTTTCGCCCGATTGGCCCAGCCCGAGTTACCGCACGGTGATCCGGGTGCAGGAACCGCGCACGGCGTTCGCGCGCGCGATGAGCCGCTTTTATCCCACGGCGCAACTCAAGCCCGGCGTCCATCCCACGGCGGTGCTGGGCGAGGGCGTCGAACTGGGCGCGCTGGTTTCGGTCGGGGCGCACGCGGTGGTGGGCGACGGAACGCGCGCCGGCGTGGCGGTCGGCATCGGTGCGGGCTGCGTGGTCGGCAAGCGCGTCGTGCTCGGCGAAGGCACCGTGCTCCACGCCAACGTCACCATATACGACAACGTGGACATAGGCCGCGGCGTCATCATTCACTCCGGCGCCGTGATTGGCGCGGACGGATTCGGCTACGTGCGCGACCACGACCGCTGGCACAAGTTTCCGCAGGTAGGCCGCGTCGAGATCGGCGACTTCGTCGAGATCGGCGCCAATTCCTGCGTCGATCGCGCCGCGCTCGGTGTCACCGTGATTGGCGAAGGCACCAAGCTCGACAACATGGTGCACGTGGCGCACAACTGCCGCATCGGCCGCCACGTGGTGGTGGCGGCACAGACGGGCTTCTCCGGCTCCGTGGTGGTGGAGGACTACGCCGTGATCGGCGGCCAAGTCGGCATTGGCGACAAGGCGCGGATCGAATCGCGGGCCGTGCTCGGCTCGGGCTGCGGCGTGCTTACGTCGAAGGTGGTGCATTCCGGAGAAACGGTGTGGGGCACGCCCGCGCGGCCGCTGCGCCAGCATCTCGAACAACTCGCCAACCTCGCCAGGCTGCCCGAATTGCGCCGCCAGGTGGCGGAGTTGAAACGGCGCGTGGCGGAGTTGACGCGGCAGCCTTAGTGGCTGGGTGCGGGCCGATTGCCCGCACGGAGGCACGTATGCGAACCGGCAACTCGGTCTGGATTCCGATCGGTTTTACCGCGCTGTACCTGGCGTCGGCAATCGTGGTGGGAGCGGCCATCGACCGCGGCGGCGGATGGATCGCCCTTGGAAAACCCATTGCCCTCTCGTTTGGGATCGTCTCGGCACTCGTATTCTGGCTGATCTACGGCATCGTTCAGTGGTGCCGGGCCCGTCCTATTCACGGAATCCTGATCCTGACCGGGTTCTTATGTCCCATTGCGATAGCGACGTCCGTGTATATCGCTGCCTCTTTGGTTCAGACCTTTCACGAAACCAGAACAGCTCGCCAACTCGCCCACAGTCGCATTTCCAATGTGAGCGACGAGCCGTTGCTCACTGCCAACGGAAATCCGATTGGCGTACGCATTCGTTACACGGTACAGTATGACGACGGCCTCGACGACCTGCACTACGCGCCGATTGCCCAAGTTGGCACGGAGACTCCCGCGTTGTACTTCAACACCCTAAGCCTTGTGAGCAATCGGACGACGCCAAAGGTCACTGGCGCGTACGGGAAGGGCACCTACGAGTTCACGGAAGACTTCGTGCCAGGCTTCTCGCCCCGAATGATCCTGTTTAATGTGCCGGAACCGTGTTTCATCTGGTATGCGCCGACCCGGAGCCCCGCGCAGCGGGCCTCTCGAGAGGCCGCGCTCGATGGCGCTCCGCAGCACTTTCGGATCGTCATCGAACCGTTTCGATACACGACCCGGACCGCGAACGCGTATGCCTACCGGACGTTCTACGAAGGGCAGATGAGGGAAGGCGCGAAGGAGTGCGAGTAGAGGCGAAACCGGAAAGCCTGGACGAAGACTTGCGCGGTTCGACTGGCCACGGCCATCTTCGCTCCACCGCGCTCCCCGATTAACGCGTTGTGTGAGCGTGGGGTGCCCGCGCGCCGCTCGACCGCGGTTTGTTAAACTCAAGTTTGCCTCCCTCCCTAACAAAATCATGAAATTTGGCGTTATTGTTTTTCCCGGCAGTAATTGCGATCACGACGCGTTTTACGCGGCCAGTCACAACCTGGGCCAGCCGACGGAGTACATCTGGCACGATTCGCGGTCGCTCGGCGACGTGGACGCCGTCATTCTTCCCGGCGGCTTCGCTTACGGCGATTATCTGCGCTGCGGCGCCATCGCCCGCTTCTCTCCCGTGATGCAGGCCGTGCAGCGCTTCGCCGCCGATGGCGGCCTGGTGCTCGGCATCTGCAACGGATTCCAGATTCTGGTCGAAGCCGGTCTGCTGCCCGGCGCGCTGCTGCCCAACCGCGGCCTGAAGTTCATCTGCCGCGAGTTGCGGTTGAGCGTCGCGACCACGCGGTCGCCCTTCACCAATGCGCTGGACAAGAGCCAAGTGCTGCGCGTGCCGATCGCGCACGGCGAAGGCTGCTACTTCGCCGACGAGCGCACGCTCGACGAACTCGAAGCCGAGGACCGCGTCGCGTTTCGCTATCTGGATAATCCGAACGGCTCGCTGCGCGATATCGCGGGCATCCTCAGCCGCGAGCGCAACGTGATGGGCATGATGCCGCATCCCGAGCGCGCCTCGGATCCACTGATGGGGTCCACCGACGGTCTGGGCGTTTTCCGATCCATGCTTGCGGCTGTCGAAGCCGCGGAGGTGCGGCCGTGAACACTGTCGCCATCACACCCGACCTGATCGCCCTGCACCAGCTCACGCCGGGCGAGTACCAGAAGATCGTCGACATCCTGGGCCGCGAGCCGAACTACACCGAGCTCGGAATCTTCAGCGTGATGTGGAGCGA
>PMKM01000105.1:0-319 GCA_003157745.1 Bryobacterales bacterium | reverse complement strand
TGCGCGACATTTTCACCATGGGCGCGCGGCCCATCGCGGTGCTCGATTCGCTCCGCTTCGGCCGTCTAGACGACCCGAAAACGGGCGCCCGCAATCGCCGCATCATGACCGGCGTGGTGGCAGGCATCGCGCATTATGGCAATTGCTTCGGCGTGCCCACGCTCGGTGGCGAGTGCATTTTCGAACCCTGCTATGACGGCAACCCGCTGGTGAACGTCTTCGCGCTCGGCGTCTGCCGCAAGGAAGACGTGTTCTACGCCAAGGCTGCCGGCGTCGGCAACCCGGTGATTTACGTCGGCGCGCGCACCGGCCGCGACGG
>PMKM01000086.1 GCA_003157745.1 Bryobacterales bacterium | reverse complement strand
CATGTCGGCGCGCAGCTCTTCTTCGCTGCGGCCGTCGCCCGCCGTGCGCACGATGAAGCCGCCGGGGATGCCGGTCCGATTGGCTTGCAGCACGCGCTTCAGACGCGAGCGCTCCTCGTCGCTCGGGATCTTGCGCGATACGCCGATGTGATCGACCGTCGGCATGTACACCAGGAAGCGCCCAGGCAGCGCAATGTGCGACGTGATGCGGGCGCCCTTCTGTCCCAGCGGCTCCTTGGCGATCTGGACGATGATTTCCTGGCCACCGCGCAGCAGGTCGCTGATGGATGCGGCGGCGGGCTTTTCGGGCCGCCCCTCGCTGGTTCTGGGCGCAGCGGCGGTTGCCGGCCGATGCTCAGGGCGTGCTTCCTGCACGCGCGGGGTGTCGCCGGGAGCCACGTTGCGGTCGCGGCCGCCGCGGCGGCGCGTGCGGCGCGAAACGCGATGCTGATAACGCGGCCCCTGTTCGCGCACGTTTGCGCTCAAACCATCGGGCCCGGCCGCAGCCTCCTGACCTTCCTCGTTGCCCGCGGGCCGCTCTTCCGCCGCGGCCGAAATCTCCGCCGTCTCCTCGCCCTCGCCAGCGGCTTCCCCGTCGGCCTGTTCCTCGCCTTCGGGAGCGGCTTCGAGTCCGGTGTCGGCCTCGGCTTCGTCGTCCGGTTCCGCAGCGGTCTCTTCAGAGGCCGCTTCCTCGGGAACCTCCGCCGCTACCACTGCCTCTTCCAACCGCGCGGCGGGGGCTGCGATATCAACTGGCTCAGCCGGCTCTTCCACCGCGGCAACCGGTGCTTCGGCTTCCGCCTCGGCGCTCCCGGTCTGTGGTTCGGCGTCTTCGAATTCTTCCACGCCAACCGGCGCCGGATCGTCCTCCGCGCGCGCCGGACCGGTGTACTTGGCGAGCGATTCGCCCGGCAGCACCAGCAAGTCCTCACTGCGAGTCGCGAAGCGTTCGGCCGGCTCGGGTCGTTCCGGTCGTTCGGCCGGCTTCTCCGCAGCGGTCTCGACCGGTGGGGCCGGCTCGGCGGAATGATGCCCGGGAGAGTAGAACTTGGATTCGGGCAGACCGCGACCGCCGCGCTGTCCGCGACGCCGCCGCGAGCGGCGTCCCCCCCGGCGATCGCGATCATCGCGGCGCGGTTCCGCCCCGGCGGCTCCGGCTTCGACCCCAGTTCCGTCGGTCGCCGCCACTTCGGCTGGCGCGGCGGCGGCGATCTCTCCCGCTTGCACCGATTCCACCACATCCGCCACGGGCGCCAGCTCCGCCGCGGCAGGCGGCGCGGCTGCGATCGCCGGCGGTGGAACGCGGTCCATTTTGAGGACCTTCTCCTCCACGCTGGTGACGATCTTGTCGTATTCTTCGTTGTCCTCGAAGAAATCCGACACGTAGAGGAACGCGTCGCGGTCGAGGCCGATATCGACGAACGCCGATTGCATGCCGGGCAGCACCCGCGTCACGCGGCCTTTATGAATACTCCCGGCAAGAGAGTATTCGTTCTCCCGCTGATGGTACACCTCGAAAACCTGATCGTCCTCGAGAATCGCCACACGCGTTTCGTGGCGGTTGGAAGAGATCACTAACTCCTTCGACATCCGTTGCCTCCCCGGGAACGGGGAGAGTCTCGGCGGCTTGGTGGGCAGCCCTGCGTGTACGCCTGCCGCGCCCGCGCTCGAGTGCGGCGCGGCGGCGATCCGATTGAAGCTCACGCTGGCCGCGCGGTGGAGCTTGCACTCAGACACCGTACGGCCGGGAACCGCTCCTCTTACCTTGGGGGGAGCGCCGCGAAACTGCGCCCGCCACCCCGAGGGTCTCTCTATTGGCTCCCGATAACCTTTCTTTTGCGGGCTCGCCTGAGCGGCCCGGTTAATTCACGAATCTTCTGAGGCGGACGTTATTCACCAGCCCCAAAGCCAAGAAACTCGACCAGATACTGGAACCGCCGGCGCTCATGAACGGCAATGGAATGCCGGTCACCGGCATCAGTCCCGCCACCATTCCCACATTGACCACAACGTGAAACAGCAACAGGCTGGCCACCCCCATGCAGATGTATGTACCCACGGGATCGGGCGCCGTTTGCGCATTCTGGACAATGCGCATAATCATCACAAAGAATAGCGACAACACAATCACTACACCGACAAATCCATGTTCCTCGGCAAGCGCCGCGAAAATGAAGTCCTTCTGCGACACCGGCAGGAATCGCAACTGCGTCTGCGTTCCCTTGGTCACTCCCTTGCCGAACATCCCACCCGCTCCCACCGCGATCTGGGACTGAATCAACTGATACCCGGTTCCCTGGGGGTCGCGGTCCGGATCGAGAAAGCTGACCAGTCGCGCCCGCTGAAAGGGCTGCAGAAAGTGCCAGCCCACGGGAAGCACTAACATCGTGACCACGACGATGACGATCACGTACTTACGCCGCAGTCCGGCCAGAAACGCACCTATCATCAGGATGGCGACATACGTCAGGGAGGTCCCCAAGTCCGGCTGTTTCAATACCAACAGCGTGGGCACCAACACCAGCGACGACAGTATCGTCATCTCCCGGATCTCCAGCGTTTCGGTCTTGATCTCCGCCAGGTACCGGGCTACCAACAATATTATCATCAGCTTGACAAATTCCGATACCTGTAAATGCAAACCGCCCCCGAGCGGGATCCAGCGGCGCGATCCGAACGCCGACTGCCCCACCAGGTAAGTCACCGCCAGCAGCACCACGGAGGCGATGTAATAGCTCGGAACGTAATGCAACAGCGTGTGATAATCAACCGCCAGCACGAGCCACATCAGCAGCACTCCGCCGGCGACATAGAGAATCTGGTGCCACCAGGCGTTGTGGAACGGCGAATCGAGCGTGGCACTGAAGATCTGCAGAATGCCTATGGCGCACAGCGCCAGCGTAATCAGCAGCAGGGTCCAGTCCAAATCGCGTGCCGAGAGATAACGGATCATGGCTTAGTTGTGGACCCCTGGCGTGGCGGCGGCCGCGGCGCCGGGTATGCCGAGATGCGTCATTTCCGACAGGCGCGCGGTAACCGACGCCTGCTGCTGGCGCAGCGCCTCCAGCCTGGTCTTCTTATCGAAATACGCCTTCAGCACGTCGCGCACGATGGGCGCAGCCAGGTAGCCTTCCCGTCCGTGATCGAACAGGGCGACCACCACGATTTCCGGCGCCGAGCGCGGCGCGAAACCGACGAACCAGGCGTTATCCGTCATGTCGATCCCGCCCTTCTGCTTGGCGAAGTCGGCCGACGCCACCTGCGCCGTGCCGGTCTTCCCGCACACTTCGACGTTCTTCAAATTGGCGAATCCGGTACCCGTTCCGCCTTCGTTCACCACGCCGTAC
>PMKM01000138.1 GCA_003157745.1 Bryobacterales bacterium | reverse complement strand
GCGCGCCAGCACCACCAGGTCGATTCTGGCTTCGCGCAACAGACGGACCTGCCTGGCGGCCGCGGCGGCCTTTTCGCCGGCCTTCATCGGCACGTGTTCGAACTGTGAGCCATAGAATTCGGCCAACGGCGCCGCTGCCTGATGATTGCTGACGATCAACGGAATCGCGCACTCGAGTTCGCCGGCCTGCTGGCGATAGAGCAGGTCCACCAGGCAATGCAGATATCGGGAAACGAAGATCGCCACCCGCGGACGCTCCGCCATCATGGCGAGGCGCCAGTGCATTTTCATCTCTTCCGCCACGGCCGCGAATTCCGCGCGGAACGCTTCCAGCGCAAACCCTTCGAGCGCCCATTCCACGCGCATGAAGAACAGCCCCGCTTCGTGGTCCTGGTGCTGGTCGGCGTGGACGATATTCGCGCCGTGCCGGTAGAGCGCACTGGCTACCGCCGCCACCAGTCCCTTGCGGTCGGGACAATCGATCAACAAAACCGCCGTATCTCGCATGTCCGACCAGCTTAACGCCAATACGGGCGGTGGGGCAGGCGCTTTCGCCTGCCAACTCCGGAGCTCACCTGTCGCGCGTGTTGGCAGGCGGCAGCGCCTGCCCCACATTCGTCCTATACCGTCTCCGGCACCACGAACGGCGCGCGGTACTCGCGCCGGAACATCCGGTTGGCTTCGGCGTCGCCGGTGACCGAGTAAGTCGCGGCATCGAAGTCGAGCGTGCGGCCCACGCGATAGGAAATGTTGGCCAGGTGCACCAGCGTAGTCGAAATAGCGCCCTCCTCGACTTCGCAATTCAGGGTCTCCCGCTTGCGCGTGCGCACCGCCTCCAGCCAGTTGGCGAAGTGGTCGCCGCCCTCGCGGCGCGCCGGGCCGGGCGCCTGCTCGCGTCCCAACCAACTCTTGTAGGAAACGTAGCTATCCACCGCCAGGTAGCCCTTCGAGCCGTAGAACACGTTGCCGATCGCGTTGTGTTGGCGGTCTTCGATGCCGGCTTCGCTGTTGGTCATCCAGTGCCGCACTTCGAATTCCATCAGCCGGCGCTTGCCATTCACCTCGAACTCGTAGGCGCAATTCAGCGTGTTGGGCGTCTCCTGGTCGTCGTCGAACATGTACTTGCCGCCCACCGCGCTCACCTTCACCGGGTAGCGCGCGCCCAAACCCCAACGGGCAATATCGAGCTCGTGAATGCCCTGGTTGCCCAGGTCGCCATTGCCGGTGTCCCAGAAATAGTGCCAGTTGTAGTGGAAACGATTGCGGGTGAATTCGTGCTTCGGCGCGGGGCCGGTCCACAGGTCGTAATCGACGCCTTCGGGCACCGGCGAAACCGGCGTGTGGCCAATCGTGTCGCGCCATTTGAAACACAGCCCGCGCGCCAGGTAGACGTCGCCGATCAGCCCGTCGTTCATCTTCGCGATCGCTTCCTGGACCGCGACGGAAGACCGGATCTGGCCGCCATGCTGCACCATCCGGTTGTACCGGCGCGCGGCGGCCACAATCTGTCTGGCCTCGAACATATCGTGCGAGCACGGCTTCTCGACGTACACGTCCTTGCCCGCCTGGCACGCCCACACCGTCATCAGCGTGTGCCAGTGGTTCGGACTAACGATGGTGATGGCGTCGATCGATTTGTCTTCGAGCAACTGGCGAATGTCGCGAAAGTTCTTCGGCGCCTTCTTGCCCGCGGCCGCAATCTGCTTCTGCCCCTTGTCGAGGTGCGAATCGTCGGGATCGCAGATGGCGGCGATCTCGACGTTGGGCTGCCTGCCGAGTTCCGCGATGTGATCCCGCGCGCGGCCGCCGATGCCAACCACGGCGACGCGCAGAGTGTCGCTCGCGGCGCCAAACATACTCGATCCCGCGCTCAGCGCGGCGGCGGAACTCACCAGAAAGTTTCTTCGATCCATGGACGCTCCTTCCCCGGCCACTACCGATCAAGCTATCACGTTGCGTATTCCCGGATCGCCCGTCTGAATTCGGGAGGCGCCGGCGAGGCCAGTTGCGGTCTTCACGGCCGCCCCATGGCAGGTTCCGACTCCGGCATATCCTGCGGCAGCGCGGCTTCCTCCGCCGGCAGTGTGAAGAAGAACGTCGATCCTTCTCCCGCCCGGCTCTCGACGCGCACCGTGCCATTGTGCGCGGCCACCAGGTGCTTGACGATCGATAGCCCCAGGCCGGTGCCGCCCAGTTCGCGCGAGCGCGCCTTATCCACGCGGTAGAACCGCTCGAAGAGGCGCGGCAAATCCTCCGCCGGAATGCCCGCGCCCGAGTCCCGCACGTACACCTCGACGAAGCGCCCGGCGGGGCGCGCGCCGGCCACGATGGTTCCGCCGGCCGGCGTGTACTTGATGGCGTTATCGAGCAGGTTGCTCAAAATCTGCGAAACCGCTTCGCTGTCGCACCAGACCTCCGGCGCCCCCGCCGCCAATTCGGTCGCGAGCGAAAGCGAACTCTTGGTGGCGATCGGCCGCACCAGGTCCATCGCCTCCTCGAGCAGGCCCGCCATCGAGTGCGGCTCGAATTCCAGCTTCTGCCGCTTCTGTTCGATCCGCGAAAGCGTCAGCAGATCCTCGGTCAGTCGCGCCAGCCGCTCGGCGTTGTGACGGATGATGCCGAGAAAGCGCACGTTGTATTGGGGGTCGCCGAGCGCCCCGTCAAGCAGCGTTTCGGTGTAGCCCTGGATGGAAGCCAGCGGCGTGCGCAGCTCGTGCGAAACGTTGATGACGAAATCCTTGCGGACGCGCTCCAGCCGTTCGAGCGCGCTGTGCTCCAATTCCAATTGCTCGACGGTGCGCTGCAGATTGGCCGCCGTGTCGTTGAGCGTGCGCGCGAGTTGGCCGAACTCGTTGCCGCCGGAGATGGGCAGCCGCGCGCGGAAGTTGCCGGCGGCCAGTTCGCCGGCGTGGGCCATGATAGTGGCGAAATGTCGCGAGATCCAGCGCGCCACCACGGCCGCCAGCAGAATGGCCGGCAGGAACGCGAGCGCGGTGCTGATCAGGATTTTTGCGCGAATCTGCGCCACCTGGGTTTCCACCTGGGAATACGGCACCGCCAGCCGCACGGCGCCGCCGCGGCACGGCGCCGCTACGTACAGAAACGGAATCCCCAATGTGCCGCTGCGCCGGATCGCCCAGCCCGGCTTGCCCTCGAGCGCACGCCGGATCTCGGGCCGCGAGGCGTGGTTCTCCATGGTGGCGGCGTTGGCGCCGGTATCCACCATCACGCGTCCATCGCCGCGGATCAGGGTCAACCGCCCGCCCGCCGCCGCGGCAATCGCGCGCGCAGTGGGCAGGCCAACCGCGTCGATACGGTCGACCGAAAGCGCCACCATGTGCGTTTTGTCCGTGGTCTGCCGCACCAGGCTGTCGATGTAGACCTGCTGCGCCACGCGCGTGGTGAAGTAGTCCACCGTCGCCAGCGCCAGCAGCAGCAGGCCCAGCACGCCGGCGATCAGCTTGAGAAAAATCCGGCCGGTCAAGCGTTGTCCTCGAAACGATAGCCGAACCCGCGTACGGTCGTCAGATAGTGTGGATCCTCCGGAGTCGTTTCCATCTGCTCGCGCAACCGCCGCACATGCACGTCTACCGTGCGCGGCGTCACGTAGTGCTGCTGCCCCCACACGGCGTCCAGCAGTTGATCGCGGCTGTAGGCGCGGCCCGGGTGGGTGAGGAAAAACTCCAGCAGGTTGAATTCGGTCGAGGTCAGCGTCAGTTCCCGCTCGCCCAGAAAGATGCGGCGGCCATTGGCGTCGAGCCGGAACGGGCCGATGGCGGCCACCGCCGGCGCGGTGTCCATCTGCTCGCGGCGCAGGTGCGCCTTCACCCGCGCCACCAGCTCGCGCGGGCTGAACGGCTTGGTCATGTAATCGTCGCCGCCGATTTCGAGGCCGAGCACGCGGTCCACTTCGTCGCCGCGCGCGGTGAGAAACAAGACTGGGGTGCGCGCCATCGCTTGCGACTGGCGAATCTCGCGGCAGAGCTGGAAGCCGTCCACGTCCGGCAGCATCACGTCCAGCACGATCAGGTCCGGCCGGGCGCGCTCCAGTTCCTCGAGCGTGCCCTTGCCGCCACGCAGGATCTGGGTCTGGTAGCCGTGCCGCGTCAGGTTGTATTCGATCAGGGAGGCGAGCTCGGCTTCGTCTTCCACAATCGCGATTCGCTTTGGCATGGCGGAGTGAAGCTTCTTCCCGCTTATTGTAACGTCGCGCGCGCCGCGCCGCGTCGCGCTTCGGCCCACCGCAACCACAGCACCATCGCCAGCGCGAGCCCCACCGCTACGCCCGTCAGTGCCCAGGCGTTGTGTTTCAAGTAGCTCTGCGCGCCCAGGCCGAGGTGGATTCCCAGGTAGGCCTCGCCGAAATAGCGAATCACGCGCGAGATCAAGATCACCGCCACGAACTGGCCGAGCGGCGTGCGCAGCACGCCCGCCGAAACCACGAACGCCTTCAGCGGCAGCGGCGGAATCGGCAACAGCGATGGAATGAAAACCGTCACCAGACCGTAACGGTCGAACCACTCGCGGAAGCGGCCCGGCTTGCCCGGCTGGGGCGGCTTGATGAAGCGGCGCACTCCGTGACGCGACAGCAGGAATAGCGTGACATTCCCGCCAAGCGATCCGACCACGGCCATCGCCGCCGTCAAATACGCGCGATTGGGAGACTTGAACGCCACGAACATCAGCAGGATATCCATCGCCGCCGGCAGTGGCACGCCGGCGGAATCGAGCACCGCGAGCAGGAAAATTCCCGCCGGGCCGAACCGGACTAATGCGTCGGACAGAGTGTGCAGCAATGGACGAAAACCCTTGTTTGCGATCGGACCCGGCGTCTACAACATGTCGGCGAACGACCGGCGCAGCTTATAGAAGCACGCGTGGCCCACCACCAAGACCGCCAGCGCCACCAGCGTCAGCTTCCACAACGAGTCGAACTGTGGCGGTTGGTGTAACAAAAAAATCGCGCGATAGCCGTGCACCAGGACGTAGAGCGGGTTCTTCGTGAGCAACGCCGCCGCGCCCTTCGGCAGAGATTCCTCAGGGTAACAGATCGGTGTGACGAAAAACCAGATGGTCATCAGGAACCCGATGATCTGGCCCAGGTCGCGCACGAAAGCCCCCAACGCCGCCAGCAGCCAGCTCAACCCCAGCGTGAGCAGAACCTGCGGAACCAGCAGCACGGGCAACCACAGCACGGTCACCGGTAGGCTGTGCCGGATGGCGAGTAGGAATCCGCAATACAGCACCACCGCGAAGAACTCGCTCACCAGGCCCGCGGCGACCAGGTTGACCGGCAGCGTCTCCACCGCGAACACCAGTTTCTTGACGAAATTGCGATGCTCGAGCAGCACCGTGGGCGCGCGCCCGGCGGCTTCGCTCAGCGCCAGCCATGGCAACATGCCGGCCAGAAAATAGAGCACGAAGCCGGCCCGGCTCGGGTCGCCCGGAAAGCGCGATTGCAGAACGACGCCGAACACGAAGTAGTACGTGAGCATCAGCAGCAGCGGGTTGATCATGGTCCAGAGCGACCCGCCGAACGAGCCGCGATAGCGCCCCAGCACGTCGCGCCGTACCATCACGCGGATCAAGCCGCGATTGCGCGTGAGCGTGAGAAACGGATAGACGAAGGCGCGCCCCACCGCCCGCACGGCCTTTTCGCGGCCAAGCGCCGCGCGCGTGCTCACCTGCGCTCGCGCCACTCGCGCGGCGCCGTCCCGCACCACGGTTTCCACCAGCAGGAACGGCCACCCCTGTTCGTAGTACCAGCAGACGTGCTCGCGCATGGGCGAGATGACCGCCTGAAAACGTCCGTCTTCCGCCGGCACGTCGAATTCAATCGCGATGCGCGCGCTTTCGCCGTTCTCGACGTCGCGCCCGGGAGCCACCCGCGCGCCGTCCACGATCAGGGTTCCGGTATCGGCGTCGAACAGGTGGACGCCCAGGAAGAAACCCTCGGCCGCGCGCCACGCCGCGCCCGACTGGTTGCGGATTTCGAACTCCGCGCGCAACTTGCGCGACGCCTGGTCCAGATACACCGATGGATTCAGATACACGGCGGCCTTCATGTGTACAGCCAACCCGGGTAGCGTTCGCGCACCGCGCCGGTCTTGCGCCCCAGCGCGTAGATGCCGTCGCCGCGCAGCGACGTATCCAGGTGGTAGCGTTCCAGCAGATGCACCGCCCAGCGCGATTCCGGATGCGGCCGGTCGCGAAACTCGCCCGTCTCCAGGCGCGCCACTTCGAAGCCGGAGCACTCGAGCAACTGGTGAATCTCGCGCGGCGTGTATTCCCGGTTGTGCCGCGCGTCGCCCTCGCCCGTCTGGTCCGGCCGCAAATACGAGTGGAAGAAACCGGGATGATAGCCGAGCAAAATGGCCCCCACCGCGCGCAGGCTGGCGATGTTCGGTGTGGTCAGTACGAAGTGCCCGCCCGGTTTGAGGATGCGGTTCACCTCGCTCATCAGGTGCATCGGGTCCGTAAACAGGTGCTCGATCAACTCGCAGCAGAGCACGGTCGAGAAATGCCCGTCCGGGTATGGGAAGCGGTCCTTTTCCGCGTCGAACAGGTCGATCTCGCAGGCGAACGTCTCGCCGGAGGAGGACGTCACCGAGCGGTGGTCCACCTCGCCCGCGGTGCCGTAATAGCAGCCGCGTACTTCGCCGTAGCCCAGCTTGTCGCCGAGCGCCGGCGTCATTTGCAGATAGGCGCCCATCTCGAGGATGCGATCGTCCGGGCCGCCGGGCGGCACCATGGCGAGCGTCTTTTCGAATCGCGTCTGGTGCTGCTCCACGTACTCGGCCGATTCCGGGCTCACCGCCCAGCCGCGCAAGTACGCGGTCATGTCTTCCGCGTCCGGCGCGCTCGCGGCCGGCTCCGCGGTTTCGGCCGGCGCCGCCGCGGCCGCCTCTTCCACGTGCGGCTGCTCGATAAGTTCTTCCGGCTCCCCTTCGCCGTCAATCGCAATCGCAGTTGCCAGCGCAACCACGCTCGCGTCAGCCGCAGTCCTGTCCCGAAGACCCTCGCCGTGCACGGCGTCATCAATCGGAATCGCCGCCGTTGGTTGAAGAGCTTCCTCGCGAGGAGGCTCCGCCGCGCCGTTCGCGGCCAAGACGGGTACGTCCGCTTGGCGAGCGGGCCCGGCGTTGTCCTTAGGCGCCGACTCGCGCTCCCGCCCTTCGACGACCGCTTCGAGGAAGCGCGCATACTGCCTGGCCACGGTTGGCCAGTTGCACTGCTCCGCGACGTAATCCCGCGCCCGCCCGCCCAGCGCCCGCGCCACATCCGGGCGCGAGATCAGCAGGTTCAGGTATTCGAAGATGGTGTCTTCCTCGCCGGCGCCCACGGGCACTTTCAGGCACACGTCTTCGGGAAACTCGCCAAAGCTGCCGATTTCGGAAACCAGCGCCGCCTTACCGAGGCCCATCGCCCGCAGCAGCGTGCCCGAGCTTTCGCCCACCGTCGGGTAGCGCAGGTTGAGGACGATGTCGCAAGCCGAAAGGTAGCCGGTGAATTCCTCGATGGGCGCGAAGCCGAGGATGCGCACGGCGGACGATAACCCCAGCGCGCGAATCATCCCGGCGAGCGGAAGATCCGGATGCGGCTCGCCCACCAGGATCATCTTCGCCTCCGGAATCAGGCGCAGCAGGCGGCGAAACGCGCGCAGCGATTCGGCGATGCGCTTGTACGGTTTGAGATAACCGAAGACGCCGACCAGCGGCGCCGTTTCGTCCAGGCCCAGCCGCTCGCGATATCCGTTGCGGTCGCCCGGCGGAATCCACGCGCCGTGCGGGATCACCGCGAGCGGCCCGGTGAACCCGGCCTTGCGGATTTCCGCTTCCATGAACCGGCTGTGCACGATCACGCCGCGCGCGCCTTCGAGCACGCGCCGCGTCATGGGCAGTCCTTCGTAATCCGGCCCCACTTCGAGCTGGCGCACGCGTTCGGCGTACTCGCGCGCCGCAGCGCCGCCCGCGTATTCGCACTCGCTCACGTAGGCGTCCCAATCGCCGCGGCGGATGGTGAGTTCCGTCATCAGGTGATGCAGGCTGGATTCGTGCATCGTCACCACGCCCGGGTGCCGCAGCGCCGCCTCGTAGACGAATCCGTGGCAGCCGTTGTTGCCCATCTGGTAGAGCGCGACGTCGAACCCGGCGGCGTCGAAGGGCTGCGCGGCATGCGAGAAAACCTCGACCTCGGCCAGATGACTCAGCGGTTCGAGCAGCGCTTCGGAATAATCGGCGATCCCGCTGCGCTCCGGTGGCAGGGGCGAGAAGAATGCCACCCGCAACGTCATCGCGCCAGGTCCAGCGAAAAGATCCCCAGCGGCAGCGGAATCCGGATGATGAGCGGCGTGCGCGCGGCATCGCGCGCGAAAAACACGTCGCAGTGGAAATCCGCCTTCGGCCCCTTCACCGCCAGTTGCACGCGGTCCGCCACCACTTGCTTGCCGCCCAAGGTCACGTTCTCCGCGCCCACGTAACGCAGGTTCACCGAATACGCCGCGCCGAAATACACCTGGAGCGGCGCGGGCACCTTGCCTTGCCCCAACTCGACGCGCGTGTAGTAGGCGAACGCCAGCGCATCGCGCGCGCAGGCCGCGATCGGGAAATCCGTTCTACCGCCGCCGTCCGGACTCAGCGTCACCCGCGCCGCACGGCCCGCGTTCTGGTCGAAGTCGGTCCTTTCGTCGGTGCGGCGGCCGCCTTGCATCAGGTCGCGTTCAAACTGCTGCGAGCAGAGCCTGGTGTCGATCGCCGAATGCAGTTGGTCCGCCAGCGAGAAGCCGGGCACCCCCGCGATCAGCGCCACGTCCAGGTTCCAGCCCGCGGCCGAGCGGCGCGCGTTCATCGTGGCTTCGCCCAGGCTGGTGCCGCCCTGCCAACTCAGGTTGTAGCGTAGCGATTCGTCGCTGTAAGGAAAGCCGGTTTCGGCCGCCGCCGCCAGCAGCGGCAATAACAAAGCGAATGTAAGAGAAATGAGCTTCATAAGAAATCGGGCAGGCGCATTCGCCCGCCAACCGAGTATATTCCAAATGTATCTCGCAGCAGCCCATTCACCGGTGCGCCAGGCTACCGGTGGGGGCCACCGCCGTGGACCGATTTTCGTGGGCCACTTCGCGGAACACATCCATGATCGCGTTGGCGGTTTTCTGCCAATTGAAATTCGCGGCGCGTTGCAGCCCCAACCGCTCCATGCGCGCCCTTAATTCCGCATCGAGCAGCAGGTCCTTGAGCGCGCGCACCATCTCGTCGATGCGGTACGGATCGAAGAGCAGCGCCGCGCTGTCGACCACCTCCGGCAGCGCGCTCGCGTTTGAACAGGCCACCGCGCGGCCGCACGCCATGGCTTCCAGCGCCGGCAGCCCGAAGCCTTCGTAAAAAGATGGAAAAACAAATACGTCGCAGGCATTATAGAGCTGGAGCAACTCCGCATCCGATACGAATCCCAACATGCGGATGCGATCGGCCACGCCCGATTCGCGCACCGCCTCCTCCACCTCGTCCACAAACCAGGTCGGCTTCCCGGCCAGCACCAGATCGTGGCGAAGCTGCGGGTAGGCCCGCACCAACTCGGCGAAGGCGCGGATCAGCCCGATGTGATTCTTGCGCGGCTGCAAATCGCCCACCGAAAGCAGGAAGGGCCGGTCGAGCAGGAAGCGCTCGCGTGCCGCGGCCTGCGCCGCCGGACGCGAAACCGGCCGGAATTCCGCTCCCGCCGCGTTGTGCGCCACCACCACTTTGTCCTCGTCCAGGTGGCCGTATACGCGCAGGATCGCCCGCCGCGAAAACTCGCTCACCGTCAGCACTTTCGCCGCCCGGTCCACCGTGTGCCGGACCGTCCATCGCAACTGCCGCGCCCGCCCCGGTTTGAAATACTCGGGATGCTCGAGGAAACTGACGTCGTGGACGCTCACCACCACCGGCACCGAGCACCCCATGGGCGCCGTGTACTGCACGTGCAGCAGGTCCGGCCGGTCCCGCCGCAGCTTCATGCTCAGCTCAAATCCCAGGCGCAGGAACGGGTTGGTCGAGATGGAGCTGGTCCGGATCCCCGCGGGCAGCCAGTCGCACGCCTCGGGAGACGAGACGTACGCCAGGAACTCGCATTCGCGGTCCTTGGCGGCGGCGAATCCGTTCAAAAGACTTCGGACGTAGACCTCATTGCCGGTGAGGTGACGGCCGATGGCATGTGCATCAACGGCAATCCGCATTAACTGTACCAGTATAACGGAGCATTGTGACACGGCGTTGTCTCAAAAATCCAATGCCGCCCACGCCGATTCCCATGTGAATTCCTTATCCAGCAACAATCTGCCGGAATTCCCAACGCTTTCACGGAGATTCTTGCACGTCAATAGCCGTGAAACGGCCTCGGCAAACGCCACAGCCGTATCGGCCAACAGCAGGTGCTCGCCGTCGTGCGCCGGCAAACCTTCCGCACCGATCGAAGTGGAAACCACTGGCAACGCAGCCGCCCACGCTTCCAGAATCTTGAACCGCGTTCCGCTCCCGGCCAGCAGCGGGACTACCGCGACTTGCGCACGGGCCAGTTCCCCCACGGCATCTTCCACCGGCCCACTCAATTGAATACGTGCGTCGCCGGCAACAAGTTTCTCAACTGTGTCCGGCGACTTGCCCACCAGACGCCACACCAGGTGCGGCCAGCGCTTCCGCAGCATGGGCCAGACATGGTGGGCGAAGTAGCGCACGGCGGAGAGATTGGGGTGGTATCCCAGGTTGCCGGAAAAAACAATGACCTGCTCTTTTGTTTTAATTGGCACGGCGACCCATGGAATTGCGTTCGGATAAATCCGCATCCGCGCCGCCGGCGCCACCAGTTGGGCCGCGCGCACGTCGTCGGCCGAGGGCGCCAGCACTTCGCCGAAGCGCGGCAGCCACTCGGCTTCGAAGCGGGCCGAGGCCTCGCCAAAAACGCGGTGCGCCAGGCCAGCGGCGCCGGCCTCCGCATCCGCGCATCGCGCGTGCAGTACGGATTCCACGTTGTGTAAATCGAGCACCGTGCGCTGGCAGGCGCCCGCGATCGCGGCCAGGTACGGCGCGCACCAGGAATGTTCGATCACGCCGATTTCGTAGCTGCGCCCGGCCACCGCCCGTTCGATTTGCGACTCGAAGCCGGTGAAACGGTCGACCAGCGGTGGCACGCCGCGCGCCAGCCGTACCGCATTGCGGCCGACTCGCGCCACCGTGCCGCGGCCGGTGGCAGGGAGATCGATCACGGTCACGGCGCGCACGAGGCCGGGCGGCACGAGCGACGCCGGCTCCGCCGCTCCCGGCTGCCGGAACACGATCAGGTCGAGCGCGTAGTGCCGTCCCAGGTGCTCGAGCAGGGACGCCGTGCGCAGCGCCCCGCCGCCCGCCACCGGGTAGGGCGCTTCCGGCGCCAACAGCAAGGCCGCGCGTCGACCGTCATTTTCCAAAGCGCCGCCGTGCCTCCTCGTACACCGCGTAGGTTTCGAGCGCCGTCCGCCGCCAGGAAAATTCGGCGGCGCGGACTCTCGCCCGCGCACTCCATTCGGCCCGCCACGCCGGACGCTCCAGGGCGTCGAGCATCGCCTGGACCAATTCGCGCGCGTTCCCAGCGTACACCGCCGCGTTGCCCGCCGTCTCGCTCAGCGCCGGCGAGGCGATCACGCACGCCCCGCATTGCATCGCTTCGAGCACCGGCAAGCCGAAGCCTTCATAGAGCGACGGGTAGACGAACGCCGTGGCGCCGGAGTAGAGCGCCGGCAATTCCGCGTCCGGCACTTCGCCCAACAGCCGCAGCCCGGGTTGCTCGGCAATCGCCGGCGCATCCGCGCGCCGCCGTCCGGCGATCACCAGTTCCGCCGCGGGTTGGCGCTCGCGCACGGCCCGCCACGCTTCCACGAGCAGCGCCAGGTTCTTGCGCGGTTCGACCGTTCCCACGAATAGAAAATACGGCGCCGCCGGCTGCGTCTCCACCGGCGCGAACCAGTCCGCCGCGGCTTCCGGCACCGCCACCACGCGCTCCGGGCTAATCTGAAAGCGCGCGATCGCCTCTTGCCGCACGTGCTCGCCCGGCGTGATCACCATCGTCGCGAGGCCCATTTTCAATAGCAGTGGCGTGCGCCGCATCACGCGCCCGGCGCCATCGTGCCAGGCCGGATCGAGCCATGGCGAAAGATCGTGCAGCGTCATCACGCTCGGCCGCCGCGGCAGGTATGGCACGGCGAAATCCGGCCCGTGCACCACGTCGGCGCCGATCCGGTTCAGTTCCCGCGCCATCCCCCACAGCCACCAGCGCCGCTCAATCGCGTTGTGCGGCGCCGCCCCGCGCTTCAGATTCGGGGGCGCACCCGCCGGCATGGCGAATGGCTGGTCCGAGATGAGATAGAATTCGTTGTCCGCGTACGCGCGCGCCAGCGCCAGGCTGAGTTGCCCGGTGTACCGCGCGAGGCCGCCGCTCGTAAGCCCCAAGCTCGCCGCTTCAATCGCTACCCGCATGAGAATCTGTCCGTGCGAGCCACGAAAGAATCATAACCACGGATAAGCACGGATAAACACGGATGGGAACCGGAACTCTTATCGGTGTTCATCTGTGTTTATCCGTGGCTCCAAGCGAATTTCCGGCCGTGCCCCAACGGTCGCGCGTCCGGGCGGCCCGATCGCTAATATCCCGCTCTCAGATAGTATAGGCACGTTTCCGAATCCCGCGCGCTCGCCCCGATGGCGGCATACATTCGGCGTTGATCCCGTGCTCGCGAACCGATTCTCAAGCGCATCCAAGCGGTAGGTCAAGGCGCCATTTTGGAAGCATCGGGAACAGTAGCGTGTCTCACAACTCCTAAGAAGCGCGGCGCCGGAAACCGCCGCGAAGCCCGACGCCGCGTTGATCTGTGGAAGCCGTCGCACAAAACGTCCTTTGTGCCGTAGGGGCTTCGGCGTTTCATTGGCGGCGTGCGGCCTCAATAGCGCGGGCGCCGTGATCTAGGTTGGTCCGGACGATCGTGCCAGCTTCTCGTCGGAGTCAATAGGAACGCGGCATGCGTTCTCATAGCGGTTCACGAGATTGAACCAACTCAGCATCAGAATCAGTTTCCGCGTGTTATCGACACCCCAGCGCTCGATGGCCGCTTCCAGCAAGTCCCCTCCGAGGGTTGCGCGATCCGCGATGTCGTCCGCCATCCGCGCAATCAAAACGATGTCCGGATCAATTCCGGCGACTGGGCCGCCAACAGTGAGCGTTTCCACCTCAGCTTCTGAAAGTCCACTATTGAGCGCTATGCGAGTGGAAGCGTGCACCGCATAAACGCAGTTCAAACGCACAGCGGTCCGCAAAATCATCGCTTCCCGCAACCTGGCGTCGGCAGCGGGGCAGGCGAAAACCGCCCTCATTAGCGCAACGGCTGGGACAGCCAGATCGCCCGCCGCCGCCAGCGCGATTGCCCCATTGAGCGTTTTGTCGGGATTGAAATCGTTTCCGAAAGCGGCTCGCCCTTCTTCGGCGGTTGCCGTAGGCAAACACATATCGGTCATTGCTCTCCCTGTAGAACTAGGACATTTGTAGCATAAAGGGTAAGTCTTGAGACAGGCTCGGAGGCCCCATGCGCGGTTTTGGCAATCGAACCTCGCCACCTGGCGGATGGCCACTCCGGTAAAATGGCAATGGAGGCCATGGACGTGAACACGATCCCCGACATCGAACGCGCAATAGACGCTCTGGCGCCGGAACAACTGGAGGACCTCCACGATTGGCTGGACCAGCGCCACCCGCGGCGGATCGACGCACGGCTCGTAAGTGACCTGGAAGCGGGCCGCATGGACAAGGCGATTTGCCGCGCCCTGGAGAACGATAAGAACGGCGAGATCCGTCCGCTCTGATGCATCGTACGACCGCCGAGTTTTGGGAGGTGTATTCCGCCCTTCCGGAAGACATCCGCCGGCGTGCCGACAAGCAGTTTGGGCTGCTCAAAGAGAACCCTCGACATCGCTCGCTGCAGTTCAAGAAGATTGGTGAGCGCCAAGGACGAGAAATATGGTCCGCCCGCGTTACCTTCAAGCACCGCGCACTTGCCATCAAGCAGCCCGACGGATACCTGTGGTTCTGGGTTGGCGGCCATGAGAACTACGACTTGCCGATCTCGTGATGAGCTTTCGCTCGCCGTGCGGAAGAGTTCCCAGAAACAGTCCCTTTCGGGACAGCGCGTGGCGATGAACTGACTTCGGTCTAAGATGGAAAGTGCTATGTTCCCACCCCCAAGGACACGCGCTGCGCACCTGCGAGCAATGTCCCCGCAGCTTGTTGCCGACGTCACGCTCTACGCTACGGTGGAGGGCGGCAGGAAGCATGCCGCGCAACCCGGCTGGGGCTGTCCATGCTGTTGTTCCATGTCCTCGCCCGTTGTCGGTTGGGATGGATGGCCGCTCCTCGATGGACCGCTAGCCCCAGGTGATCGGCGACGACTCGGTTTCGTGTTTCTTTCCGGCGATGAGGCTGCGACTGTCATGCGCAAGGCTGGTACCTTCTATCTGTGGGAGGGTCGCTTTGTCGGCGAAGCCATTGTGGTTAGGTAATGGCCGAGCGCCTACGGCCGCACCTCGGCGGTGGGGTGAAAGCGCCGCACGGGGATTTCTCCTCCGCGCTTGCGGGCTTGCGCAA
This sequence comes from Bryobacterales bacterium, assembly GCA_003157745.1. Lineage (GTDB taxonomy): Bacteria > Acidobacteriota > Terriglobia > Bryobacterales > Bryobacteraceae > Bog-375. Next base: position 1,078 of record PMKM01000138.1, on the reverse strand, counting down.
TATCGTATGACGATTGCATCCGTATTAGCGTGTCCATCTTCACGCCGAAGGCCTTTTCGATGCGCAGCGCCAATGCTCCGGTCAGGCCGGCCTTCGCGTTGAGAAGGGTCGACAGGGCAGGGCGCCCCTACCCCCGATTCGCGTAGTTGCGCTCGTAATAGGTTCGATACTCGCCGCTTCGCACGCGCGCGACCCACTCGGCATTGGCGCGGTACCAATCGATCGTGCGGGCGAGGCCGGTTTCGAAATCGACCTGCGGACGCCAGCCGGTTTCGCGCAGAATCTTCTCGCTCGAAAGCGCGTAGCGCCGGTCGTGTCCGGGGCGGTCCTTCACGTATTCGATCAGACTCTCCGGCTTGCCGGCCAGCGCGAGCAGCTTGTGGATCACTTCGAGGTTGGGCAGCGAGCGATTGCCGCCGATGTTATAGACTTCGCCGGCGCGCCCTTTCTCAAGCACCGCCAGTATGCCGCGGCAATGATCGTCCACATACAGCCAGTCGCGTATCTGCATGCCGTCGCCATACACCGGCAGCGGCCTGTCTTCGAGCGCGTTCGAAATCATCAGCGGAATCAGTTTCTCGGGAAACTGGTAGGGACCGTAGTTATTCGACGCGCGTGTCACCACCACCGGCATATGGAACGTGATGAAGTAAGAGAGCGCCAGCATGTCCGAGCCGGCCTTCGACGCCGAATACGGGCTGCTCGGCTGCAGCGGAGAGTGTTCGCTCGCCTCCTCCGGCGCCGGCAGGCTGCCGTACACCTCGTCGGTCGAGACATGCAGGAAGCGCGGAACGGCCGAGCGCCGCGCGGCTTCGAGCAGGCGGAAGGTGCCGACCAGGTTGGTCTGGATCACCGGCTCGGGCGAGAGAATGCTGCGGTCCACGTGCGATTCGGCGGCGAAATGGACGATGGCGTCCGGCTTGGTTTCGGCGACGAGCGTGTCCACCACCGAGGCATCGGCAATGTCGCCCTGCACGAAACGGTAGCGTCCGCTCGATTCGACCGCGGCCAGGTTTTCGAGATTCCCGGCATAAGTCAACTTATCGAGGTTGATCACGTCCCAGGATGTCTCTGCCAC
>PMKM01000188.1 GCA_003157745.1 Bryobacterales bacterium | reverse complement strand
ATCAAGGCCAAGCCGGCGGTAGCCAAGGGCAAGTACGTGAAGAGCGCGACCATCTGCTCCACGATGGGCCCGGGCGTTGCCGTCGATACCGCGCCGTTCAGCGTGAAGGCGGCGGTCTAAAGCCGCGACAGGTGTTTCCATGAAAAAGAAGTTAGACAAGAAGAAGGATATCGACGCGCTGCACCAGGACCTGGAGCAGTCCGCCAACCTGTTCGTCACGGGCTACGAAAAGCTCCGCGTGGGACAGGATTTCGAGCTGCGCAAAGTGGTGCGCGGCGCGGGCGGCAAGTACCGGGTGATCAAGAACAACCTGGCCGAGATTGCGGCCGAGGGCACGCCGTCGGAAGCGGTGTTGAAGAACCTGCGCGGCATGACCTCGCTCGCCTACACGAGCAAGGATCCGGTGGCGCTGGCCAAGGCGTTGACGGTGTACGCGAAAGCGAACCCGTCGTTCACTTTCAAGGCGGGGATCGTGGAAGGCCGCGCGATCGACGTGGGGGCCATCATCGAACTGGCCAACATGCCGTCGAAGGAACAGATCTTTGCGAAGTTGTTGTACCTGATCAACGCCCCGGCCCAGCGGCTGGTGACGGTGATGCAGGGGGTGGGCCGCGACCTGGCCGTGGTCGTGGATCAGGGCGTGAAGGAAAACAAGTTTCAGGCGTAGGGCACGCGGGGCCCGAGCCGGCGATTTTAGATTCTAAGGAGTTCATTGAGATGGCGGACATTAACGCAATTGCGGAACAGATTCAAGGCCTGACGCTGCTCGAAGCATCGCAGTTGGTCAAGCTGCTCGAGGAAAAGCTGGGAGTATCGGCCGCGGCGGCCGCTCCGGTCGCGGTGGCGGGCGGCGGAGCCGCGGCGGCTGCTCCGGCGGCCGAAGAGAAGACCGAGTTCACCGTGGTCCTGACGGCTGTCGGCGCCAACAAGATCAACGTGATCAAGGCGGTTCGCGAGGTTACCAGCCTCGGCCTGAAGGAAGCCAAGGACCTGGTGGACGGCGCTCCGAAGCCGGTCAAGGAAGGCGTCAGCAAGGACGAGGCCGAGACCATCAAGAAGAAGTTCACCGACGCCGGCGCGACCGTCGAGGTGAAGTAGAATTCCGGGGCCGGAGGTGGAAACCTCTGGTGTTGGCCCCGGCGGCGTTTGCCGCCGGGGCTACTCGTGTTTGTGCGGTTTGACGGGCGGAGATAAGTCTTGCTAGTATAAGTAGTTGGGCTGTCGATTCCGCGGACTCGATTCCCATTGGAGAAAGCGATTCCCGAATTCTGGCACTTCAATTGCAGTTCGCGTGAAACTGCCGACAGGATATTTCTGTCCGTTTCGCGCCGGCAGAGTTCCCGCACCCGTCAGATCTCAGGCACCCGCGACGTCGCCTGCGCGTTCGCGTCGCCCGTCCGCATCCCGCCCTTTTTTATACTTTCGGCGCTCCAAGAGGTCTCGCCTCCGGGAGCGCCTTCGGTTTTGTGCTTATAGCCCCGGTCCGTTTGCGTTGGCTGCCCGGCCGTCAGGAGTTAGAGAATGGCAAATCAAAATATCGGCGCCGTCCCAGAGCGAGTGGATTTTTCCAAAATCAAGACTTCGATTCCGATTCCGAATCTGATCGAAGTGCAAAAGAAATCGTACGAGCGGTTTCTGCAGATGGACCAGCTTCCGAACGAGCGTGAGGACATCGGTCTGCAGACGGTTTTCGCTTCCGTGTTTCCGATTTCGGATTTCCGCGGCGTCAGCGANNCCTGAAAGGGCTGCACCACCTGCGTTCCACCTGCCGCAATTGCGGCGCCGCCGTGCGCACCGACCCGTTCCACGCCGGCGACATTCTCTGCCAGCATTGCGGAACCTTCAATAAGAACGTGGTCACGTTCTGCAACAAGTGCGGCGATCCGGTCGGCCTGCAATTGAAATACGACATGCTGGAGTGCCAGGAGCGCGGGATGACCTATGCCGCCCCGCTCAAGGTCACCATCCGGCTGACCGTGTATTCGAAGGACCCGGAAACGCAGAAGAAGAGCGTTCGCGACATCAAGGAACAGGAAGTCTTCTTCGGCGAAATTCCGCTGATGACCGAGAACGGAACGTTCATCATCAACGGCACCGAACGCGTGATCGTCAGCCAGTTGCACCGTTCGCCCGGCGTGTTCTTCGAGCGCGTTCCGGCGCAGGGCTACTTCCTGGGCAAGATCATTCCGTACCGCGGAAGCTGGGTCGAATTCGAATACGACAACAAGAATCTGCTCTACGTCCGTATCGACCGCAAACGTAAATTCTACGGCTCCGTGTTTCTGCGCGCGCTCGGTCTGAAGACCGATGCCGATATTCTGCGCGCGTTCTATCGCATCAGCAAGATCACGCTCAAGGACAAGCGGCTTTTCTGGAACGTGGACGAGAGCCTGACCGGCTTGAAGCTCTCGCACGCCATCACGACCAAGAGCGGCGAAACCGTGGTGACGCAGGGCAAGAAGATTACGCCCTCGGTGTACAAGGAAATCCAGAAGGCGAAGATCGAGCGGGTGGAAGTGGCCGCCAACGATCTGGAAGGCGCCTACGCCGCGGCCGACGTTTGGGACAAGGAAACCGGCGAAGTCTTCATCGACGCCAATAGCGAAATCACCACCCCCATTCTGGCCAAGCTGATCGAAGCCGGCGTG
>PMKM01000019.1 GCA_003157745.1 Bryobacterales bacterium | reverse complement strand
TCGTTGGTCCAATATGGCAGCCCCGATAGCCCCGTGTTCTGCGCCTCGGGAATGTGCGCTTGGAACGTCGGCCAATCCGAAGTGATGTCGCCCGTCCACACGATCCCGCTGTAGCGCTGCGTTCCGGCCGATGCCGCGCGCCCCAGAATCACCGGCCGTCCCTCCGGCTCGATCGAGCGCTGGTAGTTGAAATAGGTGCGGAAATTCAGCAGCGGGAACGTGTTGTGCGTGTCGGCGCTCTTGCCCCCGTGGTACGTCGCTTGCGGAGGTTCGCCTTCCGGCTCGATCAGGTCCAGCCACCACGCGTCGATGCCCTGCTGCGAAAGCGGCTTCAATTGCGTTCCGAGCCACGCCTCCATGTCCGGATGCGTGAAGTCCATCAGATCGCCGCCGTAATACCCCGTCGTCAGCGTCTTCCCGTGACCATCCGTCGCGAACAGCCCTTTGCTCAAGGCCTCGGCGTAGTTCTCGGCTTCCGCTTTGATCATCGGCCCCTTGGTCGAAAGCATCGTCCTGGCCCCGCCGGCATGCAGCCCGCGAATCCAATCCTCCGCCGTTCGCCCATCCAGGAAACTTGTCTTCCACTGGAAGTCCATGTCCACTTTGTCCCAGTTCGAATCGATCACCACCACGTCCAGCGGCAGCCCGTCCGCTTTTAGCCGATCCACCGTTCGCTGAATATCCGCAAAGTCGCGGAAGAAACAGTGGCTTTGCCAGAAGCCGAAAGCGTACAGCGGCAGCATACTGGGCCGCCCCGTGAGTTGCGTGTATTGATCGATGATCGATTTAAATGATGGGCCGTTGATGATGTAGTAATCGAGCGGACCGCCCGGCGCGGTCCACGTCAACCTGTCCTTCCGCTCCTTGCCCAGATCGAATTTCAAGTGCCAGACGTTATCGACGAAGCAACCGTAGCCGTGGCCTTTGGCGCCTGTCGAGAGGTAGAACGGCACCGGATAATTCGCCGTCACGTTGCCCGACAGAATCTGCTGCCCGGTCCACATGTCGCGCACCGTCCCCCGCCGGTCGAGCGTGCCGCGATTCACGTTGTCTTCGCCCAGGCCGTAGATGTGCTCCGCGTCGTCGATCTCGCGGCTCTGCCGCAGGCTCCCCGTCTCCGTATCCCAACTCGTACCATCGCCCGGACTTTCGAGCGAGAGCGGCGTCTTGCCGTCGGCATCGAACGCATCCACGCGCAGGTGAGCCTTGTTCACGCGCAGCACGATCCCCGCCGTCTTAACCACCAACGCGCCCTTATGACTCGAAACCGAAATCTTGTCCCAATGCGGCGCGCCCTTCACCACCGCTGGCGACGGATTAACGGAGAACTCGCCCGTGGGCGATATCTGCACCCGTGCGAGCCTCGGCGTCACGAACGAAATCCGCATCTTCGCCGCGCCTGAGGTTCGAATCGTGACCGCGCCCCCATCCACATGGTGGCCCGCATATGCCAGATCCGAAAGCCTCTGCTCCGCCGCGAATGCCTGCGGCGCAAACACGCCGCCGATTGCCAATGTGAAAGCCGCCAGGCACGCAGTCCGGCGGGAAAGAATGGTCTTCATTATGGATGATAGCCCCTTCGCTGCAGTGATTGTAACAAGCGGCTTCGCGGGAGAGCCGATCGCTCGAACACCACCAGCAGCCTCGCCAGCACCTCGTCGATGATCGCGCTTCACCACGAGCCACGACTGGCCGGCTTGCGCCATAATGGGTTCTGTACGGCGCTATGCAAGGCGGACCAACTATCGAAATCGATGCGGTGCAACTGGCCGCTGTCTGCCGCCGTTTTCAGGTCGAGCGGCTGGCCATGTTTGGTTCGGCCGCGCGGGGACAGTTGCGGCCCGATAGCGACGTGGACCTGCTGGTGGAATTTCGCCCGGAAGCGGAAATCGGCTTCATCGAATACGCCGGCTTGATGCTGGCGCTTTCGAAACTGCTCGGGCGCAAGGTGGATCTCGTCTCCAAGCCGGCCCTGAAGCCGCTGCTCCGGGATGCCATCCTGAGCGAGGCCCTCCCGCTATATGCGGCGTGAAGAACTGTATCTCCGCGACATCTGCGAAGCCGCCGATTCGATTTCGAGATTCATCCTCGGCCTGGACGTCGTGGGATTCAAGGAATCCGAGCTGATCGGCAGCGCCGTCGTGCAGAAGTTGGCCGTGATCGGCGAGGCGGCCGCGCGCGTTTCCGCGGACGTGCGCTCGCGCCATCCGGAGATCCCGTGGGCGGAGATAATAGCTTTCCGCAACATCCTGGTGCACGCATACTTCGGCATTGATTGGAGCGTGGTGTGGCTGGCGGCCAGCAAACAGGTTCCCGTGCTGCGCTGCCAGGTCGCTTCCGTCCTCAGTGCCGAGTTCGATTCTCCCGTCGGCTGACAAACTGGCGCTATAAGGGTGATGGTTTCCAGTTTTGCGGAACCGGGAACATACGGGCCACTACCACCGCTTGGTCTACGCTGCCCGGATCTCCACCGCTTCGGCCACCGCGGTCGGCTCCGGCACGGCCTCACCTCTCAGCCGCATTCCTTCGATATGAAACTCAACCGCTTCCGCAATCAGCCGGCGTGTTTCCTCGATGGTCCGGCCGGTGGTCACGCAGCCCGGCAGGTCCGGTACATAGGCCGCCCAGTTGTTCGCTGCCTTCTCGAAAACGACCGCGTACTTTTTCATTTCTGCAGCCCCGCTTTCTTTAGTATCGAATTCAGCGTCCCGGCTGGCAAGTCATCCCCTGGGTGGCCCGGAACCGTCACTGTCCCCGCCTCTGGCCTGGCTGGGTGAACGTACTGCCTGTGGTCGCCGCGAGTCCGGTCGAGCGCCCAGCCGTCCTTTTCCATCGCCTTGGTCACGTCCCGTACCTTCATCGGCGCTCTGTGCCCAAGCCCATGATCGCACTTCGCCACCCGGCGGAGATGCTAAGCTAATCAAAAGATGACTGTAGACGAAATACGAGAGTTGATCGCGCTGGCGTCGGAAACCGGCGTTGCCGAGCTCGAAGTGCAGCGCGGCGAGAACCGCGTCCGCATCCGGCGCGCCGCGTTCGCCCCGCAGGAAATCGTGCTCGCGCCGCCCTCCTACGCGACCGCCGCGCCGGTTCACCCTGCCGCGCCTGCCCCCGCTGCCGAAGTGCCCGCGCCCACCGCGCCCGCCACCGCCGCCGATCCCAACCTCACCCTGGTCAAATCGCCCATCGTCGGCACCTTCTATGAATGTCCGTCGCCGGGCGCGCCGCCCTTCGTGCGCCTGGGCGAGAAGGTCCAGCCGGGCAAGGTGCTCTGCATCATCGAATCCATGAAGCTCATGAACGAGATCGAATGCGAAATCACGGGCGTCGTGGAAAGCAAGCTGGTAATCAGCGGGCAACCGGTCGAGTACGGGGAGGCGTTGTTTGCCATCCGTACCGTTTAAGAAAATCTTAATCGCCAACCGCGGCGAAATAGCGGTCCGGGTCATTCAGGCGTGCAAGGAACTGGGCATCCAGACGGTGGCCGTGTATTCGGAGGCCGATCGCTACAGCTCCCACGTCCGCTACGCCGACCAGGCCATCTGCATCGGCCCCGCCAAGAGCGCGCGCAGTTACCTGAACGTGGCGGCCATTATCAGCGCGGCGGAAATCACCAACGTCGATGCCATCCATCCCGGCTACGGTTTCCTCAGCGAAAATGCCGGCTTCGCCGAAGTGTGCGAAACCTCCGGCATTCGCTTCATCGGACCCAAGGCCGCCGTCATCCGCTTGATGGGCGTCAAGGAGCAGGCCCGCGCCTTCATGCGCGAACGCGGCGTTCCCGTGCTGCCCGGTTCGCCCGGCGTTCTGGCCAGCCCCGAAGAGGCGCTCGAACTGGCGGCGAAGATCGGCTACCCGGTCATCCTGAAAGCCTCGGCCGGCGGCGGTGGACGCGGCATGCGAGTCGTCAACGATGCCAAGGATCTGGCCGCCCTCTTCGCCCAGGCGCAGCAGGAAGCCGGCGCCGCCTTCAGCTCCGCCGACCTGTATCTCGAGAAATTCATCGCCGCCCCGCGCCACATCGAGTTTCAACTCCTGGCCGACCAGCAGGGCAACGTCGAGATCCTGGGCGAACGCGAATGCAGCATCCAGCGCCGCCATCAGAAGCTGATCGAGGAATCCCCGTCGCCCGTCGTGACCGACGCGCAGCGCACGGAAATCGGCGCCGCGCTGCGCAACGCCATGCGCGCCGCCGGCTACACCGGCGCTGGCACGGTCGAATTCCTGATGGATGAAACCGGCAAGCTCTACTTCATCGAGGTCAACGCCCGCGTGCAGGTCGAGCACCCCGTCAGCGAGTTCGTCACCGGTGTCGACATCGTCAAGAGCCAGATCCGCATCGCGCAGGGCGAATCGCTGCCCGACATTCTGCACGGCCCCATCGTGCTGCGCGGCCACTCCATCGAGTGCCGCATCAACGCCGAGAACCCGGAAACCTTCGCCCCCTCGCCCGGCCGCATCACCGGCTTCCATCTTCCCGGCGGCATCGGCGTCCGCGTCGACACCTGGGCTTATACCGATTGCGTGATCCCGCCCTATTACGATTCGCTGGTCGCCAAACTGATCGTCCACGGCAACGACCGCGCCGAGGCCATCGCCAGAATGCGCCGCGCGCTCGACATGTTCGTCATCGAGGGCATTCATACTTCAATCCCGCTCCACCAGCGCATCCTCGCCGACCCCGATTTCCAGTCCGGCAAATTCGACACCACTTTCATCAACCGCTTCATGCCCCCCGCCAAGCCACCCAGGCAAGGATAGCGACTGGCCGCCGGTGGGTCGCCGAGACGCCCTGGCGCTAGCCGGGCATTGATTCCATGGTCGCGCAAGAGGACAATGGGGAGGTCCGTGGAGGACCATGTGAGCATTTCTCCCATCCAACTAATGTGGAACCGCGCCGAGCACTCGCGGGAAAACGGCGTCCTTGACTTTGACGAACTGCTTTACGTTGGCGAAGCGATCTACAAGACCTATGTCGCCGGAATCGTGGCCGCCGTTGACGATGAGCCGAACCGCCACAGGTACCGGCTAACTCACAAGATAGTACGGGCGAATAGCCTCGGCGATTGGGACGATGTCCTTGCGGAGCTTTCCACGGGCACACCAGTCCAACACCTCCGGCCCGCAGCAGTGGATGTCCAGCAGGAGCTCACCGCGCGGTTTGGACCAGGATCTTGGATGCACGAAGCCGTCAGATGCCTGGACTCGTGTATCCGGGCTTTCATTCCTGATGCCGAGCCTCTCCCCGTCAAGTTCGATGGCCGCAAGTGGTTTTCTCAATTGGTTTTCCTTCGCAATAGAACCCGTGGACACGGCGCGCCGACTGCTCAACAGAAGGCGACCGCGGCGCTTGACCTGGAGAAGTCCTTGCGTCTCGTCGGCGATAACGGCCGGATATTTCGGCAGGAGTGGGCTTATCTAAAACGCAATCTGTCCGGCAGATACAATGTCGTGCCGCTCGGGACCAGCGCGGCAGGATTTGGTCCAGATTCACTCAGGGGCGCATCGCTTACGGACGGTATCTATGTCAGTTTCACCAGGCCCGTTCGCGTTGAGCTGGTTGAATCGACGGTTGATGTGGTCGAGTTCTTCTACCCCAACGGGCGCTTCAGGGGAAAGAAAATGGAATGGATTTCGTACATCTCGGGAACGCGCAGGGAACTTGACGCGACGCCTTACCTCGCTCCTGCCACCGAGTTACCCAAGAGTCACACGGAGGGTGGCCCGTCGATGCGGGTTGTCGGGCGGTGTTTTGCCAACCTTCCTCCGCGGCCGACCGATTACATCAATCGCCTTGAGCTGGAGGCCGACCTGGAGTGTGCTCTGTCCAATGATCGCCACGCGATCGTGACGTTGGTAGGAAGGGGAGGCATCGGGAAAACGTCAACGGCGCTGCACGTACTCCATAAGCTGGCAGGCGCCGAGAGCGACCGATTTTTGGGAATTATTTGGCTGTCGGCCCGCGATATCGACCTGCTCCCGACCGGCGCGAAACTGGTTAAGCCTGCCGTCCTTTCGGTGAAGGACATCGCGCGCGAAATCGTAACTTTGCTGCAGCCAAAGGAGGCGGCCGACAAGAACTTCAGCGCCGAGAAGTACGTTGCTGGCGTGCTCAACTCGTATGGCGAAGACGCCCTGCTGATCGTGTTCGACAATTTCGAGACGGTCCAGCAACCACTCGATGTGTTCAACTGGTTGGACCTAAACGTTCGCTCTCCCAATAAGATCCTGATAACCACACGACATCGCGACTTCCGCGGCGATTACCCAGTCGAGGTCGGCGGGATGACCGAGCCCCAATGCAACGAGTTGGTGCGAGCAGCTGCCGCAGCACTTGGCATGCAGGCAGTGGTGACGGCCGAGTTCTGCCGGGAAGTCTACCGGGAGTCAGAAGGCCATCCATACGTGGTTAAGGTGCTTGTAGGAGAATCGGCCGAGGGCCAGAGGTTCCGCAAGGTGGAGCGCATCGTCGAGCGAAAGGACGAAATCCTGGACGCGCTCTTCGAGCGCACGTATGCCCGTCTGGCGCCGGCCTCGCGCCGCGTCTTCCTAACCTTGTGTAACTGGAGGTCGTTAGTCCCTGAGGTTGCCCTGGAGGCTGCGCTCCTACGGCCCACCACGGAGGATCGAATCGACACTCAAGCCGCCCTGGAGGAGTTGCGCAGGGTGTCATTTGTTGATCAGCACATCTCGGAGGCCGACGGCTCAGTCTTCTTGAGTGTCCCACTTGTTGCTGCCGTTTTTGCGAAACGCAAGTTGGCTGTGTCGCAGGACCGAGTGGCGGTTGAGGAGGATACCAGGTTTCTCCAGCGGTTTGGAGCCATGCAGCCGCCAGATGTAAAACAGGGATTGGGGCCCCGAATCCAGAGGCTCTTCGCCGCACTGTCCGACGATCTCGGAAAGGGGAGGCTTAAGATGTCCGCTGAGGCTCAAATCCTTGAGCCCGTCGCCCGCAAGTACCCGCCAGCGTGGTTGCTGCTATCCCAGCTCTGGGAGGAATCACAGCAGGATCCAGGTTCGGAAAAGACCAAGGAGGCACTAACGCGGTACCTCGAAACCACGCCACCGACGGAGGGTGGCCAGATGGCAGCTTGGCAGAGAATCGCCGAGCTGTCTCGGAAGGAGCGGGATTGGCTTGGTTTCGTGAATGCAATTGTACATATCTCTGAGCTCCCCGGCGCGGAGTTGGCCACAGTCAGCGGCGCCGTAAATACATTCAACTCCGTGAATCGGGAGCTCGAATTCAACCCAGATCAGAGAAGGACCTTCGCGAGGAGGCTTGTCGCTATTATGGAGCCGAAGATCGCGGAGGGCGATTCAGACGACTGTTCGCGGCTGGCGTGGCTGTTCCTTCAGTTGGGAAATCGGGCCCGGGCGCTGGAGGTAGTCCGGTGCGGGCTGGCGCTGGATCCAGAGAATGAACACTGTCAGAAGCTCGGCCGCAGGCTGGCGGCGGAAGTTGCATAGGCACCGTGGCCCGAGGAACGAGGGCTGTCGCCCTCGCATGCTATACTTAAGTTGAACAGTTCAACTGGACAACTGATATGTCTCTTGTATCCGTCAAGAACAAGTTTCAGGTGGTGATCCCGCAAAGCGTGCGGGAACAGATCGGCCTGAACGTCGGCGATCTCTTGGAAGCTGGCGTGGAACGCGGCAAGATCACCTTTACGCCGAAGTCTGTAGTGGACCGCGGAATCGCCGAGGGTCTGGAGGACATCGCGAAGGGCCGCGTGCATGGTCCGTACCGCAGCGCGCCGGAGGCTCTGAAGGCGTTCCAGGCACGGACTGCCAAGCTTGCCAAACGCTCCCGCCGCGTGGCGTTGTAGCCCTTGGACCTCGTCTTCAGTGCGCGCTTCGACCGGAGTTTGCGCGCCGCGCCCGAGGAGGTGCAGCGTGCGTTCTGGAAGCAGGCGGGCTACTTACTCGCCAGTCTCGACCACCCGTCGTTGCGAGCCAAGAAGTACCAAGGCGTTACCGGCGTCTGGCAAGCCCGCGTCAACCGCGCCTGGCGGTTTTACTTCACGATTGGCGGCGGCGCGTATTGCCTGGTGGACATCGTGATGCACCCGAAGTGAGGCCGCCGCTACAATGGAAGATTCTATGCAATTCCAGGAAGTCGTCGAAGCCGAAGGCCACCTCATCGATTCTCACATCATGGAGAATATTTTCGACACGGTGGTCGAGCTCCACGCGCGTTTCGAAGTGGAGGAGTTTCGCATCGGCCGCACTAATAGCCAGGCATCGTATCTGCGTCTGCGGGTCACGGCCGACGAGCAGAGCGCGCTCGACCGGCTGCTCGAGACGCTACTTTTGCTCGGCTGCGCGCCCGTCGACGCCGGCGATGCGCAATTGCGCGAAGTCGAGCGCGACCGCTGCGCGCCGGAAGATTTCTATTCGACCACCAACCATCGCACCTATGTGCGCCTCGGCGACGAATGGATCGAGGTCGAAAAGCAGCGCATGGACGCCATGGTGGTGGTCGAGAGCGGACGCGCCCGCTGCCGCCGCCTGCGCGACCTACGCCGCGGCGACCGCATCGTCACCGGCCTGCGCGGCATTAGAGTGACGCCCGAAACCAAGGAGCGCGGCCGCCTCTCGTTCGCCTTCATGGCCAACGGCATCTCCTCCGAACGGCAAGTGGAAACCGCCGTCCGCCAGACCGCCGAGCTGGTGCGGCAGACGCTCGCCGCCGGGCTCAAGGTCGTCGTCGTCGCCGGGCCCGTGGTGGTGCACACGGGCGGCGTGGAAGGGCTCTCGACGCTCATCCGGCGCGGCTCCGTGCAGGCGCTGCTGAGCGGCAACGCGCTCGGTGTGCACGACGTGGAAGCGGCGCTATTCGGCACTTCGCTCGGGGTTTGCCTCGCCGACGGGCGTCTCGAGGAGCATGGCCATCGCAACCACATGCGCGCCATCAACGCCATCTACCGCGCTGGCTCGGTCGCCCAGGCGGTCGAATGCGGCCGCCTCAAGTCCGGCATCCTGTACGAATGCGTCAAGGCCGGCGTCCCTTTCGTGCTGGCCGGCAGCCTGCGCGACGATGGCCCGCTGCCCGATACCATCACCGATATGAACCTGGCGCAGGACGCCTACGCGGCCCAATTGCAGGGCGCCGGGCTGGTGCTCTGCCTGGGCACCATGCTGCATTCGATCGCCACCGGCAATATGCTGCCGAGCTGGGTGCGCATCGTTTGCGTCGATATCAATCCCGCGGTCGCGACCAAAGTCAGCGATCGCGGCACCGGCCAGGCGGTGGGCGTGGTCGCCGATGTCGGTATGTTCCTGGGCCTGCTCTCGAAGGATCTCGCATGAAGCGTCAATACACCGATGAACACGCCGAAGCCGGCACGCGCGCGCCGCTGCCCGAAATCGAAACCTGGCCCAACCAGTACGCCGAGCCGTATGAAATCGAAATCGCCATGCCGGAGTTCACTTCCGTATGCCCGAAAACCGGCCTGCCCGATTTCGGTAAAATCGTGCTGCGCTACGTTCCGGCGCGGCGTTGCCTGGAATTGAAATCGTACAAAATGTATCTGCTGGCGTATCGCGAGCTGGGCATTTTTCAGGAGAACGTCGTCAACCGCGTGTTGCGCGACGTGGTGCGCGCGGCCGCGCCCGTCTCCGCCACGGTGACCGGCGATTTCGCGCCGCGCGGCGGCCTGGGCACCGTGGTCACGGCCAACTGGAGTCGAAAACGTGGAAAGCGCTGAACTGATAGCCATCCTGCACGAGGTGCGCGACCGTGTCCGCGCGAGCAACCCGGCCACCGCCGCGGGTGCGACCGATATCGCTCTGCCCGATCTCACCGGCCTGCTCCACGCGCGCGACGCCGCGCTCGGCAAGGTGGCCGCCATCGGCACAGTCAACCCGCGCGCCGGCGGCCCGCTCAACTTCCTGATCCAGACCTGGAAGCGATTGCTCGCGCGGGTGCTCGACTGGCACGTGCGCGAGCAGGTGGAATTCAACCGCAACGCCGTCGCTTGCGCGGACGAGGCGATAGAGGCCCTCAACCAATCCAACCGCGCCCTGGTCGAATTCGGCAATCGCCTGGCCGCCGAGCGGGCCCTCCGCGATGCCGAGCACACCCGTCTTACCGACGAGCAGACCCGTCTTACCGACGAGCTGGCCCGCCAACTCACCCGCCGCGACGACGAGCAGGCACAGCGCGATGCCGCCCAGGCCCGCCGCGATGCCGAGCAGGCACAGCGCGAAGCCGAACGCGCCCACCGCGAAGAAGCCGAGCAGGCCCGCCGCGACGCCGAACACGCCCGCCGCGAAGCCGAGCAGGCTCGCCGCGACGAACTCGAGCGATCCCGCCGCGAGGCCGAACTGGCCCGCCGCGACGAGTTGGAACAGCAGTGGCGCCAATTGGGCCAGGAGATGTCCGACGTCCGCAATCACTGGGCCGAATGGCGCGCCGGTTGGGAACAGAAGCTGGCCACCAACGAGATGCAGTTCCTGCGTGCCGTGGCCGATCTCGAAGGCGCGTTTCAATACCGCCTCACCTTGATGGACGGCAGCTATCGCGAAACCGTGCGCTCCCAGCACACCGATTTCACCGTCCGCCTGGATCAGCGCGGCCTCGAGATCCAACAGCGCCTGTGGGCCGACCTCGAGCGCGTGCGCGCCGAATTCGACAAGCTGATCCACGTCGAGCTGCGCCTCATCCGCCAGCGCACCGGCGCCGCGTTTCAATCGCTCGCCGCGCCGCAGTCGGTCGCCATCGCCAGCCAGTCCGCCGCTTCGCTCGCTTTCGATTACGCCCGCTTTGCCGAGGCGTTTCGCGGCAGCGAGGAACGCGTCCGGGACGCTCAGCGAATCTACCTGGACGATTTCAAGCGCTGTGCGAACGTGCTCGACATCGGCTGCGGGCGCGGCGAGTTTCTCGAGTTGATGCGCGATGCCGGTGTCACCGCGCGCGGCATCGATTCCAGCCCGGAATCGATCGCGCTCTGCCGCGAAAAGGGGCTCTCCGCCGAAATCGCCGACCTCTTCGAATATCTGCGCGCGATCGACGATGGCGATCTCGATGGCATCTTCTGTTCCCAGGTGGTCGAGCACCTGCCGCCCGAGCGCTTGCCCGAAATGATCCGCCTCGCCGCCGCCAAGCTCGAACGCGGTGGCGTGATCGCCATCGAGACCCCCAACCCCGACTGTCTCGCGATTTTCTCCACTTACTTCTATCTCGACCCGACCCACTACCGTCCGGTGCCCGCCAAGTTACTCGAATTCTATCTTCGCGAATTCGGCATCGGCGACTTACAATTGCGGCGCCTGGAACCGGCCGCGGACTCCATGCCCTCCCTGGCCGAACTGCCGCCGGCGTTTCGCGAAGCCTTCTTCGGTGGCCTGGATTACGCCATCGTCGGCAAGAAAACATGAAGTGGGGCAGGCGCTTCCGCCTGCCAACCTCATGGATCGACCGCTGTGGATGCTTTCCCAATGCTGCTCGAGAGACTTTTGCGCAGGAACGCGAGAGTTGGCAGGCGGAAGCGCCTGCCCCACGTCGTCGTGCGGCCGTGCTTTCGGCGCGGCGATTCTGCTATCCTCGGCTGGTGGACGATCGTCGATTCTGCGATGTCGGTGGCACCTCCGGCGGGCTTGGCCACTTTGGGCTGGGGTTCATCATGGTGTGCGGCGGGGCGTACTTCCTCGCCGATCGGGTAACCGTGTTCGGCGGCTACTGGAACTTCTACGGCGGCAACTCCTTCGGCATCACACTGATTCCCCTGCTGATCGGCGTTGGGCTGTTGTTCTGGAACGGCCGCAGCAAGGCGGGCTGGGTGCTGACCTGCGCGGGCACCATTTTCATTTTCGCCGGCGTCATCGCCAACCTGCACATCTACTTCCAGCCAACCAGCCTGTTTCACACCATCATTATGTTGGTGCTGCTGGTGGGCGGTCTGGGACTGATCGCCCGCTCGCTCGCTTCGCATGGCGGGCCTCGCGAGTAAGCCGGATTCGATCCTATTGAAAAACCGCTGTGGTCGCGGCCTGGAATACAATCCAAGCCGCGACCGTCAGGCAGCGGTGCGCCGCGAACGGCGCTTTCGCCCCTCCGCGAAGATCGGGTTACTTGCGTTCGGCTGAACTGCGGTTCAATGCGCGTTCAAACCGGCCCGCCGACGCCGGCGTCTTGAAGTCGCCGGTCAGGATTTCGCGATTCGTCGAGTCGTGGCCATAGAGTTCCCGGTTGCTTTCCCCATCGGGACGCAGCGTTGCGCCCTCGAGCGAGATCCCCGCGAACAGCCCGCGCGAACGGGAATACGACAGCATTTCCGCGTGCATCTCGGCGTCCGTCTCTGCCGCCACGTCGCGACCCACCGGGCCTGCCGCCGCCGTCGCTTCTCCGCCGAGCGTGAACTTATCCGACAAGAGGTGGTGCATGCCGCCATCGTTCATCACCAGTAGGACGATATCGGTCTCCGAACCGCCAATCTGGAATCCGACGCTCCCGCCTTCCACGCGCATCGCGGCCGGCGCGCTCCAACCAACGCCACCGTGCCGGCGGCATGTCGCGAACCCGCGGCCATACTTCGCGGCGAAGATGAAACCGGCCTTCTTCATGCCGGGTATCACCACGACGCAGCGCGCCTTATCGATCAGATCCTGCGGGATGCCCTTGTCGGCAGCCCTCATCATGTCCGTCAACGCATCGGCCGAAGCGTCCAACCTGTCTTCAACCTTGGCTTCTCTGTCCTCTGCAAAAGCGAGGGCGCTCATGGAACCCGCAACTGCCAGAATGGCAACGAATGTTCTACGCATGCAAGAATCTCCTTCGGGTTGGGTAGTAAGCACTCCGGCTGCCATTGTGCCGTCGAGTACCCTCAGGCCGCCATCTGCTTGAGTCCCCGTGGCCCGCGCGACCGGCACCTTTCGCGGCGCGATGAAGAATCTGCACCTCGTCGCGCAGATGCTGCCGTTCACGCGGCTTTCCGTTTACCCCGCCACCCGAGCGCCATCGCCACCAGCATCGCCGCCACGCTCATGGCGCGTGTTGCGCGGTGCTCCCAACCGCCCGTGTATCGCAGCACCACCCGGCACGGCCCCAGGCAGTCGGGCCGGATCACGATCTGGCCGATCGCATCGCCCGAAACCGGCTGCGGCTTACCGTCGACCCATGCCTCCCATCCCGGCGCGTAAGTCACCTGCACGGAAATCGCCTGCCCGGGGCTCAGCGCGGTTTCGATCTCCGCTTCGCTCAGGCCGCGCCAGCGGAACGAAGCCGGCGGGTACCTGGCGTCGTCGAGCGCGGCGACATACGCTTCCACCGGCGCCGTGTCCAGGCCGTGGCGAGGTCTTCGCGTGACGATCGCCGAAACCGGAATCACGTGCGCCAGCGAATTCGAGCGCGCTGGCACCGCGTAGATCGAGTCGCCTTCCGACTGCCACAGCAGCGGCAGCACGCCGTCGAACTTCGCCGGATGGACCATGGCGTCCTTATAGTAGTCGCGGCTGCCGCGGCCCGGCATCACGATCAGGTGTGTGCCGAAGGCTTTCAGCCAGAAGATGGAATACTCGGCATCGCGGTCGCCGGTATGGTCGCTGCTATAGATGGTGTACCGCACAATCGAAACGAACGTGTTCACCGTGTGCTGCTCGTGCCCGCCCGCGAGTTGCGGATTGTCGGTGAAAACGTTGTACAGAAGGCTGCTCGACCCAAAGAGAAAGGCGCGCTCGCCCGCGTGGTGCGTGTCCAGCCACGTCGCGATCCTGTACTCGCTCAAGCCGGTTGGCTCGGCCGGGCGGATCAGTCCGCGCGCGTAGAGCACGGAGTGGATGGTTTGAAAACCCAGGCCCGCAATGACGATCGCCGCCACCCCGATGCGGACGCGCGCGGGAACGCGGTCCAGAATCGACGCTCCGGCGAACACGAGCGCGAGCGGCAGCCACATGTCCAACTCCGTCTCGTAGCGGAACGGCTGCGCAATGATGGCCGCTTTCCCGAAGTAGCCCGTCATCACGATCGCCGCCGGCACCGCGGCGAGCAACAGAAAGAAACGCAAATGCGCGGACGCGCGGAAGAATCGCAGGGCCAGCCAGAACGCCACGAAACCGCCGGCGACCAGCGCCAACGCGATCCAGGTGTGCGCGGTGTACCGGAAGTCGCCGCCGGTCGTGGGCGCGTTGGCGCGAATGGCGCGGATCATGGTTGGGCTCAACCAGGGCGAGATCCAGCAGTAAACCAGGATCCCGATTGCGCCCACCGTGAGTGGCGCCCGCCACCACGGGCGCTGCGGGAAGGCCAGCAACCAGCACCCCAGCGCCGCCGCCAACATCGGAATCCCGAACGCATTGCTCAATGCCACCGCGGCGCTTGCCGCGCCGGCCAATAATTGCCAACCGAACCGGCGCGTCCGTAGCGCGCGCGAAAAGCACACCACCGCCACCGCCAGCAACGCCAGGGCGGCCATGTGCGGCGCCTCGCCATAGAACACCAGCGATTGCAGGCGCCGCAGATTCACCGCGCCGCCCGCGTCCGCCGCGATGGCCGGCACCAGCAGCGCCGATGCCGAAACCGACGAGTATGCCAGCGCCGCGATCAGGCTTGCACCCACCCGCCGGCTGACCTCGATCGCCATCCAGAAGACCGCCAGCGGGCTCGCAACGTAGAAGGCCGCCGCCACGATGTGGTAGCTCCGCGCCGCGCTCATCCGCGTCAGCAGGCTGAATCCGGCCACCAGCCAGTGCGTGAACGGCAGGTACACGCACTCGAACGGCAGCCCGCCATTCCAAAACGGCCACCACTGCCATTGCCCCGGATACTTCGCCATGATGCGCGCTATCGAGATGAAGGATCCCTCGATGGAGCCCGAGTGAATCGAGTACTCGATGCCGAACAGCTTCGCCGCGATGGCGAGGTTCACCAGGAGCAAGAGCAGCAACGACAGCCGCACTCGTATGCGCCTGGTGTGAGCCTCCGCGGCCGGTCCGATGTCTGGCATAGACGGGGAGCTTGCCCACCCGAAGTGCGGTGCGCAAGCTCCTACCAGCTTCGCACGCCCGTCGCGGCCTGCGGAAATCGCGAACCGGCTTGTGCCGCGCGTCTAACTAAACACTCCCGCCAACGCCGACTTACCGAGGACGTATACGGCCCAGGGCAGCACCACCGCGAAGACCGCGCTCGCGAAAGTCAATTTCTTACCCGATGCCGCTTTCAAGCCGATGGCCATCAGCAGGATCGTCCAGAAGGAAAACAAGTCGAGCGAGGTGGCCAGCGAATACAGGAACTTCGAGGCCGTCGCCTGGTCCATGAACGCCGCCCGGTTGAACGCCAGCACGTTCTGAATGTTCACTTCGTCCGGGTTCTTCAGGTGTAGAACCACAATCGTCAGGATCGACGAGATCAACCCGGTCAGGCTGGAATAACAGACCACCGCGAAGACCTGTTTGAAGCGAACCCCCGCGGAAAAATCCCCGATGCCACGCCCAGCAGCACGCCGGCCATAATGGCAAAGCTGAGCGGCAGCAGAATTACACCGGTGTAGGCCATGATCGAAAAGACCCTGGTGTACGTCGCGACCAGTTCCTCGCGCCTCTCCGGCGTCGCCTGGTGCACCTGCGAGTTGTTCTCCATGCTTTGCCGCACCACGCGTTCCCAGCCCACGCGCTGGCCGATGGTAATGCTCACCAGCAGGCCGAAAACCACGACCAGCACCACGGGCACGATCCACGTCGGCCGCTTGGCGATGTCCGCGAAAGCCGTCTTGGGGTCGAAAAATACCCCGCTAATCCGCGAGAATTCACCCATTCCCGCTGCGGGCGGCGCTACGGCCGAAGAGTTTTCGGGTATCATAATCTGGTGATTGTACGCCATCGCCGGCCATTTGTTCCATGGAACATTTTTCGCCTCCCTTGCGTAACCCGAGAACGAGGATCCTCATGCGTGCAATGCTCGTTCCACCCGTGCTGGCGGCCATGTTGACGCTGGCCGGCTGCGACATCGAAGATTTCGACGGCAACTGGCAACACTTCAATCGCAACTTTCATTACTCCTACCCGTGCGCCGCCGGCAGCCGCGTCTCGGTCGAGACCTTCAACGGGTCGGTCGAAATCACCGGCTGGGACCAGGCCTCGATCGAGATCGATGGCACCAAATACGGCCCGTCGCAATCCGCCGCCGATAGCCTGCGCATCGATATCGATCGCGGCACCGGGTCGGTCTCGATCCGCGCCGTCCGCCCCGTCGAGCGCCGTAATAATATGGGTGCGCGCTTCGCCATCAAGCTTCCGCGCACCGCCGTGCTCGAGCGCATCACGACCAACAACGGCGCCATTTCGACCGCGGATGGCATTGGCCCGTCGCATTTCCGCTCGAGCAACGGCCCCGTCCGCGTCGAGCGCCTGCGCGGCCGGCTGGACGCCGAAACTTCCAATGGCCCGATCGACCTGGTCGAGGTCGAAGGCGACGTTCAATTGCGAACTTCGAACGGCCACGTTGGCGTGCGCGGCCTGCGCGGCTCGCTCGACGCAACCACCAGCAATAGCGCCATCACGGCCCAGATCGATCGCACCACGAGCGACGTCCGCGCCAACTCGAGCAACGGCTCGATCAATCTCGAACTGCCGCCCGATTTCGCGGCCGGCGTGCGCGCCCACACCTCGAATAGCTCGATCGAGGTCCACCTTCCGCGCAACGCCAATGCCCACGTGACCGCCTCCACCAACAACGGCTCCATCAATTCCGAGTTCGAAATGACCGTGCATGGCGAAATCGGCAAGAATCACCTGGAGGGCGACATCGGCAAGGGCGGCCCTCTCGTCGATCTCGGCACCTCGAACGGCGGCATCCGCATTCTGCAAGGCAGCCGGTAGCGGATTTTTGCCGCAACCTGGCGGCGCGCGCGGGCTACACTAGGAGTTCATGGAACAGCGGACCATTGGCCTCCTGGTGCATGCCGTCGGCACCACCGGCGTGCTCCACCAGGTGACCGGCGTGATCGCGCAGCACCAGGGCGATATCTGCTCGGTCGAGATTCTGGCCAACCGGCCCGAGGAAGCCCGCACCTATTATGAAGTGATTCTGCCGGGCGACGTCGCCCCGCTCGTCGAAGGGCTCCGCGCGCTGGCCATCGTGCGCTCGGTCGAAATCGTCAAGACGCTCGAAACCGTCTACGGCAAGCGCATCATTATCATGGGCGGCGGCGCGCAGGTGGGCCAGGTGGCCATCGGCGCCGTCTCGGAAGCCGACCGCCACAACATCCGCGGCGAACATATTTCGGTCGATACGATTCCGCTCGTCGGAGAACAGAAACTGGCCGACGCCGTGCGCGCCGTGGCCCGCCTGCCGCGCGCCAAGGCGCTCGTGCTGGCCGGAGCCCTGATGGGCGGCGAGATCGAAACCGCCGTCCGCGAGGTTCGCGCGCAGGGCCTGCTGGTGATCAGCCTGAACATGGCCGGCAGCGTCCCGGATGCGGCCGACCTGGTCGTTACCGACCCCGTGCAGGCCGGCGTGATGGCCGTGATGGCGGTCGCCGAAACCGCCAAATTCACCGTCGAGCGTCTCAAACGCCGCGTGTTCTAGAGGTGGGGCATGCTTTAGCTTGCCCGTATTGTCAAGAAGTCGTCTGCCTACCCGCTATCTCCGGATGAACAGCGAAAGCGCCATGCCAAGCCCGATTGCGATCACGATGCGGCGCACCGCCCGCTGCCCCATCTGGCGCGCCGTGCCGGCGCCCAGGTAGCCGCCGAGGATGGCGGCGACCGCCATCAGCAGCACGTACGGCCAGTACACCATGCGCGCCCAGATGAAATAGACGGCCGCGATGCCGTTCACCGCGCCGCCGAAAATCACCTTGAGGCTATTCATCTCGTGTATGTCGTCGATGCCGAGTATGCTCAGCGCGGCCAGCATCAGAATGCCGATTCCGGCGCCGAAGTAGCCGCCGTACAAGCCCACGCACAACTGGAACAACATGCCGCCCATCAGCCACCGCGTCGAGCGATGCGCGGCGCCGTCGGCGGTCTTGAGCATCCGCTGAATCGGCTCCTGCACCATGAACAGCAGGGTGGCAAACAGGATCAGGAACGGCACCATCCGGTCGAACATCGCCGAAGGCGTGTAGCGCAGCAGGATGGCGCCGAGCAACCCGCCCACCAGGCTGGGCGCGACCAGCGCCAGGAAGCGTGCTTCCGCGGAGCGCAACTCCCGCCGGTACGCCCACGCGCTGCCCACCGTTCCCGGCCAGATGGCGACCGTGTTGGTCGCATTGGCCGCGACCGAGCCGAGCCCCAACCAGATCAGGGCGGGGAAGGAGACGAGCGTGCCCCCTCCGGCCACCGAGTTGATCGCGCCGGCCACAAACGCCGCGCCGAAGGCCACCGCCGCGCGGGGCACATCGAGTGTCGCTGTCAAGCTTGCAGCATAGCGCGGCCGTAGAGTGTGGCGCCAGTCCGAATTCCCTCCCGACCCTCGCACCGAACGGAGCCGCGACCAAAGGGAGCGGTCGCCCACCGCGCAGAGTCGTGCGAATAACGCGATAGGCCGGGCTCGCACCGAACGGAGCCGCGACCAAAGGGAGCGGTCGCCCGCCGCGCAGAGTCGTGAAAACAACGCAATCGGCTAAGTTCGCCCGACACGCAGTCAGCAATCCTAAAAGATCGGTTTAGCGACAGCACGGTATTGGCCTGGGCGTCGAGCCGCTACACTCTGCTTTCGCTGTCCGAGGAGATAAGTCTATGTTCACCGAAAGCAAATTACGCCGCGATTTTCTCAAGGGTGCCGGGACCGGTTTGGCCGGCACCGCGCTTGCCGCTACCGTGGGGCAGGGCACTGCCGCGGCCTCCACGCCGGAGCCGAAACCCACAAGCTTCAACGTGCGTGCGTTCGGCGCCGCTGGCGACGGTAAGTCGCTTGATACCATGGCGGTCAACAAGGCCATTACCGTCGCGGCCGCCGCGGGAGGCGGCACAGTCCAGTTCCCGGCGGGCAGTTACCTGTGCCGATCCATTCGTCTGATGAGTAACGTCGACCTGTATTTTGACCAGGGTTCCACAGTAATTGCCGCCGACCCGTCAGCGCCGGGAGAAATCGACTGTTACGACCTGGCCGAACCGACTAACTGGCCCGACTACCAGGACTACGGTCATTGTCACTGGCACAACAGCTTGTTCTGGGGCGAGGAGATTCACGACATAGCAATCCTCGGCCCGGGACTTATCTGGGGAAAAGGTCTTAGTAAAGGATACGGGCCGGGACCGGTTGCCGAACACCCTGGCGTGGGCAATAAGGCCATCGCTCTTAAGAATTGTCACAACGTGATTCTGCGCGACTTCGCCATCCTACACGGCGGCCACTTCGGCATCCTGGCCACCGGCGTCGATAACCTCACCATCGACAATCTGCGCGTAGACACTAATCGCGATGGCATGGACGTCGACTGCTGCCGCAACGTGCGCATCTCCAACTGCTACGTCAACTCCCCCTGGGACGACGGTATCTGCCTGAAGAGTTGCTACGGATTGGGCTGGGCCAAGCCGACCGAGTTTGTGACCATCGCTAACTGCTATGTGAGCGGCTGTTTTGTGGAAGGCACCCTGTTAGACGGCACTTACAAACGCTTCGACGGGAAGGAACATATTCCCCACACCGGCCGCATCAAATTCGGCACCGAGTCGAATGGCGGATTTCGTAACATCACGATCTCCAATTGCGTTTTCGAGGGCTGTCAGGGGCTGGCTCTCGAATCGGTCGATGGCGCGCTGCTCGAAGACATCACGATTACCAATATCTCGATGAGAGACATCATTAGTGCGCCTATCTTCCTCCGCCTGGGCGCCCGTATGCGCGGGCCGGCCAACACGCCGGTGGGTACGCTCAAGCGCGTCGTCATCAGTAATCTGGTCTGTTCCAATTGCGTCCCCGGCCTCGGCTCCATCATCGCCGGAATTCCCGGTCACTCGATCGAAGACGTCACCATCAGCCACGTGCAGATCTACCATCAGGGCGGCGGCACCAAGGAGGAAGCGGCTCTCGAACCGAAGGAAATGGAAAAAGCCTATCCCGAACCGACCCAGTTCGGCCACATGCCGTCGCACGGTTTCTATGTCCGCCACGCTCAGGGCATTCGTTTCGACGACGTCGAAATCGTCGCCGCCAAGCCCGATCTCCGCCCCGCCTTCGTCCTCGACGACGTGCGCGACGCCGATTTCTTCCGCATCCGCGTGCCGCGCGAGCCCGACACACCCGTCTTCGCGCTGCGCAATGTCGAGAACCTCGCCATTCACATGTGCAAGTCGGTGCCCGATACCGAATTGCCGAAGGCGGAGAAAGCCGTTCTGTAGCAGACCTTGGGGTTGGCAGGCGGAAGCGCCTGCCCCACTTTGCTCGCGAAGGGTCCGGTGTGGGGCAGGCGCTTTCGCCTGCCAACCCCACCTGCACCCTTACGCTTCCATCCCCATCTGCGTCAGCCTGTAGCGCAGCGCGTTCCGCGTCAGGCCGAGCAACCGCGCGGCCTGGCTCTTATTGCCGTCGGCGCGGCGCAGGGCCTCGCGGATGATTTCCTGCTCATAGGTATCTAGTGTCAACCCCTCGGGCAGAAAATGCGTGTCGGCCTGCGCGCGCGGCCTGCGGTCGGCTTCGAGCTTGATATCGGCGGCGTCTAGCTCCGTGCCCAGGCACATCACCAGGCTGCGCTCGATCACGTTCTCGAGTTCCCGCACGTTGCCCGGCCAGTAATACGCGATCAGCTTTTCCATCCCTGGATCCGTGATGCGCTCCACCTGGCAGCCGTTCTCCGGCGCCAGCTTCTGCACGAAATGGTTGGCCAGAAACGGTATGTCCTGTTTGCGCTCGCGCAGCGGCGGAATGTTCAGCGGCACCACGTTCAGGCGGTAATAAAGGTCCTCGCGAAAGGTGCCCTGTTCGAGCGCCGCGCGCAGGTCCTGGTTGGTCGCCGCCACCACGCGCACGTCGATGCGCCGCGTCACGTTGCTGCCCAGCCGTTCGAATTCGCGCTCCTGCAGGATGCGCAGCAGCTTGACCTGAATCGGCGCTGGCACATCGCCGATCTCATCGAGAAACACGGTGCCCGTATCGGCCTGTTCGAACTTGCCCGGCTTCGAGGTTTGCGCGCCGGTGAACGCGCCCTTCTCGTAGCCGAACAACTCGCTTTCCATCAGGTTCTCCGGCAGCGCGCTGCAATTGATCTTCACCAGCGGCCGGTCGCGCCGCGGCGAATGAAAATGGATCGCGCGCGCAATCAGATCCTTGCCGACGCCGCTTTCGCCGGCCAGCAGGACGGTCGCGCGCGTCGGCGCCACGCGGTCGATCGAAGCGAAAATCTCCTGCATCGCCGGGCTGCGTCCGATGATGTTGTCGTACTCATAGCGCCGGCCCAGCTCCGCCTTCAGCTCGCGGTTCTCCTCGCGCAGCGCGCGCACTTCAAGCGCTTTCCCGACCACCTGCATCAGATGATCCAGGCCGAACGGCTTCAGCAGAAAATCCGTGGCGCCTGCCTTCATGGCCTCGACCGCGGTCTCGACGCTGCCGAACGCCGTCATCATGATCACCGGCACGTGCGCGTTCTGGCGGCGAATGACGTTGAGAAACTCCAGGCCGTCCATCCCAGGCAGCCGCAGATCGGTGAGCACCAGGTCGGCGCGGTCCACCACCTTCAGCGCCTCTTCGGCCGTGGCCGCCTTATCGACGTCGAACCCCGCCGAGACCAGTTGCAACTCGACCACGCGCCGCAGCTTCTCTTCGTCCTCGACCACCAGAATGCGTTTCTTCATAAACAAAGTGGGGCAGGCGCTTCCGCCTGCCAACAGTTGGCGCTCACTGCGCTGCGCGAATCTCCATCGGCAGCGTCACGCGAAACACGCTGCCCTTCCCCTCTTCGCTCTCCACCGCTATGTTACCGCCGTGTTCGTCGACGATTTTCGAAACGATGGCCAATCCCAGGCCGACGCCCGCCGGCTTGGTCGAGAAGAATGGATTGAAAATGCTGTCCCGTTGCGCGGGATCGATGCCGCAGCCGCGGTCGATCACCGAAACCTCCGCGTTCCCGCCCGCCGCGCGCGCCTTCAGCGTCACCGCGCCGCCGGCCGGGCTGGCCTGCGCGGCGTTGAGCAGCAGGTTGTAGATAGCGTGTTCCAGTAACTCGGCATCGAAGGCGAACGGCGCGATGTCGGGCTGGTAATTGCGATAGAAGGCGATGCCCGGCGCCTCGCGCTCGGCCAGCTCGACGGCGCGATCGAGCGTCTGCGCCAGCTCGGCCTGTGCCACGCGCAGCGCGAGCGGACGCGCGAATTCGAGGAAGCGCGTGATCAGCGAATTCGAGCGGTCCACTTCGCTCGCGATGAACCCGGCCATTTCGCGCGCTACTTCGTTTTCCTTAGCCAGACTGCGCGCCAGCATTTCCGACGACGCACGAATCGTCCCCAGCGGATTGCGCAGCTCGTGCGCGAGCCCGGCCGAAAGCTGCCCCAGCGCGGCCAGCCGGTCCACCCGCCGCTTCTCCTCCTCGGCCTGCTGCAACTGGCGATTGGCTGCGGCGAGTTGTTCGGCCGCGGCGCGCGACTGGCGCGTCTGGCTGCGCAAGTCCTCGGCCACCGAGTTGGCCAGGTTGCCGATCATCGCCAGCAGCACGAGGCGCGGCACCGTGCCGGCGACCGCCTCCATCGGGTCCGGGACCCAGTGCAGGAACACCAGGTACGCGGCGCCCGCCACGGCCGCGCATAGCGTGGTGCCGACCACGCCGTACATGGTCGCCGCCGAAACCACCGGCAGTAGCAGCACCGGCCAATACACGCTGTCGATCGAGCCCGTGTAGCCGATCAGCATGAAGCCGAGCGCCAGTTTGATCGCGATCCACAGCAGGCGGCTGCGCGTGGTAGGCGCGGTGGGGATCTTCGGTTCGAGCACCTGCGCCACGCCCAGCGCCACCAGAAAAACGATCTCCTGCGCCTCTTCCGGGTTCTGCGGACGCGCGATCAACACGCCGAACAGCACAACCCAGACGAAATCCCGCGCCTGCACCTGGCCAATCGCACGGGCGAGGAATCGGGGAAGACGCGGCATGGGATAGCTCCGGGTGGCGAAATGGCCCGGCCTCCAAAAAAGCGAAAAGTCGCCACCACTCACGCCGCTACATTATGCCACAATGAGGTAGAAAGTCTCATGCCCAAATCGAGTATGTTGGATCAGGACCCGTCTGCCGGTCCGGACTCACAAATCAAAAGCGAACCCGGCGAGTCGTTCGCAGACATTCTTTCCCAGTACGAGCGGACCAGTTCCCACGCCGGTGAGGAACGTCGCGGCTTCAAAGGCACGGTGGTGGCGGTGACCGCGGAGTCGGTCATGGTCGATATCGGCTTCAAGACCGAAGGCATCCTGCCGCTCGCCGACTTCGTCAAGGACGGCGAAACCGTGAAGCGCGGCGACACCATCCCGGTGTCGATCAAGGGTCGCGATCCGGAGGGCTACTACGAGCTTTCGCGCATGAAGGTCGAGCGGCCGCGCGATTGGTCGGCGCTCGAAAAGGCCTTCGCCGATAAGGCGCCCATCGCCGGCATGGTGACCGCCGTCGTCAAGGGCGGCGTCAGCGTGGATGTGGGCGTGCGCGCTTTCATGCCCGCTTCGCGATCGGGCGCGCGCGAAGCCGCCGATCTCGAGAAGCTGGTCGGGCAGGACATACGCTGCCGCATCATCAAGCTCGATACGGCCGACGAGGACGTGGTTGTCGACCGCCGCGCCGTGCTCGAGGACGAGGAGCGCGAGACCAAGGAGAAGCGCTACAGCCAGATCAAGGAAGGCGAGACCGTCACCGGCACCGTGCGCAGCCTCACCGATTTCGGCGCCTTCGTCGATATCGGCGGCGTGGACGCCCTGCTGCACGTGGCCGATATTTCCTGGGGCCGCGTCAACAAACCGGCCGACGTTCTCGAGCCCGGCCAGCAGGTGGAGGCCAAGGTGCTCAAGGTGGACGCCGCCAAGCGCCGCATCGCTATCGGCCTCAAGCAATTGCAGCCGCATCCGTGGGACCTGGCCGGCGACAAGTATAAGGTGGGCGACCGCGTGACCGGCACCGTAACCCGCCTGGCCGAATTCGGCGCCTTCGTCGAACTCGAAAAGGGCGTGGAAGGACTGATCCACCTCTCCGAGATGTCGTGGACCAAGAAGGTGCGCAAGCCGTCCGACGTCCTCAAGGAAGGCGAGCAGGTGGAAGTGGCCGTGCTCGGCGTCAACCAGGGCGAGCGCCGCATTTCGCTTGGTCTCAAGCAAGTGGTCGGCGATCCCTGGGCCGACGTTGCGCAGAAGTTCCCGGTGGATTCGCAGGTGGAAGGCAAAGTTACCAGCCTGCAGAAGTTCGGCGCGTTCATCGAACTCGCCGAAGGCGTGGAAGGCATGGTCCACGTGGGCGATATCAGCGCCGAAAAACGGATCAATCATCCGCAGGAAGTGCTCAAGGTCGGGCAAGTCGTCAAGGCGCTGGTGCTCGAAGCCGATGTCGCCAAGCGCCGCCTGCGCCTGGGCATGAAGCAACTCGTCCCCACCGGCCTCGACGAGTACATCGCCGAGCACAAGACGGGCGACGTCGTGACCGGCCGCATGACCGACGTCTCCGGCGGCCGCGCCCGCGTCGAATTGGGCGAGGGCGTGCCGGCCACCTGCCGCATCGCGAACGAGCCCGCCCGCGCCGCCGAAGCGCCGCCGGCTCCGGACAAGACGGACCTTTCCTCGTTGACCTCGATGCTCGAGGCCAAGTGGAAAAAAGGCGGAGCCTCCGCCGGCCCGGATCGCGACGACGCTCCGCGCGCCGGGCAGATCCGCAGCTTCCGCATCCTCAAGCTCGATGCCGCGCAGAAGCGCATCGAAGTGGAACTGGCGTAGGCCCCGGGTGCGCCGTCATCCGTTTCGACCTATACTGAGCAGTCTAGGAAAGGCAAGATAATCGAAATGCGTCGCGTGGCAATAACCGGAATTGGCGCGGTCAGCCCAAATGGAATCGGTCGTGAGTCCTTTTGGCAAGCTAGCCGCAATGGGGTCAGTGGAGTGAGGCGCATCGCGCGCTTCGATCCCACGCCGTTCCAGGTGCAGGTGGCCGGCCAGGTGCCGGAAGAGTTCGACGAGAAGCAGTGGGTTGACCCGAAGGACCGGCCGCACGTCTCGCGCGCCGTGCCGCTGGCACTGTGCAGCGTGGCCGAGGCGCTCGCCGACGCCGGCCTCGATCCGGCCCACATGACGCGCGACGAACTGCGCGCCATCGGCGTCATGGTCGGCTCCGGCGGCGGGAGCCAGGATTTCACCGAAGAACAGTACCGCCTTTTCTATACCGGCCACATCAAGCAGTGCAGCGTCTACACCGTTCCCACCGGGACCATCGGCACGCTGGCCAGCGAAGTGTCCATGAAATTCGGATTCCGCGGACTCAGCCACATCGTTTCCACCGGCTGCACGTCCTCGACCGATGCCATGGGCTACGCCTTTCACCACATCCGCTACGGCATGCTCGATACCGTCGTCGCCGGCGGCGTGGATGCCCCCCTGGCGCCGCTGATCCTGCGCGGATTTCAATTGATGCGCATTATGTCCACCCGCTGGAACGACCAGCCGGAGCGCGCCTCCCGCCCCTTCTCGCGCGACCGCGACGGTTTCGTGATCGCCGAAGGCGCCTGGTTCTTCATCTTCGAGGAAATGGAACGCGCCCGCGCGCGCGGCGCCAGGATCTACGGCGAAGTCACCGGCTACGGTTCCACCTGCGAGGCCTACCATCGCGTGCGTTTGGAAGAATGCGGCGAGGAGCCGGCGCGTGCCATCGGCATGGCGCTCGCCGAATCCGGCATCGCCCCCTCCGACGTGCAGTACATCAGCTATCACGGCACTTCGACCGAGCTCAACGACCGGATTGAAACGCGCGCCGTCAAGCTGGCCTTCAACGGCCATGCCTATAAGCTTCCCGGCTCGTCGATCAAGAGTCTTATCGGTCATCCGCAGGGAGCCTGCGGCGCCGCTGGCGTAGCGAGCATCTTGCTCGCCATGCGCGACGGCGTGGTCCACCCCACGATCAACGTCGACGAACCGGATCCGAATTGCGATCTCGACTACGTCCCCACCACCGCGCGCAAGCTCGCCATCGAGCACGCCGTCGCCAATTGCATCGCCTTCGGCAGCAAGAATTCCGCCATGGTTCTGCGCAAGGTCGAATAGGCGCGGACGAACCTGATTTAGGCAGTTTCGAGAGAGCGCCCTGGGCCTCGCCAGACCCGGCGCCGCATGTATATTCGGTTACCGCCGAGCGGCGTATTTCCTGCGGCGCGGCGCGGCTCTGTGATAGATTTTAGGTTAGGAGACGAATTGAGTTTCGAAGCTCCCGCAGCCTTCCTTTTACAGACTGATCTGACGCAGATGGTTCAGGAGGCCGGCCCGGCTGGCTGGTTTGTCCTGATCGTGCTGATCGTCTTTTCGGTTTTTTCCTGGACCGTGATTTTCTCCAAGCTGAGCGGCCTCGGCGGCGCGCGGCGGACGAATGCGCGCTTTCTGCGGGCGTTCCGCAAGGCCGGCGCGCTCGACGCGGTGATGGTGGCGAGCGAGCAATACCGGCCCTCGCCGCTGGTTTCGGTTTTCGACTTCGGCTACGAGGAAGTCGAGCGGCAGGTGAAGGCGCATACCCGGCTGACCAACCGGACGGCGCTCGAACGGGCGCTGCAACTGGGCGTGAGCGAGGAAGTCGCCAAGCTCGAGCGCAACATGCACTGGCTTGCGATCACGGCCTCGGTTTCGCCGTTCGTCGGATTGCTGGGCACCGTGCTCGGCATCATCCGCACCTTCAGCGCGCTCGGGCAGCAGGGCGCCACCAGTCTGGCCGCCGTCGGCCCCGGCATCTCCGAAGCGCTGATTGCCACCGCCCTGGGCCTGTTTGCCGCCATTCCGGCGGCCCTGTTCTATAACCTGTTCGGCAACCGCATCCGCGAGATCGGCACGCGGCTGGACGATTTCTCGCTCGAATTCCTCAACCTGGCCGAACGCAGCTTCAGCGAGTGACGATGTCCTTCTCATCGAATGGCGGCAACGGGCACGGTTCGCGGCGCAGGGGCGGCGCCGGCTTGGCCGAGATCAACATCACGCCGTTCGTCGACATTCTTCTAGTGCTGCTGATCATCTTCATGCTGACCGCGCACGTGATGCAGTTCGGTCTCGAAGTGGACGTGCCGCACACGCGATTCGCCAAGGATTCGGCCAAGGAAATGCCGGTGGTGAGCGTCACCAAGGATGGCACTTCGTATCTGAATGGCGCGCCGACCAACATCAACGACCTGGCCAAACAGATTCACAAGCGCTTCGGCAAAGTGAAGGGCGTCTACGTCAGCGCCGACAAGGAAGCCATCTGGGACGTGATCGCGCAGGTGACGGCGGAACTGGGCGCGGGCGGGTTTCAGGTGAACATGGTGACGCAACCGGAGGACTCCTCCGGCGCGGGCAGAAGGCGATGACCCAGCACGTCGACGTCCTCGATCAACCCGATGGCTTGTCGCGGCCGTTCCTGAATTCGATCGCGTTCCACGTTCTGCTGGTGCTGACGCTGCTGTTCTATGGCTTCATCTTTCGCCACAAAGTCGAGCAGTGGGGCAGCCCCACCGGCGGCGGCCCGGGCGCGGTGGCGGTGAATCCGGTGGCGCGCATTCCGTTGCCGGCGCGCGAGGCGGCCGAGAATCCGGTCGCCAACGAGACCGAATCGCAGGTGCCTACCCCGCCGCCGGATGCGAAATCCAAGACGCGCGCGGTCGAAGACGAGCCCGACGCCATTCCGATCTCGAGGCGCAACGCGCGCAGGGACATGACCGAATCCGCCGCGCCGAACAAGTTTCGCGCCGCGCAGATCGACCGGCCCAACCAACTGTATAGCGAAGCCGGGCAGCGCATGAGTTCGCCGATGTACGGCTTGCAGGGCGGAGGTGGCGTGGGCGTGGGCGATTCCTCGCCGTTCGGCGAGCAGTTCGGCTGGTATGCCAAACTGATCGTGGATAAGGTCGGCCGCTCCTGGCGAACCAGCGATTTGCGGAACGTGACGGTGGTGGCGGCGGTGACGTTCACCGTGCGGCGGGACGGTTCGGTGAGCCACGTCCACATCACCCAGCCCAGCGGCAATTCGACGCTCGATTTTTCGGCGCAGCGGGCGATTTTCGACGCCTCGCCGTTTGCCGCGCTGCCGCCGCAGTACCCGCGCAGCGATGCGGAAGTGGAATTGCGCTTCAGTTTAAAGTGAGGAAACGATGAAGAGGTTCGTGTGGATTTTGGCGGCATTGGCCGCGGCGCTGCTGACGGCGGATGCGCAACAGCAGCCGGAGTTCTCGGGGAAGGTTGAGAAGGCCGGGGATCTCCCCGTGATCGCGGTGCCGAATTTCAACGGCGCGGGCGCGGCGCAGCCTCTCATGACCGCGTTCAACCAGACCCTGTGGGACGACGTGGCCGGTTCGGGCGTGCTCAAGGTGGCGCCGAAGACACTATATCCGCAGGGCATTCCGCAGCAGCCGTCGGACTTCCGCCGATCGGCGCCGGCGTCCGTCGAGCCCCGCTCGAAGCACGGCGAAATGGTGGCGGCGCCCAGTGGCGGCGGTTATTGGATGAGCGACTGGTCCAAGCCTCCGGCCAGCGCCGGCTACCTGGCGTTCGGCTACGCGGCCGAGCAGAACGGCGTATTGATGCTGTTCGGCAACCTGTTCGACCTGAGCCGCGACACGCCGGCCAACGCGCAGATGATCGGCAAACGCTACCTGGCCACGAGCGCCGACGAGAAGGGCGCGCGCCAGATGGCGCACGAGTTCGCCGCCGACATCGTCACCATGTTTGGCGGCAAGAGCCTGGTCGGCACCCACATTTATTATGTCCATCAGGCGAGTTTCGGGGCTCCCAAGGAAATCTGGGTGATGGATCCGGACGGCCAGAACCAGCGCCCGGTGACGCATTTCAGTTCGCTTTCGATCGAACCATCGGTTGCGCCCGACGGCACGCGGATAGCGTTCACTAGCTACGCCAAGGGTTCACCTGCTATATTTGTGTTTTCAGTGGACCCGGTTCGGGATTTGCGGTTTTACAACCAGACAGCTTCGATGAACGGGCAGCCCTCGTTCACGCCCGACGGAAAACAGGTAGTCTACTCGTCGTCGGCGGGACGTTGCTGCCGGATCTTTATCGCCGGTTTGGATGGACGGGGGTTCCGGCCGATCACCTCGGTCGGTTCGCTCGATGCCGAGCCCAAGGTGAACCCGAAGACGGGGAGTTCGATCGTGTTTTCCTCCGGCCGCTCGGGACCGGAACAGATCTATATGATGAATATGGATGGCGCGGACCTGGAGCGATTGACCGACGGCACGGGCGAAGCATCCAACCCCTCCTGGCATCCGGGCGGGCAAGCGATCGCCTACGCCTGGACGCGCGGGTATGCGCAGGGCAATTTCAATATCTTCACGATGGACGTGGTTTCGCGCCAGTATTTGCAGTTGACGCACGACCAGGGCAGAAACGAGGATCCCAGTTGGGCGCCGGATGGCGCGCACCTGGCCTTCATGTCGAACCGCACCGGGCGTTCGCAGATTTGGAGGATGCTGGCGGATGGAACCGCGCAGCAGCAGCTTACTCGCGATGGGCTGAATTTTAGCCCGGCGTGGGGAATGTAAGTAAATTTGGGAGGCGAGTTCATGTTCAGTAAACGACAGATCACTATCATCGGATTGGCAATATCGCTGGCGGTGTTCGCCGGCGGCTGCAAGGGAAAGAAGGCGCCGGCGCCGCCACCGCCGCCACCGCCGGTGACGCCGACGCCACCGCCGCCACCGCCGCCGGCTCCGGCCGTGACGCAGTTCACCTCGGACCCGAGCGCAATCGTGCGCGGCCAGTCGTCGACGCTCAGTTGGACCGTCACCGGCAACGTGACCAGCGTGTCGATCGATCAGGGAATCGGCACCGTAGAGAACAGCGGCAATCGCCGCGTGTCGCCGGATGATTCGACCACCTACACGTTGACCGCGAGCGGACCGGGCGGCAACAGCACGGCCACCACGACGGTGAGCGTTTCGGCGCCTCCGCCGCCACCGCCGCCACCGCCACCGCCGGCTCCCGTGAAGACGCTGACGGATTGGGTCGCGGAACTGCAGGACGGGTACTTCGACTACGATAAGAGCGATATCCGCGCCGATGCGCAAACCGCGCTGACGCAGGATGCAGCCACCCTGAAGACCGTCATCGCCGATTTCCCCGGCGCGGTCGTGACCATTGAAGGGCATTGCGACGAACGCGGCTCGGCCGAGTACAACCAACTGCTGGGCGACAAGCGCGCCAGCGCGGCCAAGGATTTCCTGGTGCAACTGGGAGTTCCCGCCGACAAGCTGAAGACGATCAGCTATGGTAAGGAAAAGCCGCAGTGTTCCGAGCAGAATGAAACGTGCTGGCAGAAGAACCGGCGCGCTCATTTCTCGACCGGCCAGTAGGCGTTCGACCGTAGTACCATGACACACGGGAGGGGGCGCGCGTCCGCCCCCTTCCGCTTTTACGGAGGAGTCGTATGTTTCGACGTCTGTGCGTGTTGATTCTGGCCGCCGCGCCGGTGGTGAGCTTTGCCGCCGCCAGCAAGGAAATGCAGGAGCTGCAACGCGATGTGGCGCTGCTGCAGGAGCAGGTGCGGCAACTCCAGCAGTCGCAGGATAAGCAACTGGCCGCCATCACGGCGCTGGTCGAGCAGGCGGTGGATGCGGCCAACCGCGCCAACACCTCGGTGGCGGTGATTCAGAACGGTTTCCAGCAAAGCGTTTCGCAGCAGGAATCCAAGGTGGTCGCGCCCGTGGTCGGGCTTTCCACGCGCATGGAGAGCATGTCGAACAATTTCGTCACGCTGCAGCAATCGGTCGCCGATCTCACCGGCCTGGTGGTGAAACTGCAATCGCAGATGACGGACCTGAGCAACGCGATGAAGGTGATGCAGGCGCCCGCACCCGCGCCGCCGCCTGGCGCCGGAGCCTCGCCTGCCGCCGCGGCGGGATCTGGCGATCCGTGCCCGGGTTATTCGAAGGACCTGTACGACGACGCGACGCGCGACCGGCAAGGCGGCAAGTTCGACATTTCGCTCCAGGAATTCGGCAAGTTCCTGCGCTGTTTCTCTTCGAGCGATCTGGCTCCGATCGCGCAGTATTTCATCGGCACG
Organism: Bryobacterales bacterium; assembly: GCA_003157745.1. Lineage (GTDB taxonomy): Bacteria > Acidobacteriota > Terriglobia > Bryobacterales > Bryobacteraceae > Bog-375. Next base: position 16,329 of record PMKM01000019.1, on the reverse strand, counting down.
ATTCATTTCGCGCAGGGCGACTATCCCACCTCGCTCGAGGATTTCGACGCCGTGCTCGAGAAGTATTCGGATAACGGCAAGACCCCTGGCGCGTTGTTTTACAAAGGTGAGACGCTGGTGAAGATGGGTCGCAAGACGGACGCGCAGAAGGAATATCGCGAACTGATCGTGCGTTTTCCCAAGGACAACCTGGCTGCGCAAGCCTGTTCGCGGCTGACCGACCTCGGCTACCGCTGTCCGGTGCCCCCCGCTCACGCCGCGCCACCCGCCAAGAGGCGCACCAGCGCGAAGTGACAGCGCGGGGCGTGCTGCAACCATCCAAGCGTTTCGGGAACTTCCGCGGACGCGCGCGCGTACTTGATCGATGACGGCCAAACTGTGGCCCTATGGAAGGAATTACGGGATGACCTTAATGACGAGACGTGTGTTGTGCGGCGCCGGATTGCTCGGTTTGACTGCGATGATGGCGGCGGCGCAGACGCCCAAGCCCGAAGAGAAACCAGTCGCGACGCGCACCCTGAAGGCGAAGTTGAATTACACCGGGACGGGCACGGTGGACGAGAAACACAGGATCTTTCTGTTCGTGTTCGACGGCCCGGACTTCCTGCAGGGCGGGGCGATGCCGATCGGCGGCGGCGCGACGGCTGCCAAAGGCGGCACGATCACGGTTCCGGACCTGACGGCATCGCCCGTCTACATTGCCGTCTGCTACGACCCGGCCGGCACGTATGACGGACAGTCCGGCCCGCCGCCATCCGGCGCCTCGATGGGTCTCTACTCGAAGACGCCGGGAACGCCGGAGCCGGTGAAGATCGATCCGGGAAAGACGGCGGAAGTCACCGTGGCCTTCGACGATTCGCGGAAGATGCCGTAGGTGGCCGTGCGGGTGCCTGGGCTCCTTTGGTAACGCCTGCGGTCTTGATGCCGGTGTGGCGTGTGTGGCGAGCAAGAGCGCCGGCGGCAGAGACCGCCAGCGTTATCCTGGGCGGTGCTTAAATGGGGTTTCGCACCCTGAAACACCTGTGCATGACCCACCCCTTAGGCCGGGTAGTCATGGACTAGTACGTTCTAGGATATTTTGGTGGCATGGATACGTTGACTTTCCCTGCAACCCAAGGCTAGAATTGACAGTATTAGCCTTGACTAGACGTATATTTTGGCGGAGGAGAAAGCGCGCGATGTTGAATCAGAAGTTCTTACTGGCAGCGGTCCTTGCCGCATGCCTGCTTGCCCCAGGCATGTTTGCCGGCACGGTTACGCAGACATGCACCCCCAGCATAGCCACGACGCAATCGATTGGGTATACGCTGGATTGCACGATCAGCGCGTTCAACACCAGCCTTGGCACACTAACCGGCGTCACGCTCCAACTTACGGGAGTCGGTGGCGACGTGATCCCGACGCAGTACAACGCTAGCGGTACCCAAGTCGCCTTCAACAATTCGCTAACGACGATATCCATGGCTTACGAGGAGCTCGGATCGACTACGGCGTTGGTGCAGGTCGAACAGGCTTCTAGCGCGTGTGGCGGAGAGGCCCAGCCTGGGGCAAACAATTGGTGCACGCCCGCCTATTTCTCGGCCCTCTCGAGTGCGGTGATGTCGGACGCGAACCTGTCGTATTACGAGACGGGCAGCACGGTCACGTTGGCCGGCGTGGGCGGGGCGGTGAATTCCTCGGGCAGCACGCTATCCTCGCAAATTTACTTCGGTGGAGCTGGCACGATTGGCGGCGTGTTGACGGTGACGTACACCTACGGCTCAAGCAGCGTTCCGGAACCGACCACAATGGCTCTGCTGGGCGCGGGCATGATCGGGTTGGCTGCGATCGTCCGCAAGCGCCGGGCGTAAAGCGCAATCATTCACGAAAACGGGGCCGCTGTGCTGAAGGGCACATCGGCCCTTTTTCATTTGCGGGGCGCGGCGGTAAGCTGTAGTGGTGTCCTGGGTGAGATCGATCAGACTTTCGGCCGCCTCGGTGGCGGTGGCGCTCGGTGCATCCGCGATGAGCGGCGCGCCGGTGTCCAGCACCGACGACGGATTGCGAATCGTCGCTCTCGAAACCATCTTCGCCGGTATGCACGTGTCCGCGGATCAGAGCAGGAAGATCGACGACTCCTGGCCGGAGAAGCCGAAGCCCGGTTCGCTCGTCTTCCCCGACGCCCTGGCGAACGCCGGCGTCTACCGGATTATCGGTGCGGCCCAGAACGAAGCGGAGCGGTGCGCGTCGGAAGACGCCTTCACGCGGAAAACTTCGAGCACGCGCCTGGTGCGGTTCCGGCTGTTCCGATGGCCGGGCGAGGGCGAGGCGGGGCTGCTGGCGATCGTCCAGTACAGTTTCCTGGGCGTGAATCCGGCTACGTCATGCCCGTCGATCGGGCTCCTGGCGCACCTGGTTCGCAACGCGGAGAAGTGGGACGCGCGAGACGAGTACCTGCTCGAAACAACTCATCACGATTCGTTGCAGAGGATCGACGTGCTGGACTTCGCGGGGGACGGCGCGCACGAACTCCTGATCGAGTCGAAATACGGTGGGGCGGGAATGGCGGCGAGCAGCCTGCAGGTGTTCGACCTGCGCCGCGGCCGGTTTGAAGAGCTGCTGAACGTGGACAGCCGTTTGCAGTATTGGGGCGAGAGCAGCTACACGCAGGCGCTCGATATGGAGCGGACGCGGCAGAGCCATGGCCAGCAGTTCTGCTTCACGAAATCGACGACCTTTGAGCAAGGCGACGAGGCACAGACGCCGCGCGTGACGAACCCGTGCTACGGAATCGGCGAAGGCGTCGATTTCACGGCGGCCGCGGATCGCAATAAAAGGCTGGCGCCGGCGCAGTGAGACGAGAGGGACCTTTCGCGATCGGAACCGGGGCGAGGCCGACTTCGAGTAGGGAATCGCAGCGGGCGCGGCCAAGCGATCGCTTTGACTTATACTGAATGGGATCTGGATGTCCAGAATCGGAGTTCAGGATAGTCGAAGCTTTGCTAACGAGGTGACCGGATGCGGATCGATCCCGAGGGCTTACGCCGCCATTATGAATCGCTCTCCGACGAGGGGCTGCTGGATATTGACCCCTCCGACCTGACTCCAATGGCGCACGCGGTCTACAACGGCGAGATCGCGCGCCGGGGCCTGCGTGGCCAGCCGAAGCGGAAAGAGCAAGAAGAGGAGGAAGCCTACCACCGCCCTGCACCGGTTATGAAGCCGGCCGCTAATTGGGATATCGCGCCCGGTGCGGATTTGGGCGATGGCCCGCCTCCCGTGTGGCTGGAAGGCGCCGCCTGCCCGTGGTCCGCGTACGTTTATCCAAATGCCGACTACGCCGGCACTGGTGCGGAAGTGCAGGCCGCGCTGGGGGAGGCGGGAATACCCAGCCGCGTGGTGGTGAAGCCACCGGAGCCGGAGCCGCCTCACACGCCGCGCAGCCTGTACTGTGTGATGGTCCCGGGAGAGCTGGCCATGCGCGCATGCAGCGTGGTCGAGCGGAAGATTTTCAACCGGATGGCCGAAGACGAGTGGCGGAGCCAACTGGCCGCTTTCACGGACGAGCAACTGCGCACGTTGAACCCGGAAGACGCTTGGGGCGCGCTGCTGGACAGGGCCGAGCGCATGAAGCAGGCGTACCAGGACGAGATTGCGCGGCGGAAGGCAGAAGCCGCGGCACTAGTGACTGACCGGCGGTAGAGAAGCGTTGCGCCGTTGGAGTCGGTCCGCGCCGGGCAGCCAAGCGAGAAGCGTCTGTCACTCGTCGGTGTTGTTATGGCACGAGGCTTGGCGCACAGTTCGGCGCGGTGTTTTACGCAAACTCGCTGATCGCTGACTAATCTGGACAACCAGTTTCCGGTGACGCCACCTGGGTTCCAGGCGTGCGAAAATAGGGCACGAAAGAGGTCGGGTCTCCCAAGACTGTAAGGTGGACCAAGGGTAGACCTTTCGGCCCAATAGGAGCAATCGCGCGATGACATCGTACAGCTCGGCGGTAGCCTTCTTCTGCCTGACCATGGTTGCCGGTTACGCCCAGCCCTCATCGAAAGAGGAATGGCAGTTCTTCACGCGCGTTGGGCAGGAGATGCCCACCTTCACGGTGACGACCCTCGACGGCGCGGAGGTGAATATCGCCAGCCTGAGAGGCAAGGTGGTTGTCGTCAACTTCTGGGCGACGTGGTGCGGTCCGTGTCAGGCTGAATTGCCGCGACTCGAGAAGGACGTGTGGCAGAGGTTTAGGTCGCCGGATTTTGCGATGGTTGCTATCGCGCGCGAGCAGTCAAAGGACGAGATCGACGGATACGGAAGGAAACGCGGTCTCAGCTTTCCGTTGGCGCCCGATCCGGAGCGGCAGGTGTACAAGCTATTTGGCAGCGCCGGCATCCCCCGCAGTTACGTTGTCGGAAAAGATGGCAGGATACTCTTTCAATCGGTCGGGTACAAGCCACAGGAGTTCGACAGGATGGTGCGCCTCATTGAGCGTGAGTTGCGGTCCAGGCAAAACGAGTTGCATTTGAACTAGGACGTGGAGCAGAGCTAAAGGGCCTGCCCCACAGAGAAAAGGCCGAGTGCCTGGGCACTCGGCCTTTTGAGGAGATCCGATGTTGGCAGGCGGAAGTGCCTGCCTCACTTTGCTTACCGCATGGCGTACGAGCTGAGGACTTTGACGTAGTTGGCGCGCTCGAAGGCCTTCGGTTGCGGGACGGCGTTGCGGCTCATGCTGCCTTGCATCTGNNGATGGAATCGTACTCGTGCTCGCCCATCCAGACCAGGAGTTCGGTCGAGAGAGTGTCCAGGTAACTGATGCCGCGCTTGAGCAGGGCGGAGGTCATCATGGCGACTTTGGCGCCGGCCATCATGGCTTTGATGACATCGGTGGCGGTGTGGACGCCGCCGGTGAGGGCCATGTCGGCCTTGATGTTGCCGTATAGGACGGCGATCCAATGGAGGCGGAGAAGCAACTCGTGCGAGTTACTCAGGATGAGATTGGGAACGACCTCCAACTCCTCGAGATCGTAGTCGGGCTGGTAGAAGCGGTTGAAGAGCACCAGGGCATCGACGCCAGCGGCATCGAGCTTCTGACCCATGTTAGCGAGCGAGCTGAAATACGGTCCCAGCTTGACGGCGAGCGGGATGCGCACTTCGGCGCGAATGGCCTGGACTAAGTCGATATACTGTTGCTCGACCTGATCGGCGGTGCGGTTGGGGTCGGTCGGGATGTAATAGATGTTCAGTTCGAGCGCATCGGCGCCGGCCTGCTGAATCTCCTTGGCGAAGCGCAGCCAGCCGCCCTTGGTGGTGCCGTTGAGACTGGCGATGACGGGAATCTTGACCGCCTTCTTACACTTGGCGATGTGTTCGAGGTACCCCTCGGCGGTGCGGACGGGGCTGTTCAACTCGGGGAAGCTGGTGGTGGCCTCCGAGGAAACCGACGCGGTCTCGGTGAGGAAGCGATCGAGCTCCTCGCTTTCGACGTCGATCTGCTCTTCGAAGAGCGAATGCAGCACGACGGCCGCGGCGCCGGCGTCCTCCATGCGGCGGATGTTGGCGACATCCTCGCACATGGGCGAGGATGAGGCCACCAGAGGATTCTTCAGCTTCAGACCAAGGTAAGTCGTCGATAGGTCGATGGTTTTGCTCAAGTCGATCATTTCTTCACCTCCGCGGTGGCCGGCTCGTGAGCCATGTAGTCGTATAGCTTCCAATGCTCGTTGACGTCCTGCTGTGCCAGGACTAATAGCTTCTTGGCTTCCTCGGGATTACTCTTGACGAGCATGGTGTAGCGAGTCTCGTTATAGATGAAATCCTTGAGCGCGGCGTTGGGCGCGCGGGAATCGAGCTGGAAGGGGTTCTTACCCTGCGCGATTAAGTCGGGGTTAAAGCGGAACAAAGGCCAGTAACCCGTGCTGACGGCGAGTTTCTGCTGGTCCATGCCATGCGCCAGGTCGTAACCGTGCGCGATGCAATGACTGTAGGCGATGATGAGCGACGGGCCGTTGAAGGCTTCGGCTTCGAGGAACGACTTAACCGTGTGCATGTCGCCGGCGCCCATGGCCACGCGCGCCACATAGACGCTGCCGTAGCTGACGGCCATCATGGCGAGATCCTTCTTACAGACCATCTTGCCGCCGGCGGCGAACTTAGCTACCGCGCCGCGCGGAGTGGCTTTGGATGCCTGTCCGCCGGTGTTCGAATAGACCTCGGTATCGAGGACGAGGACGTTGACGTTGCGGCCGCTGGCGAGGACGTGATCGAGACCGCCGTAGCCGATGTCATAGGCCCAACCGTCGCCGCCGAGGATCCAGACGCTCTTCTTGACGAGTGCGTCGGCAACCACGAGGAGGTCGCGGGCTTCGCGGCTCTTGTCGGCGGCGAGTTTGTCGCGGAGGATTTTGACCCGGTCGCGCTGGGCAAAAATGCCGGGTTCGGTGGACTGATCGGTCTCAAGAATCGCCTTGACCAATTCGTCGCCGAGCGTGGCCGAGAGACGAGTCACCAGCTCGCGCGCATATTCATTCTGGGCATCGACGGCGAGGCGCATGCCGAGGCCGAATTCGGCGTTATCTTCGAAGAGCGAATTCGACCAGGTGGGGCCGCGGCCTTCGGCGTTCGTGCAATAGGGCGTGGTGGGCAGGTTGCCGNNATGGAGGAGCAGCCGGTGGCGTTGCCAATGTACATGCGGTCGCCGAAGAGCTGGGTCATCAACTTGACGTAGGGCGTTTCGCCGCAGCCGGAACAGGCGCCGGAAAATTCGAAGAGCGGGCGGAGGAGTTGCACGTCCTTGACCTGATTGCGGGCGAGCGCGGAGCGGTCGGTTTCAGGTAGGCCGAGGAAGAACTCCCAATTGGCGGCTTCGCTTTCGCGGATGGGCGGCTGCGCGACCATATTGATGGCGCGGCGCTTGACCTCGCTCTTATTCTTAACCGGGCAGACTTCGACGCAGAGTGTGCAGCCGGTGCAATCTTCGGGCGCCACTTGCAGCGTGTACTTGCGATCCTTCATGTCCTTCCACGCGGCGGGAACGGCTTTGAAGGTGGCGGGCGCGCCGGCGAGGTGCTTCTCGTCGTAGACCTTGGCGCGGATCACGCCGTGCGGGCAGACTAGCACGCACTTGCCGCACTGGATGCAAATCTTCTCGTCCCATTCGGGAATCTCGAGCGCGATGTTGCGCTTCTCCCACTGCGTGGTGGCGCTGGGGAAAGCGCCGTCGATGGGCATGGCGCTGACGGGCAGCGAATCGCCTTCGCCGGCCAGCATGGGCGCCAGCACCTTCTGCACGAACTCGGGCGCGGCGGCGGGAACCGGCGGGCGCAGGTCGAAATCGGAAGTGACGGCGGCGGGAACCTTGACCAGGTGCAGGTGGGCGAGAGCCGCATCGACGGCGGCGAAGTTCTTCTTGACCACGCTTTCGCCGCGCTTGCCATAGGTCTTTTCGATCGCGTGCTTGATGGCGGCGATAGCTTCCTCGGGCGGCAGGACGCCGCTGATGGCGNNGATGGTGTTGATGCGGCCGCCCATCCCGGTTGCGTTGGCGACGTCATAACCATCGATGACGTAGAACTTGAGCTTCTTCGCGATGATCTGGCGCTGCACGGTGCGCGGCAGGTGATCCCAGACGTCGTCGGCCGAATAAGTGCTATTGAGAAGGAATGTCGCGCCCTGCTCGGCGGGCTTGAGTACGTCGATGCGTTCGAGGAACGAGAACTGGTGGCAGGCGATGAAGCTGGCCTTGGCGATCAGGTAGCTGGAGCGCAGCGGCCTGGGGCCGAAGCGGAGGTGCGAGGTGGTGATGGCGCCGGACTTCTTCGAATCGTAAACGAAGTAGCCTTGCGCGAAGTTATCGGTCTCCTCGCCGATGATCTTGATCGAGTTCTTATTGGCGCCGACGGTGCCATCCGCGCCGAGGCCGTAGAAGAGGGCGCGCACGGTGCCGCCGACTTCGGTCGAAAACTCGGGATCGTAATCGAGGCTGGTGTGAGTGACGTCGTCGTTGATGCCAATGGTGAAGCGGTTCTTCGGCTCGGGCTTGGCCAACTCGTCGAAGACGCCCTTGACCATGGCGGGGGTGAATTCCTTGGAGGAGAGGCCGTAGCGTCCGCCGATCAACTTCTTTTGGATGCCGGATTCGGCCAGCGCGGTGAGCACTTCGGTGTAGAGCGGCTCGCCCGAGCCGCCGGCTTCCTTGGTGCGGTCGAGGACGGCGATGGACTTGACCGAAGCGGGCAGGGCGGCGATGAACTTATCGGTGGCGAAGGGGCGGAACAGGCGAACTTTCAGGACGCCGACCTTTTCGCCCGTGGCGTTGAGCGCATCGATGCACTCCTCGGCCACTTCGCAGCCGGAGCCCATCAGGACGATAATGCGCTCGGCATCCGGCGCGCCGAAGTAATCGAACAGATGGTACTGCCGGCCGACGAGCGCGGCGAACTTATCCATGGTCTTCTGCACGATGCCGGGGGTGGCCGAATAGAAACGATTGCCAGCTTCGCGCGCCTGGAAGTAGACGNNGTCGGGGTTCTGCGCCGTGCCGCGGATGAAGGGATGATCGGGGGACAACGCGCGCGCGCGGTGGGCATGGACCAGATCGTCGTCGATCATGGCGCGCAGGTCGGCGTCGGTCAACTGCTCGATCTTGGCGACTTCGTGCGAGGTGCGGAAGCCATCGAAGAAGTGGAGAAACGGAATGCGCGCTTCGAGGGTGGCCGCGTGCGCGATCAACGCCATGTCCATCACTTCCTGGACGGAGTTGGAACTGAGCAGGGCGAAGCCGGTGGAGCGCGCCGCCATCACGTCGCTGTGATCGCCGAAGATGGAAAGCGCCTGCGCCGCCAGCGCGCGGGCCGCGATGTGGAACACGGTCGAGGTCAGTTCACCCGAAATCTTGTACATGTTCGGGATCATCAACAGCAGGCCCTGCGAGGCAGTGAAGGTTGTGGATAAAGACCCGGCCTGCAATGCGCCATGGAGCGCACCGGCGGCGCCGCCCTCGCTCTGCATTTCGATCACGGTGGGCACGGTTCCCCAGATGTTCGGGCGATGTTCGCTCGACCACTGGTCCGCCCATTCGCCCATGTTCGACGAAGGCGTGATGGGGTATATCGCTATGACTTCGCTGACCTTATGGGCAACATAAGCGGCGGCTTCATTGCCGTCGATGAGCACTTTTGGCCGGTTGACTGCTGTACTGGACAACTTTCCCTCCTGGTGGATTTTGAGATTTGGAGTGAACTAGCTTAAACAATATTATAAGACCCGGATGTCGCAAAAATCTACAACGTTTAAAAGGGTAACAAGGGTGAAATCGCGATGCCGAGGCTTGCCTTTCCGTCAGGTCTGATGGAGCCGGCGCGCGAGCAGGGCGGGCATTTCGCCGGGGGCGGCGATGGGGAGCACGGCAAAGCCAGCGGCGCGTCCACTGGCCAGGCCGGCGGGGGAATCTTCGACCACGAGCGGCGTGCGCGCGCGCAAGAGTTCGGCGGCCTTGCGATACGGTTCGGGATCGGGCTTGAAGCGGGCGACATCCTCGGCGCCGACCACGGCGTCGAAGTGATGGCGCAGGCCGCCGGCGGCGAGCAGCGGGTCGATTTCGGCGCGCGCGCTCGAGGTCACGACGGCGAGCGAGTAAGTGCGGTGTAAGTCGCCGAGTAAGCGATCAAGCGCGGAGAGGAAGGGCGGACGCGAAAGCGTGCGCTGGCGGAAGAGCTCCTGCTTGGCCGGAAACTCGGCGAACAACGTGCGCCAGTCGAGCGGCGGACTGGAGCGGGCGGCGAGAGCGCGCAGCATGTCCTTGTCGTCGATGCCGACGGCGTGGTCGCGGTAATAATCCCAATCGAGCGCGACGCCGAACGGTTTGAGGACCTCGGCCCAGCAGGCGCAGTGGACCGGCTCGGTATCGGCGAGTACGCCGTCGAAATCGAAGAGTATGGCGTCGAACTGGGGCATGGGGGAGATTAGAGATTAACACGCAAATGCGCGGGCCCGTCTGTGGTACGCTGAACATCTCAACACAATCCTATGCGGAACGTCGTGATTGTCGGCTCGGGGTGCGCGGGGAATACGGCGGCGATTTATGCGGCGCGCGCCAATCTGAAACCACTCGTGGTGGGTGGCCACGCGGCCGGCGGGCAGCTTTCGCTGACTACGCTCGTCGAGAATTTTCCCGGCTTCCCGGAAGGCATCAGCGGTCCGGAGCTGGTCGAGAACATGAAGCGGCAGGCGGAGAACTTCGGCGCGGAATATGCGACAGGGGCGGTGCTCGATACCGATTTCTCGGTGCGGCCGTTCCGGGTGAACATCGAAGGCGAGTGGGTCGAAACGCGGACGGTGATTGTGGCCTCGGGCGCCACGGCGCGCTGGCTGGGCTTGCCTTCCGAACAGAAGCTGATCGGGCACGGCGTGAGTTCGTGCGCGACCTGCGACGGGTTCTTTTATCGCGGCAAGAAGATCATGNNCATGGTGGTGGGCGGCGGCGATTCGGCGATGGAGGAGGCGAACTTCCTCACTCGGTTCGGCAGCGAAGTGGCGCTGGTGCACCGGCGCGGGGAGTTCCGCGCCTCGAAGATCATGCTCGACCGCGCGCAGCGGAATCCGAAGATCAAGTTCCTGCTCGATACGGTGGTCGAAGACGTACACGACGCGGCGCAGCAACTGGTGACGGGCGTGCGGTTGCGCCACGTGAAGACGGGCGTGGTTTGGGAGCAGGAGGTGGACGGATTTTTCGTCGCCATAGGGCACATCCCGAACACGCGAGTTTTCAAGGGGCAGCTCGATACCGATGCGGACGGGTACATTGTTTCGCACGGCGGCGCGCGGACGAATATTCCGGGCGTGTTTCACGCCGGCGACGTGCAGGACCGCGTGTACCGGCAGGCCATCACGGCTTCCGCGGCGGGCTGCATGGCGGCGATTGAAGTCGAGCGGTTTCTCGAGGCGGACGGACACTAAAGATGATCGAGCGTATACATCCAGCGGGCGCGCCGGCGCCGCGCGGTCCCTATTCACCGGCGGTGCGGGCGGGCGACACGATTTACGTTTCCGGGCAGGTGCCCGTGAATCCGGTCACCGGCGAGATGGTCACCGGCGACGTGCAGGCGGAGACGCGGCAGGTGTTGACCAACATCCGCGACATACTGGCCAGTTGCGGAGGGACGCTGGCGGACGTGGTGCGGTGCACCGTATACCTGACCGACGCGGCCGACTTCATAGCCATGAACGAGGTCTACGCGCAGTTCTTCGGCGAGACGAAGCCGGCGCGGACGACGATTGTCGCGGCGGCATTGCCGGTGCCGGGGGCGAAGGTCGAGATCGACGCCATCGCCTTTCAGCCGGGTGCGGGCGAGATTTTTCACGACGGCAACGCGAAGTAGCTTTTGGGCGGGGAGATTGGCTTCTCTGCAACGACCCTGCGGCGCGCGGCTCCGATCGAGCGGTGCGTTTGAAGCGCTGCATCACGCGGAAGAAAAGCCGAGACGACTCTCGGCTCAGCAGCCTGGAAAGGCTGCGCCACGAACACCAGCTACGAGCGGGCGGCGATTTCGGCTCTTGCCTTGGCGACCGCGGCCAGGAACTGCCGGGCGCGTTCGGTGAGGACGTCGAAGCGGCCTTGCTGGATCAAAGCAGCGTCCACTAACTCGCCGCCCACACCAACGGCGCAGGCGCCGGCTTTAAGGAAATCGCCGATGGTCTCCAGGTTGACGCCGCCGGTTGGGATGAGGTCGATCTGGGGAAACGGTCCCTTGAGCGCTTTGATGTACTTGGCCCCGCCCACATTGCCGCAGGGGAAAACCTTGACCGCGTCGGCGCCGGCCTCCCACGCGGTCAACACCTCGGTGGGGGTGAGGGCGCCGGGAAAAACGGGCTTCGAATAGCGCTTGGCCATTTCAATCGTGGCCGGCTTGAGGCTGGGGGAGACGATGAACTCGGCGCCCGATAGAATGCAGGCGCGGGCGGTCTCCGGGTCGAGCACGGTGCCGGCGCCAAGCAAGAGGTTGGAACCGAAGCGGCCGGCCAGCTTTTCGAGCACGCGCACGGCGCCGGGGACGGTCATGGTGATCTCGGCGGCGCGAATGCCGCCATTGGCGATGGCTTCGACGGCCTGAAGCGCGGCCTCGGGGGAAGATGCGCGCACGACCGGAACGATGGCTCCTTCGACGAGGGCCGAGAGAATATTTGCCGCAGTCATAACCTTACACGGTAACAGATCGGCGCCGCGCGCTATGCTATTGGCTTGACACCCACAGGAAGTACCGGACCGGAGAAACTGCCGCCGCGCGTGTCGGTGGCGGTGGTTTCGCACAACCGCGCGGACCGGCTGCGGAAGTGCCTGGAGTCGCTCGAGCGGGCCGAGGGCCGCGAGCGGCTGCAATTGATCGTGGTCGAGAACGGCTCGCGGGACGGGAGCGCGAAGGTGGTCGAGGAGTTCCCGGACGTGCAGCACATCCGGCTGCCCAAGAATTTCGGGTTGACCAAGGCGATGAACCTGGGATGGCGGGCGGCGGACGCGGAGTACGTGCTGTTCCTGCACGAGGACACGGAAGTGGAAGCGGGGGCGGTGGCGCTGCTCGCCGACGCGCTCGATGCCGATGCGACGGTGGCGGCGGTGTGCCCGCTGCTGGTGGACGAAGCGGGCAACCCGGCGCCGCAGCTTGGCTCGCTGCCGCCGGACGGCGAGTGGGAGCCGGCCGAGGCGGGCACGGAGCCGGTGGCGGTGGATTATCCGCGCGGCGCGGCGGTGATGGCGCGCGTATTCCTGATCAAAGCCGTGCGGCAGATCGACGAGCGGTATGGCCAATTCGGCGGCGATGCCGACCTGGCGGCGCAGATTCTGCGAGCGGGGAAGAAGATCCTGCTGATCCCCGCGGCCCGCGTGCGGCACTTTGGCGACCGGCCGGCGGAGGCGTTGGTGCACGCCGATTTCCTGCTGGGGCGGGCGGTATTCGAGGGGAAGTACCGGGGATTCGTGGCCGGGCTGCGGGCGCGGCTGGCGGCGATTTTCGGCCCGCTGGTGCGGCTGCAACTGGGCGAGGTGCGCTACACGATCTCAGGCCAGAAGATCGACGGCACGCAGGCGTAAGGGCGCGATTCGCTCGATTGAAGCCCGAGACACAACCCAAGCGAGCGCCATCCGGCGTAAGTCCGGTTCCAGCAACCGGCTTATATCCATACGTTTACAGGTGTATATTTACTTTCGACAGCTAGTATTGATTGGCCGGCCCCGGTTAGCATTGACCCATGGAAGCACTGGTGTGGATTGGCGTACCTGCATTCGCGGCTGTGGTGTCCGGCGTGCTTGCGTGGTTCATTATGCAATCGCGGATGGAAGTTAAGCTGGCCGAAGCGCGCGAGCGGATTGCGTCGGACAAGGGCGCCATCCAAGCCGAACGGGAAGCCATGGAAGCGCAGTTGCAGACGGCGATGCGGGCGGCGCAGGAACGTGCGCACCGCGAGGCGCTCGATACATTCCTGGGCGAAATGAAAGTAGAGCAGCGGCACTACACGCGCGAGAACCGCCGGCTGGCGCAGCCCCGCAAGAGCCTGGTATTGCAGGAGCGGATGTACTTCCGCAACATTCCGCTGTCGGATTGGATCGAACACGAAATCGTGGTGACCGACGACGCCGACCTGGAGCAATTGATCGCGGACATGACCGTCTTCGAGAAGCCGCGCCTGAATGTCGCCAATGGCGGACGGCCGATGAAAGCGCTGGCGTAGGGGCTTTCTTCACTCTTCGAACACGGGCAAGCTAAAGCATGCCCCACCTATTTGGCGTCGCGCCAGTTGTCGCCGACGCCGATATCGACCACTAGCGGCACGGTCAGTTCGTGGACATTCTCCATCTCGCGCCTGGCCAGCGCCGCGACGGCTTCCACTTCTTCGGGCGGGCATTCGAAAACCAATTCATCGTGAACCTGCAACAGCATGGCGGAGCTGTGGCCGGCGGCTTCTAGCGCGGCTTGCACGCGGACCATCGCCAGCTTGATGAGATCGGCGGCGGTGCCTTGCAGCGGCGTATTGACGGCGGTGCGTTCGGCGAAGCCGCGGGCGCTCGAATTGTTGCTGTTCATGTCGGGGATGGGGCGCTCGCGGCCGAACAGAGTGCGGGCGACGCCAGAAGCGCGCACGGCGGCGATAGTCTCATCGAGGAAGCGGCGGACGCCGGCGTAGCGTTCGAAGTAACCGCGAATGTAGCGCTCGGCTTCCGCGCGCGAGATGCCGAGCTGCGCGGCGAGGCCGTAGGCGCTGATGCCGTAGACGATGCCGAAGTTGACGGCCTTGGCGTCGCGGCGTGCTTCGGGGGTGACCATCATCGGCGGCACGCCCATCACTTCGGAGGCGGTGCGTGTGTGGATGTCGTCGCCTTCGCGGAAGGCCTGGACGAGCAGCGGGTCGGCGGAAAAATGGGCGAGCAGGCGCAGCTCGATTTGCGAATAATCCGCGGTGACCAGCTTCCAACCGGGGCGCGGCACGAAGGCGGCGCGGATTTCGCGGCCAAGCGCGGTGCGCACGGGAATGTTCTGTAAGTTGGGATTCGAGGACGACAGGCGGCCGGTGGCGGCGCCAGCCTGATTGAAACTGGTGTGCAGGCGGCCGGTCGCGCCGACCAGCAGCGGCAGCGCGTCGACGTAGGTGCCTTTCAGCTTCGCGAGTTGGCGGTATTCGAGCACGAGGCGCACGATTTCGTGATCGGCGGCGAGCGATTCGAGCACGTCGGCGGCGGTCGAAACGGCCTTGGCCTTGCCGCGTTTCGAGGGCGCGGGAAGATGCAGATCCTCGAACAGGACGCGGCCCAACTGCTGCGGCGAGGCGATGTTGAACGGCTTGCCGGCGAGCGCGTGAATGCGTTCGGTGAGGCGCGCGATTTCGCCTTCCATCAGCTCCGAGAGGCGATGCAACTCGGTGCGGTCGATCAGGATGCCGGTTCGCTCCATGAGCGCGAGCACGCGCGCCAGCGGCAGTTCGATGGTTGCGTACAATTCGCGCAAGCCGCGCGCGTCGATCAAGGGCGAGAGTTGCGATTGGAGTTCGAGAACGATATCGGCGTGCTGTTCGGGCGCGGCGCCGAGCTTCAAATCGAGACGGCGGCGGGCCTGCTCTTCGAGCGAACACGCGCTCGGATCGGCATCCAACAGAAACGCGTAGAGCATCACGTCGTGTTCGAAGCCGGCGCCTGCGATGCCCATCCGATCAAGCGTCAGCAGCGCCGACTTCACGTCGCAGGCAATCTTGGGCGCGGCCGCGTCTTCGAGCCACGGCTTGAGCGCCGCGATCAGGTCGCCCGACGCCGCGCGCGCCTGGCCCGGCTTCCAGGCGACGCCGACCGAATCGAGCGACAGTTCGCCTTCGCCCGCCTTTGAAATAGCCACCGCCACGGGCGCTCCGGGCGGAACGGCGGCGAACCACGCGCGCAGTTCGGCCAAGTCGGCGAACGCGGCGTAATCGCGCGAGCGCGTGTCTTCCGCCGGGCCCAGTTCCTTGAGCAGGCTGTGAAACTCCATCTCCTGATAGACGGCTTTTAGGAGGGCCGGATCGGCGGCGCGCGTGGCGGCTTCGGCGAGCGAGAACGCGATCGGCACGTCGGTCACAATCGTCGCCAGGCGCTTGCTCATCAGGATGCGGTCTACGTTGTTCTGCAAGCTCTCGCGGTAGGTTCGCTTCGGGACCTCGGCGGCGTGCGCGATGGCGGCTTCGACGGAGCCGAACTGCTCGATCAGTTCGCGCGCGCCCTTGTCGCCGATGCCGGGCGCGCCGGGGATGTTATCGACCGCGTCGCCCTTGAGCGCCAGCAGGTCGGCCAGCTGCGCCGGCGCGACGCCGACGAATTCCTTGACCTTGGCGGCGTCGTACCACTCGTCGTCCTTGGCCGGGTTGAGCATCGAGACGCGGTCGGTGACCAGTTGCAGCAGGTCCTTGTCGCTCGAGACAACGACGACCTCGACGCCGGCCGCCGCTTCCCGCCGCGCGATCGCCCCGATCACGTCGTCGGCTTCGTAACCGGGATACGACAGCACCGGGATGCGCATAGCGTCGAGCAGGCGGCGCACGTAGGGAATTTGCTCGATCAGTTCCGGCGGCGTCTCCGCGCGGTTGGCCTTGTAGTCGGCGAACTCAACCACGCGCAGCGTCGGCTCCTCGCTTTCGAACACCGCCGCCAGGTGCGTCGGCTGGTACTCGCGCGTCAGCTTGCGCACCATGTTGTTGAAGATGTAGACCGCTTCCGTCGAGAGCCCGCTAGAAGTTCGCATCGGCGCCGCCCCGCTACGCGCCCGCGCATGGTAAGCCCGGAAGATGAAGCCAAAGGCGTCGATGAGAAACAACCGCGAGGTGGACACTGCGCCTATCATACTATCG
>PMKM01000129.1 GCA_003157745.1 Bryobacterales bacterium | reverse complement strand
TGGGACAGATAAACCCCTTGTCGTACAGTGGCCCCACGCGGGCCAAAAATGTGGGAAGTTGACCGGATTACCCGCCGAAAACGCCGAAGATCTGGGCCACTCGGCGAATGATATGACCGCCTTCGGATTCCGAGGGATAGGGATCAGCGTCCCAGGCTGATGTCGATCACGAGTCCGAAGCGGGTTCGAGTCCTTAATGGGATCACCGATCCATTGGGTGGCTCCAGAGAAAATCTTCTAGGCGGGCGCTATGAAATCAATCAGATAGGGCGACCTTCGGGAATTGAGAATTGCCTCCCCAGTCTGGACACGTTTCGAACCTTTTCATGCCAATTGGAGCTGTGATCGAACCTGTGGATGGGGATTGTTTTCATAGCAATACACGCGAACTATTGGCCGGAGTCCAGGGCGGGCACCCAGGCTGGACACGTCTCGAACTCGCCGAGGCAGCCGGGGCAAACTTCCAGATCGCACATCTGGTCGGAATTGGTAAACACGCCGCGACTTTCAGGGATCTATTTTGCCCTGGGCCCCGTCGCAAAGGTGGCGATCACTCTTCCAAGTAGAAGGTCGCCTGATACCGGCCCGAACTCGCGCGAATCTTCGCTATCGTCGCGATTGTCGCCGAGCACAAAGTACTGCCCATCTAACAGCCGAATCGGAGGAAGGTTTCGGCGTTCGCTCTTGCCGGGAGTAAATGTGATCCAATGTCCGTCCTCGTTTTGGACTGTGGACCCTATCGGATGCCCTGTAGGAACCCACGCAAAATCGGCTGGGTCCAAATCCCTCACCGGAATGGCTCGACCGTTGACGATTACTCGGTTTTCCCGGATCTCAATGGTCTCCCCGGGCAGTCCCATGATTCGTTTGAAGAATCCAAACCTCAACCGCGAATTGTTGGGAACATGCAGCAGAACGAAGTCTCCGCGCTTTGGCAAAGCAGTCCGAAACAGCGTCACGCTGGAATAGGGCAGCTTCAACTGATAGGCGGCGCTATTGACGATGACCTTGTCGCCAAGGAGAACCGTCGGTATATCAGATGGGCCCGATAGGCTATACGCGTGCAGATACGCGGGGACGAGACTTAATCCGACGATGACCAGCAGAACCAGTCGAACGTGCTTCTTCAACCATGCCAACATAACGCCACTATAACGGAAATCTCGGCAGGCCGACGGGTTGATCCTCCCTGACGGAGTAGCGTTCACCCGTCGCCATCGGGTTGATTGTCGGCTATCCAGAGGCTGCAACGCATGGTGGACCAGTGCCGAGTCGTTTCGGGATGCCGGTCGGACGGAGAGTTCGAGTCCACACCGGGGTCATACTGAAGTGAGGCCAATCCAGAAGAAACGCTTGAAATGCCCGCAATGAAATCAATCAGATAGCGTGACGTCGAGAAGTGCCAAACTGGCTCCCCAGGTAGGACTCGAACCTCTCGCCGCCAGTTCCCTACTTCGCCAACTCTCTCAGCACGTATGGCAAAATGCCGCCGTTGCGGTAGTATTCGACCTCCTGCGGCGTATCGACGCGGACGGCGACGGTGAAGTTCGTTCCGGCGCCGTCGGCGGCCACGGCACGGACGGCGGCCTGCTTCGCACCACCGCCGAGCGCGGCGGGAATGCCGGTGATGTAGTAGGTTTCCTGGCCGGTCAACCCGAGGCTCTGCGCGCTCTCGCCCGCTTCGAATTGCAGCGGCAGCAGGCCCATGCCGACCAGGTTGGTGCGGTGGATGCGCTCGAAACTCTCGGCGATGACGGCCTTCACGCCAAGCAGCATGACGCCCTTGGCCGCCCAATCGCGCGACGAACCGGAGCCGTATTCCTTGCCGGCCAGAATCAGCAGGCCGACGCCCTCGGCCTGGTACTTCACCGAGGCATCGTAAATGTACATCTGCTCGCCATCCGGCAGATGGCGCGTCCAACCGCCCTCGGTTCCCGGCGCAAGCTGGTTGCGCAGGCGGATGTTGGCCAGCGTGCCGCGCACCATTACTTCATGATTGCCGCGGCGCGCGCCATACTGGTTGAAGTCCTTCGGCTCGGCGCCCTGCGCGATCAGATAGCGGCCGGCCGGCGTCTCCTTCGGAATCGATCCGGCGGGCGAGATGTGATCGGTGGTCACCGAATCGCCGAGCATGGCCAGCACGCGCAGGCCGGCGAGATCGCGAATGGAAGTGGCCGGATCGACCATCTTCTCGAAGTAGGGCGGCTTCTTAATATAGGTGGAGCGCTCGTTCCATTCGTAGGTATCGCCGGTGGGGACGGGCATGGTTTGCCAGTTGCTGTCGCCGTCGAAAACTTGCGCGTATTCCTCTTCGAACATCGCGCGGTCGACGGCTGTGCGCACGGTGTCCTGCACCTCCTGGTTGGTCGGCCAGATATCGCGAAGATAGACGGGGGCGCCGGCGGCGTCGGTGCCGAGCGGGTCGTTGGTCAGGTCGATATCGACGGTGCCTGCCAGGGCGTAGGCCACCACCAGCGGCGGCGAGGCGAGGTAATTGGCTTTCACGAGCGGATTGACGCGGCCCTCGAAGTTGCGNNCGGGCCGCTGTTGCCGATGCACGTGGTGCAGCCGAAGCCGACCAGATGGAAGTTGAGCCGCTCGAGATACTCGATCAGGCCGGCCTCGCGGTAGTAATCCATCACCACCTTGGAGCCCGGCGCCAGGCTGGTCTTCACCCACGGCTTCACGGCGAGGCCGCGCTCGACGGCTTTCTTCGCCACCAGGCCGGCCGCCAGCATCACGGAAGGATTCGAGGTATTGGTGCAACTGGTGATGGCGGCGATCACGACCGCGCCATCGCCAAACGTGGCGGCCTGACCATCGATCTCGGTCTGCACGCTTTTCCCGTTGGCAGGGAAGGCAGCGTGGAAGTTCTGACCCACCTGGGCCAGTTCGACGCGATCCTGCGGGCGCTTGGGCCCGGCGAGAGAGGGCGTGACCGTTGCCAGATCGAGTTCGAGCGTGTCTGCGTACTCCGGATCCGGCGTCGAATCGGTGCGGAACAGGCCCTGCGCCTTGGTGTAAACCTCCACCAACTCGACCAGCGCGGGAGCCCGATTGGTGAATCGCAAATACTCGAGCGTCTGCGCGTCCACCGGGAAGAAGCCCATGGTGGCGCCATACTCGGGCGCCATGTTGGCCACCGTCGCGCGGTCCGCCAGGCTCAACGCGCTCAAGCCGGTTCCGAAGAACTCGACGAATTTGCCCACCACGCCTTTCTTGCGCAATATCTGGGTGATGGTGAGCACCAGGTCGGTGGCGGTGCACCCTTCGGGCAGCTTGCCGTGCAATTTGAAACCCACCACGGGCGGCAGCAGCATGGAAATCGGCTGGCCCAACATGCAGGCCTCGGCTTCGATGCCGCCGACGCCCCAGCCCAGCACACCGAGGCCGTTAATCATGGTGGTGTGCGAATCGGTGCCAACCAGGGTGTCGGGGTAGGCCTGTCCGTCGCGCAGGAATACGACCGATGCCAGGTATTCGAGATTGATCTGATGGACGATACCCGTATCGGGCGGGACCACGCGGAAATTGCGGAAGGCGGTTTGCCCCCAACGCAGGAGGGCGTAGCGTTCGCGGTTGCGCTCGAATTCGAGCACGGCGTTGATGCCGAAGGCGTCGGGGGAGCCGAAGCGATCCACCTGCACCGAGTGATCGATCACTAAGTCGGCCGGCATCAATGGGTTGGCGCGGGAGGGATCGGCGCCGGCCGCGGCCAGGGCGTCGCGCATGGCGGCCAGATCCACCACCGCCGGCACGCCGGTGAAGTCCTGCAACAGCACGCGCGCCGGCATGAAGCTGATTTCCTTTTGCTCGGCGGCGGCCTGACCGCGCGCCACGTACTCGATGTCGGAGGCCAGCACGCGGCGCCCGTCTTCGGCGCGCAACAGGTTTTCGAGCAGGATTCGAATCGAAACGGGCAGGCGTCCGAGGCTGCCCACACCCTTTTCTTCCACCGCTTGAAGCCGGAAGTACTCGTAGTCGGCCGAGCCCACCCGCAGCTTCGCCTTCGCGCCAAAGGTATTGTTCTGCATGAGCTTAATTATATGTGGTGCGGGCAACTCCGGCGTCCGCGTCTTTGTCGTCCGCGGCAGCCCGATCTTCTGTCGGTTATGCAATAAGTAAGCGGAGCGCCCTAAAGTTTTAGGGCTCTTGACCGATTAACTTAGTGTGCTGCCCTCATCGACCAGCATCGGCAAGGCGGGAGAACTCACCCCGGCGGGTTTCGCGAGATTGGTGACGGAAGTGTCGCCGGGCACGGCCGGCAATCAGCGCATCGTCGAAGACCTGTTGGCGAGCGATCCTGACCTTTTCTATCGCGGCGCGCTCGAAGCGTTGCGCACCCAGGAGGAGTCGCGCGGCCTGCGCTTCCTGGTGGGTTTGCTGGTGGCCAACGATGTCCTGGAGACGCTGTTGTGCGAAACGTTCCTGCCCATTGAGAAGGCGGCGGCGGCCGTTCGCATCGCTGTGCAGATCGATCCCATGGCGGAGACGAGTCTGGCCCGCCACGTGGCGGACGCCGTGACCGCTGGCACGCACCCGCTGCTGGCGGCCAGTGCATCGCGACTGCTGGATGTCTTGGCCCGCGCTTCCGACGTCAGCCGCATCCTGCCGTCGCTGTCCCGTCTGCTGCACTCGTCGGATGTCGGTCTGCGTTCGAAGGCCGCGCTCATCATGGGCCGCAGCAACCGGAGCGCCGTCTGGGCGCAAAGCCGCATGAACGATAGGGATCCGCGCTTGAGGGCTAACGCCATCGAGGGGCTCTGGGGAGTGGGAACCGACGAGGCCCACGAGGTGATGCTGTCCGCCCTGCGCGACGCCGACAACCGCGTGGTGGGCAACGCTCTCTATGGCCTCTACACGATGGGAGATTCCACCTGCCTCGCCGAAACCGTCAAACTGGCCGCGCATCCGGTGGCGGTCTTCCGTGCCACGGCCGCCTGGGTGATGGGGGAGACCGGCGATTCGCGCTTTCGTATCACAGTGGCGGAATTGCTGCGGGACGAGCATCCGATGGTGCGGTCGCGCGCGCTGTGGGCGGTCGCGCGCATCAGATCGACCACGGCGCAGGCGGTCACCGGGCAGCCATGGCGGCTCTCGAGTCTGTTGCTGGAAACTCCGGGGACCAGTGCGCCCGCTGGGCCCAAACCGATGCGGCACGTGCAGGTGGCGGTAGGCGCCACGGGCGTCGCGCAGCCCCCCCTGCGCGCGATCGAGTTCATGCTCACCGAGGACGGGCAGCCGATACTCAATTATCGCCTCACGGTCCGCCCCAGTCCGCCCGCCATGTCCGTGGTCTTCCTGTTTCCCCGTGGTGGCATGGCCGAAGAGCCTCCCTGGGTGACCGGTGCGCTCGCCTGTCTGGCTGGAAAACGGCCCTCGGACGTGTGGACCTACCTGCCGTGGATGCCGGCCGGAGAGGCCGCCGGGCCAGCGGCGCCGGAGAATCAGGAGATCTCGTTCACCCCGAATCACGAGGCTTTGGCGGATTCCTTCCGCCGCATGACGGAACGCGCGGAGTGCAGCGACATGTGGCAAACGCTCTGGCGCGCCCTGCGGGGCGATGCCAACGTCGCGCGCGGCAGGCGCCACGTGATTGTCTTCGCTTCCGAGCAGGTAGGGGGCGTTGCCGGGCATGGCCTGGTCGCCACAGTCGGCGCCGCCCGCGGGATCGTGCAAGTCATCTCCAGCGTTCCCAACCCCGCCCTTGAGAACCTCTGCGCCAAGACCCGCATCGGTTACACCCATGCCGCCGCCCCACAGGAGGTCGTCGCCAGCATCGAGCAGGCATATCTCAATCTCAGCGCCCGCTACGAACTCAGCTATCAGACCCTGTCGCAGGAAGCCCGCGAGTTGAAGATCAGAATCCAATCTCCGGCCGGTTGGGGCGAGACCACTGTCGCCATCCCGCCGCCGGCGGCGTAAGCCGGCAAGGAGAACCGGCCGTCGAGCCCAATACCATTCAGTTTCGAATCACTGTGGCGCGGCTGGCCTTCTGGAGCACACCCGCCGGGGTCCGCGCGCCCGCAACGGACGCTGTCGCGCCGAGGGAGCAACAGCCCTGGACACAGGTCGAAAGGCGGATGTCAAACCTCAATACGCTCACTTCGCCGGATAGCCGATATTCCGGATGAAGCGGTCATAGTTCGGGTCCTTCCGGATCCCGTCCATCCAGGGTTCCGATCGCAGCAGGATCTGACAATCGCAGCGCTCCTTCTCTCCCTGGCGCAACAGTTCGACTGCCTTGTCTTTCTCGCCGAGGGCCAGATGTACGCCCGCAACCTCGTAGGCACAAACGTAGCGCGACCTGGCCCGCTGGTCGAGCATATCCGCCAGTCGTTTCGCTTCCGCGGTATTGCCCGCGGCTGCCTGGGCCATCGCCAGGAAGGTGGTGACGGTCACGTGCTGGTCCAGACGGTAAGCGGCTTGCGCGGCTTCGACGGCCTTCTGAGCCTGGCCGTTCAGCATGTAAGCCATCCCCAGCCACGCATAGCCGTAGGCGAAATCGGGGTAGCGCGCGATGGCGCGGCGGCATTCGGCGATGGCGCGCTCATATTGCCTCGCCACGATCAGGGTGTTCAGAAAATCGGAATAGATGGGGTAGGAAACCGGGTCCAGTTGGTGTGCCAGCCCGGCCTCGGCAATGGCTTGGTCGTGCATGGAGAGGGTCATGAAATAGCCGCCGTACCAATCGTGGGCGTCGGCCGAATTGGGGTTCAGTTCGAGGGCATGCTTGAGTTCGCGCTCGGCGCCGGTCCAGTCCCAATCGAAGCGCAACATGACGGCGGCCATGGCGGTGTCGGCCTCCGCCAGCGTGTCGTTCGAAAGTTCGATGGCTCTCTGCGCATGCTCGCGGGATTTGGGCATCACGTCCTTGGGTTTCTCGAAGTCCGGAGTCAGCGCGCCGTAGGCCAGGGCCAGCGCCGCTTCCGCCGGAGCGTAGGAACGGTCGTGTCCGAGCGTCTGTTCGAAGAAGGCGATCGCTTTGCGAATCCCGTCTTCCGTTCCGGCATCCATCGCGGCCCGGCCACGGAGATAAAGATCGAGCACCGCCGGATCGACCGGATGCCGCTCGGCGAGTTGCCCCCGTTCGCGAGGCGTGAGAGAGACCTTGATCTCGTCGGCAATCGAGCGGGCCACTTCGGCCTGGACGTCCAGCACGTCGCGAACGTCGCGATCGAAACTCTCCGCCCACAAATCCTCCTCATTGGCGCCGACGCGAATCAGGCGGGTGGAAATGCGTACACGATCGCCGGAGCGCTGGACCGTGCCCTCCACCACCGCGTCGACACCCAATTCCCTGGCGATGGCGGGAAGCGGTTTGTGCACATTCTTGTACTGCATGGCGGAGGTGCGGGAAATGATGCGCCATCCGTGAATCCGCATCATGGCGTCAATCAACTCGGCGGTCATCCCGTCGGTGAAGTAGTCTTCGGCGCCGGAGGAAATCGTCTCCAGCGGCAGGACCGCGATGGAGCGGATGGGAGTCGCGCCGGAATGGGTCTTCCAATAAACGCCGCCCGCGATTCCAGCCAGCGCCAGAGCGGCCGCGACGGGCCAGAGCCAGCGGGCACCGCTCGTCCGGCGCGGCTTCGGCTTTTCCGCCGTGGCCGAATCGAGTTGTATTTGCTTCAAAGCCTGCCGCATCTCCGCGACGGTCTGGTAGCGCAAGATGCGATCTTTTTCCGTAGCTTTGGCGACAACGCGCTCCAACTCCGCGGAGACTGCGGGAGCCAACGTGCGGACCGGCGGAAGCGACTGGTGCAGAATGGCGTCGAACTGGGCCGCCAGGGTCTTCCCGCGGAAGGCGCGCACGCCGGTCAGCATTTCAAACAGCACTGCGCCGAAGGAGAAGATATCGCTGCGGGCGTCGAGCGGCTCGCCGCGGGCCTGCTCGGGAGACATGTAGGCCACCGTGCCCACGGCCGTGCCCGGCATGGTGAGGGCGGCCTCGCTGAGCGTGGCCGTCTCGTTTTGCGAATTCGCAGGCGGGGTTTCGGGGGTAAACCTGGCCAGACCGAAATCCATTATCTTCACCCGGCCATCGCCGGTCAGGAAGATGTTCGCCGGCTTGATGTCGCGGTGGATTATCCCTTTGGCGTGCGCGGCCTCCAGTCCGGCGGCGGCGAGGAGCGCGATTTCCACCACGTCGGCGGGCGCCAGGGGATGACCGCCAATCCGCTGGTGCAGCGTCGCGCCTTCGAGAAGTTCCATGGCGATATAGCGGACGCCGTCCTGTTCGCCCGCGTCGTGAATGGTGCAGATGTTGGGGTGGTTCAGCGCGGCGATAGCGCGCGCCTCGCGTTCGAAGCGCTCACCGAAGCCGCCGAGCGCCGTCTTAACGGCTACGCGGCGCCCCAGCCGGGAGTCGCGCGCTTCGTACACTTCACCCATGCCACCCGCGCCGATCGCGGCGAGGATTTCGTAGGGTCCGAGTCTGGAGCCGGGGACCAGAGACATAGCGATTGGTCAATTGTACTGCAAACAAAGTTGCGCCTCATCGGCGGCTCCTCTGCCAACCGTACCCATACGCCAGGTTCAGCGGCAGGGTCCACCATAATTGAACCGGCGAGCGCGCTAGCCGCCTTGCCACGCTGGGCAGAGAGTAGAAGCGCCGATTGGCATAGCGGAACCCGGCTTCGAGTTCCGCCGGGCTCATCCGCTTTGGTCGATAGACGACCTCGGTGCGGCCGTTGTACTTTGTCCAATCCCGCGTCAGCATCCGTCCTTCGGCTTCGAGCCTTTGAAACAGCGGCGTGCCGGGATACGGCGTCAGGATGTTGAAGGTCGCATTCTGGACGCCTGTCTCTTCCAGAAAACCGAGTGTGTCTTCGAAGATCCGCGGCGTGTAGCTGTCGAAACCGAATACCATCCCCGCCTGCACGGCTATCCCGTGCGCATGGACGCGGGCGATAATCCGGGCATACTCTTCCACGCGATTGAATCCCTTATGCGCCTCAGTCAGGCTGAATTGCGAGATCGACTCCAGGCCCAGGAACAACTGCGTGCACCCGCTGCGGGCCGCGGCTTCGAGAAGCTCATCGTCGCGGCCGGCGTGGATCGTGGCCTGACTGCTCCACCATTTCCGGTAGGGAGCGATGGCACGAAACAACTCCTTCGCATAGTCGGCATCCGCGGTGATGTTGTCATCCCAGAAGATAATGACTTTGCCGCGGAACGAAGCATACTCCGCGGCGACCTCGGCAATGGGCCGTTTGCGCAGCCCGTGCGGGTACATTAGAGCGATGGTGCAGAACTCACAGCGGTGAGGGCAGCCGCGGGTGGCGAACAGAACGCCGCTGGAGTGATCGTTCCTATGAAACAACGCCTTGCGCGCCATGGGAACTCTCTCGAGAGACGGCGCGCCATCCTGCCGATAGACTCGACGATAAACGCCCGCCACAAAGTCCCGCAGGAATTCTTCCCATAGGCCTTCGGCTTCGCCAACGAATATCGCGTCGGCATGGCATCCGGCCTCCTCGGGCATCAGCGTTACGTGCGGGCCACCCATGACGACACATGCACCTCGCGAACGAAAATGCGCGGCAAGCTGGTAGGCACGAGCGGCGCTTGGGGTGTGAAATGTAATTCCGACTAAGTCGGCTTCGGTATTCCAATCGAGTCTCTCGGCTTCTTCATCGATGTGAGTGACGGGCCAATCGGGCGGGACCCTGGCGGCCAAGTAAGGCATGGTGATCTGCTGAAAGTTGAGAATCCGCGGCCGCCGCGCACTCCGAATCTCGGGCGACGAAGCGGTGATCAGCAGAAGTCTTGGCATAGCCGTCCGATCCGGCCAATCCCTCATCGTCGCACGCGGTCTACGTGCCGCTCTCGAAATCGAAAAACACGTCCAGACGGCGGACCGCTCCGCTGCGCTCGAAGATCGCAGCGCTGGTGACGGCGTCGAGGTCGAGCCCCTCCACGATCTTGTGAGAGCCATCCGCGCGGGTGACTTCGATCCTGGGCGGCCCCACTTGATGCGCCACCACGGGCGTCTGGCAAGTCGTGAAGGCCATGGTGCCGGGCTCGAGACCGAGACTGCGTTCCTGGCCGTCCAGGTCGCAATAGCGAAATGTGCTGGCCGTGGATAGGAACTCACCGCGGCTGACCAGATGGCGGCGGAAAACGATGCGCCCGTCCGCGACGGCGACGCCCATTTCGCCCAGCCGGGAAATCAGGTCTTCCTTCACCTGGCCGGTCATGCCGGGTTGTTGGACGCCGGCGAATCCGGGCGTGTGGGAGTACGGATCGGTGGGGATGGCGCCGTACAACTCGGGCGTCTTGCGGACGCCGATACCATCACGGATTGCCTGATAGTGTTGCCGGAGCCGCTCGACGACGGCGGCGTCCTCGCCCGCGCAGCCGGCGCGGTCCAGCACTTCCTGCACGGCCACCAGGAGCTTCGAAACCATGTGCCAGTAAATGCAGCCAAGGCCCTCGTATTTATAGAACGTGCCCGAGCGGCCGGTGAACGACTGGTGATCGAACACCTCTTCGTAGAGCGCGGCAATGCGCGCGCGTTCGTCATCCTCGATGTCGAGCGCGGCCAGCGCCTCTTCGAGCAGCGCGCCGTTCCGGAAGGCCGCGTTGAAGTGCGCCACGCCGTTCTCATCCTGAATCACGATGCGGCGGTCGCCCTGTTCGATCATGGACGCGAGCGTTTTCGATTGCGCGATCGCCGCGGCCGGGATATTGTTCTTCTCGAAGAAGCCCGGCAGCTTGCGATCGGGATAGAGGACGTAGCTGTTCTGATCGGCGCGGTAGAGCGGGCTCGCGCGCAGCGCGTCGAGCAGCACCGCCGATTCCCGCGCATCGAGCGCGCCCGAGGCGAGCACGGCCATCTGGCCTTCCAGCATTTCGTAGAGGCGGCGAATCGCGATCGCGCCGCCATCCACCTTCATCAGGTTGTACGCGTGATAGAGGCCGTCCGCGCGCCGGTTGGCGCGAATCGAATGATCGATGTGGCGCAGCGCGACATCGCAGAAAGCGTCCAGCTCGGCCACGGTCAGGGTTGCCTGATCGCCCGAAAACCCGTGCGCATAGAGCCGCGCGCGGTAGTCGCTTCCGGCGCCGCCCAGATCGTCGAGGACGCGTTTGCGATCAGTATCCGAAATCGGTCCGGCGAACAGGCCGGCATGGCGATCGAGCGCTTCCGCCACCTGGCGAAACGCGACGGCGACTTCGGTCGAGACTTCAATGGTTCGCATTTCCAACTGGCCGAAGAGGCCGCGGCAGAACGAGAGGAACCGGCGCAGACAATAGAGCGTCACCATGGAGACGCCGGAGCCGACCAGCGCGTTGTTGGCGTCGTTCCACTCCGGCCGTTGCGTGTTCATCCACAGGCCGGCCTCGGGGATGTAATTGAAGAGGCGCGCCAGCACCAGCACCAGCAGCTTTTCGGCAAGGGTCACGCGATAGGGCGCACCATCGGCGCCCGACAGGGCTTTGCCATCGGCGCCGATCGCCTCCGCCCGCCGGCGGATTTCGCTATCGAGAGCGGCATCGAAATCGATCGTATTGCGCGAGTCTGCGAGCAGGGCGCCGTACGGTTTGATTCGGTACGGCACGTCGGCGTAGGTGAACACGCGGCGGGTCAGCAACCGGGCAAGCGCGCCGGGATGGTAGCGCGCCGAAACCTCCAGCAGCTTGAGCAGGTACACCACCTGGTGGTCGCCCCAATAGCCTATGTAGGACCAAGCGTCGTGCGGGTCGAGCACCTCCCAATCGAAGCCATCGCGCATGATGCGGTACGGGTTGTAGCCATCGGCGGTGGAGGCGCCGGCGAACTTGAAGATCATGCTCTCGATGAAGCCGGGGAAGGAGAGCGCCAGCGCTTCCCAGTTCTGGAAAATGTCGCGCCAGTTGCCCTGATAGTTCAGGATTCGCTCGCCGCGCTCGCTCTTCACCTCGATCGAAAAGATGTTCCACGGCCGGCTGGGGTCGCCGTGGCGGCGGCTGAAGGTGAGCGGCAGATACTCGTGGGCGAGGCGTTCGAGGTCGGGATCGTTCTGCGCGCGCGCCAGTTCGAGCAGCCTCGCATGAGGTAACGTTTCGTCGAGCGCGTCAAGGAACGCGGCGCGCCGTTCGGCGACCGCGTGGTTGGCTTTGCCAAGGAACGCGGCGAAATCGGCGCGGGAAACCAGATACCCGCGATCGGGGATTCCGCCGCGCATGACGTTGAATAGGGCATTCGAGAAATGGCGGTTCGCGCTAAGCTCGTCGCCGGTAAGCTGAAGGCCATCGGCGGCGGCCACGATGCGAATCAGGTTGCGCGTGCCGCGCGCGACGTCCTCGTCAAGTTGCACGCGCAGATTGCCGCCGCGTTTGAGAAGGCCAACCAGGTTCGCGACGGCAGCGGCGTCCTGATCCACCTCCGCCACCATGCTCCACTCTTTGCGCTCTCCGCCATCGAGCGCCAACTGCGCGTTGATGAAATACGCGCCGCGGCGGCCGCGGATCAGGGTTTCCTGGCTCACGACCTCGCCAGATCGGAAGCGATCGAGCTGCGCGGCGCATAGCAAGCGGCTCACCGGTTCGATTCCCTCCGTCCACACCGTGGTCGCGCGCAGCGCCTCGTTGGGCTCGGGCCGGTCGGCGGGAATTGAGCTGAGCTTGAACAGGCCCAGGCCCGTTTCGGGATCGAGTTCGTTCTCCTTGTACCCGTCGGCAAGCGTGCTGTATTCCATCTGAAAGCGGCGCGTGAGGCCGTGCGGCAAGAGGTTCTGCACGCCGTCGAGCAAATCGATCTCGACGCGCTCGACGCCCAGGTTCTCGATTCCGGCGCACCGCACGAAACCGAATCGGTCGCTGGTCGTCCACGAACAGAAGAACGACAGCCCGAGGCTGTGGTTGATCTCTTCGAAAACGATCTTGTTGCCGTAGACGCTTTTCGAAAGCCGGCGAGTGATGCGATAGATGCCTTCGTAGCGCTGCGAGAACGGCTCCCACAACTCCGTGCTCCCGGCGCGATTGACCAGCAGGATGGTCTTGCCGCCGGTCTGGTCCTGACTGTCGTGGATGCGGTCGTCGGTGTAATAAGGAAACAGCGCGTGGTCGGGATCCTTGCGGCCGGCGGAGAGCGCGCCAGTGCTCGAAACGAACATCCAGTGATCGGAATCGCTGACCAGGCTCATCAGGAACGGCGGCATCCAATCGTAGTTGACGATGCGGTAGAAACGCTCGCCCGAGATTTCGATGGGACCGCCCTCGACCTTGCGTTCGCCGCGCCGCAGCGGAGCATCGCCCGCGTAGATCTCGCTCATTGGGGCACGGGCAAGCTAAAGCATGCCCCACCTGAAACACTCTTGCTTTCGATGTCGCGCGCCATGCTCACTGTTTCTCCTTGACCGCGGGAACGGCCGGCGGATCGTAGCCGGGCGACGTCAGCGCGGAAGGCATCAACTCCGGGTAGAGCGCCTGCATGGCCAGCTTGGCCTTGCGGCCCTCGGAGAAGAGACCCCAGTGTCCCTCGGTTCCAGTGCCCTTCCACAGCTCGTCGAACGCCTCGAAATAGAAAAGCGTCACGCCGCTCGCTTTCGCCCACGCGGTCAGCTCTTCGTAATAGCGCTTCTGCTTCTTCTCGTCGCCGGCCCGCGGAGCGTGCTGGTCGCCGACCGTATACGATGCCCAACCGGCCTCGCCCAGGACAATCGTCTTCCCCGGATGCGCCGCGCGCACGCTCTCATAATTCCTGATGGTCGAAGCCATGGCGGTGTCGATATCTTCGTGGCCCCACATCGGGTAGGTGTGCATGGTGATGAAATCGACCGCGCTCGCGAGCTTCGCTTCCGGCTGGCGCCAGTACAGATAGTCGTCGGCGACCGTGACCGGACAACTCACGGCCTTCTTGACTTGCGCTACGTATGCGAGAGCCTGCTCCTCGGTGAGTTTGTGGTCGGACCAGGAGACCAGAATCTCGTTGCCAACCGCGACCGCGAGCACGATGTCTTTATACTGGTTCGCCAGGCGAATGCCGGCTGCGGTTTGCCGCGCACTCTCGGCTTCGTGGCCGGGCCTGCCATCGAGCCAGACGCCGAGCAGCACCTTGACGCCGATCTTCTCGCGCCGGATGACTTCTAACACGTCCTCGGAATGCCGGTCGCCGCCGTAGAGGCGAATCAGCGTCCAGTTCTTTTCGAGGATTCTGAGGTCTTCGAGGATCTGCGCCTGCGACGGGAACCGGTCGAACTGCGGGCTCTGTCCGGCGCGATAACCGGAGTAATCGATGCCATTGCCGTGCCACTTCTGCACGGTCAGATCGGCGGCCAGCGCGGAAGAGACCAGGGCGAGGATACAGGCGAGCGCAAGAACAAGACGTGGCGCACGCATTCGCGCCGGCGTGTCTTGCTTCGGATCGAACAAATGTCGAGAAGAATCTCGACACGGCAGGCTCAAAAGCCTGCGCCACGAATGCGATATGGTCTTCATGCTTCGATCACTCCGCGCCGCGTCTTCAGCTCGGCTTCGATCTTCACCATGAGCGGATCGTCGAGCGGATAGAGCGTCATGGCGGCGGCGGCCAGCACCATCAGCACGCACGGAATCCAGCTCATCGAGAGGATGATCCCGTGCAGCGAGCGGCCGGTCTGCTCGACGTTGGCCACATAACCGAAATAGGCCAGGATCAGGCCGAACATCCAGGCGCCGATCGCCACGCCGATCTTGGTGCTGAAGATGGCCGACGCAAAGACCAGTCCCGTGGTGCGGCGGCCGGTGCGCCACTCGGCGTGATCGGCCGTATCGGCGAACATGGCGAAAACGAGCGGCGAATTGAACCCGATCACGAAACTGGAGACGATCTGCAGCGCGAAGATGAGCCACAGGTCCGAGGGTCCGGCGAGGCAGAAGCCCGCGATAATCAGGCCACCGCCGCCGATCGCGATCATGAACAGCGGCTTCTTGCCGAACAACTTGGCCAGCCGGGACGTGATCGAAACGGCCACCAGAAACGCCAAGCCGTTCGACACCAGGAACGCACCCAGCAAATCCTGGCGCTTCAGGAAGTATTTGAAATAGTAGACCGAGGCCGAGCCTTTGATGACGAACGCCGCCAGCACCATCAGCAGCACGCCGACCAGCACCAGCCACGGCCGGCTGCCGAACAGGTCGCCCAGATCGCGCTTGATGTCGGAATGCTGCTGCGCGGGCGGGGCGACGCGCTCGCGCGTGGTCAAGAAGCACAGCACGAGGAGGCCGACGGCGAGAATGCCGTACAGCACCATGGTGAGCTGCCAGCCAAGCTGATCGTTGCCACCGCCGAAGAACTTGACCAGCCGCAGCGTGAAGTACTGCACGAACACGCCGGCGGTGAAGGCGCCAAAGAAACGAATCGAGGAGATCGAGGTGCGCTCCTGCGAATTCGGCGTCATCACGCCCATCAGCGCGGTGTAGGGGATGTTCACCGCCGTGTAGAGGAACATCAGGAGCGAATAGGTAATGTAGGCGTAGACCAGCTTGGCGCCGCCGCCCAGGTGAGGCGTGGTGAAGGTGAGCACGCCGGCCACGGCCAGCGGGACGGAGAACCACAGGATGTAAGGACGGAAGTGGCCCCAGCGCGTCTTGGTCCGGTCGGCGATGGCGCCCATCGTCGGGTCCGCCACGGCATCGGCGATGCGGGTGACCAGCAGCATGGTGCCGACGGCCGCGGCGGAGATGCCGAAAACGTCGGTGTAGAAGATCATCAGGAAAAACTCGAAGGTCTTCCAATAGAAATTCGACGCCGCGTCGCCAAAGGAGTAGCCGATCTTCTCCTTGAGCGAAATGCGGTCTGCCAGGGGAACCGTCGTCGCTGCGCTCACTCGGACCTCCGCGTCGGGCACGCCTCGGCGTGCTGGCGCCCTGAAGGATGCGCCAACAAGAGTCTAACGCCATTAGAGGGCGGCAGGCTTCGGGTTGGGCCGCAAGGCGTTTCGACGCTCTTCCCTGCCCGGCGAGGCTGCCTGGCGTGGCGTGGACCGGCCGGATCAGCGAAACCGATCAAAAGATTAACGAAACTCGCCATAATGGCCGATATGTCTGTTGGAGGTGAGAAAATGAGCTCCGTTCCATCGGCTAACCCCGGCGTGGCGAATTTGCTCGAACTGCTGTCCAATAGCAATTCAGCGGTGTTGACTTCGAAGAAGGTGACAACGGCGCTGGAGAATGCCCCGACCAGCGACATCGTCCAACTGAGCATGAGCGCCATTCAGGCGCAGAACGTGAACGCGCTGTTTGGTACTGGGAGTGGCACCAGTGCCAGCACCGGCACCAGCACGGCGAGCCTGACGGACTTACTGACCGGATCGACCGGCACTACGGCGAATTCGACAGACACGACGGCCAACTCGCTGCTCGCCTCCGCCGCGCTCACGAATGCAACGCCGGCGGACCAACTGGCTTATTATCAGTCGGCTGCGCAAGCGTCCCAGACGCAAGGCATCTTCAATGCCGAATCGTTCGGCAGCCAAAGCGGTTCGCTGGTGAACGTGGTCGGCTAAGGCGGAGGCGGCAGCGGACTTCGATCATGCAACGGATTGCGATGGTCCCGACTGGCGCCGCCGCTCGAACAGCGCGCGGCGAATCGCGGCGCGTGCGTCGAGCGGAGGGGAGCAATCGATGAACGGACCGGCTACGCCGCACCTGGCAGATGCGCTCAGCCTCTGCATGATCGTGAAGAACGAAGAGCGCAATCTCGCGCGCTGCCTCGATTCGGTGCGGGGGCTGGCCGGCCAGTTAATCGTCGTCGATACCGGCTCCACCGATCGGACGAAGCGCATCGCGGCCGGCTATGGGGCGGAAGTAGTCCCCTTCGATTTCCAGTGCGCCGATTTTGCGGCCGCCCGCAATCGCGGCATCGCACACTCGATCGGACGCTGGATACTGGTGCTCGATGCGGATGAGACGCTCGATCGGGCCGGCGTGCCACTGATCGAGAGAATCGTCGCGCTCAACGAGAACGCAGGTTATTTCCTCGAGCGCAACAACCTCTCGTCGGGTTCCTCTTGCCCCACCACCGATTACGTCGTCCGCCTCTTCGCCAACCGGCCAAACCACCGCTATCGCGGCCGCGTCCACGAGACCATCGACGCCTCGATTCTGTCCGGAGGCGGACGCCTGCATCAAAGCGGCATCCGCATCGATCATAACTTCGCTTCCGACCTGGAAGCCCGGCGCCGCAAGAACCATTGGTATATCGAGATTCTGAACCAGGAGATCGCGGCCGATCCGAGCGACCTTTCGCGGCTGGATTTTCTGGCCGCCGAATACCACCAGTTGGAAATGTTCGATGAAGCCACCGAAATTGCCGAGCGCATCGCCCAGTTGCGCCCGCTCGATCCGCGCGCCCATCTCTTCCTGGGCACCTACCATCTGCTTTACAAACCGGATCTACGGCGCGCGCGCGCCGATTTCAACCAGGCACTGAAGCTCCGCCCCGGCTATCCCGAAGCCCAGTCGTTCCTCCAGTACCTCGATGCGCAGGAACATACGCAGGCATCGCCCCAGCCAACCGGCGCGCATAGTGCCGCCGCCTGATTGCCGCCAC
Organism: Bryobacterales bacterium; assembly: GCA_003157745.1. Lineage (GTDB taxonomy): Bacteria > Acidobacteriota > Terriglobia > Bryobacterales > Bryobacteraceae > Bog-375. Next base: position 14,495 of record PMKM01000129.1, on the reverse strand, counting down.
CGCCCGCCGCTCGGTCCGAACCGGATTGTCAGATGCGAAAGTCCGCTTCGCAACACGCCAGTCCGCTCCGCGACATCCCCCTTGCCCGCGCGGCGCGATGCGGGTAGGCTGGACACACGGGTCCACGCGATCCGCAAGGAGATGCTGATGAATACGACGCGCAGGACATGTCTATCGCTGGCCGGCCTGGCCAGTGGCAGTCTGCTCGTGAAAGCCGCCGAGCCGCCCGCCGATTGCGATTTGCTGGCGCTGTTCGCCAAACGGCAGTCGGTCCGGCGCTATAAACCGGACCCAGTGCCCGAAGAGCATTTGCGCCGCATCCTCGACGCGGCGCGCCGTGCCCCCACGTCCGGAAACCAGCAGCCGTGGAAATTCCTAGTGGTCCGGGACCGGGTCAAGATAGACCGCATGAAGGCGCGCTGCATCGAGCGTTCCACAATAGGCGGCAACAGCCTTTCCACCACCGAACGGGAAGCCCGCCGGAAGACGGTCGAAGAGCGCATGGCCGGGTACTTCTCCGCCCCGGTCTACATTGTCGTCCTGACCGATTCGGAATCCGAGTATCCTTCCTACAACCACCACGACGGCCCCATGGCCGCGGGCTACCTGATGCTGGCCGCGCGCGCCCTCGGCTACGGCACCGTCTACATCACGGATTCCATTCCGGAAGAGATCACGCGCGAGGTTCTCGCCATTCCCGCACGCTACCAACGCGTCTGCATCACCCCACTCGGCATCCCAGCCGGCTGGCCCGACCCAAGCCCCAAGAAGAAACTGGAAGATCTCGTCGCCTACGAGACTTTGTAGGAGCCCGGCGCCCGCACGATCCGCCATAATGCATGCAGATGTTCGTCACGAGTCCCGCATGAGGAGATGGCTTGGCCATATCGCGCTGGCGGCTGCCGGGTGGACCGTGATCGGCGTGGTTTTCGCTTTGCCCGGGCTGGCGGGTGGCGGCGACTGGCGCGGCGCCCTTCTCGGACCGCTGGCACAATGGTGGTCCTGGGGGCTGTTGGCGCCGCTCATTATCGCCGCCGACCGGATGCTTCCGCTGTCGAGCAAGCAACTGGCAAGACGGCTCGCCGCCCATCTGTTCTTCAGCCTGCTGTTCACTGCCGTGTATGTATATGTTTTCGCCGCGGTTCGCGCCGCCCTTGGCGTGGGGCATTGGCAGGCGGCCCTGGACATTCGGACTCTGGCTGGCGCGCTGCGCGGCATGTTTCTCTGGAGCTGGCTGATCTACTGGCTCATCGTCGGCGCATGGCAGGCATACCAGTATTACGGCCGCTACCTGGCCGGCGAACTTCGCATGGAGCGGTTGGAGAAACAATTCGCGGAGGCTCGTCTCAATGCCCTTCGCATGCAGCTCGATCCCCATTTTCTCTTCAACGCGTTGAATACGATCTCCTCGCAAGTGGAGCCGAATCCCAAGCTCGCGCGTGGGATGATCGAGCATCTGGGCGACCTGCTGCGCCTGTCCCTCGAGACCAGGGACCGGCACGAGATTCCGCTCGCCGAAGAGCTGGCGTTTCTCGACCATTACCTGACGATCCAGAAGATCCGTTTCGGCGACCGTCTGCGTGTGGAAACGCGGATCTCGCCCGATGTACAGTATGCGGCAGTGCCGTCCCTGTTCATCCAGCCGCTGGTCGAGAATGCCATCCGGCACGGCATCTCTGGCCGGTCCTCGGGCGGAACCGTGATCGTTTCGGCCGAGCGCGCCGGAGAGCAGCTTCGGGTGCGGGTGCTCGACGACGGTGTAGGGTTGCCACCCGGGTGGACGCTCGAAAAGTCGGCGGGGTTGGGACTCTCCCTGACGCGCGACCGCATCGCGGGCCTTCACCCGAACGGCGGCAGTTCCTTCGCGATCCGTCCCCGCGCCGACGGCGGGACGGAAGCCGAAGTGACCTTGCCGCTGCGCTGGCACGGAGAGGATTCGAATGGTCGCGCCGCCCGTTGAGCCCGTCAGCGTACTGGTGGTGGACGACGAAGCGCCGGCACGGCAGCGCCTGGTCGACCTGCTTCGCAAGGATCCGCTGGCCGGCGCGATTCTTGAGGCCGAGGATGGGCTCCGCGCCGTGGAGGCGATTCAGAGCCGGCAGCCGGATCTGGTTTTTCTCGATGTGCAGATGCCCGAACTGAGCGGACTGGGCGTGATCGACGCCGTCGGGCCAGAGCGTATGCCGCTGACCGTATTCGTGACCGCGTACGACCAGCACGCCGTCCGCGCGTTCGAGGCCAACGCGCTCGACTACCTGCTGAAGCCCTTCAGCGATGAGCGCTATGAGGCCACCATGGCCCGCGTCAAGTGCCGGCTGGAGGAGCGCAACGCGAAGGAGTTCGGGCAGCGGATCGTCCGCATGGTTTCGACCCTGCCGCCGCAGCGGCGCCGCCTGGACCGCTTCGTGATCAAGTCCGCCGGAACCACCCGCTTCGTGCGGGCGGCCGAAATCGATTGGATCGAAGCCGCCGGCGTCTACGTCAACCTGCACGTCGCGGGCAAGGGGCTGCTCTACCGGGCCACGCTGAACGAGTTGGAGGAGAAGTTGGACCCGCTGCGCTTCGTGCGCACCCATCGCTCCGCCATCGTCAACATCGAGAGCGTCGTGCAACTTGAGCCGATCTCGCACGGAGAGTTCGAAGTGGTCTTGAAAGACGGCTCGCGAACGCGCATCAGCCGAAGCTATCGCGCGCAAGTGGAGCAGCGGCTGGGACAATCGCTGTAGCGTGCCCGCTACTCGATCACTTCCTCGACCGTCGCCGGCAATGGCCCCGCCATATCGCGGAGCTTCTCGAACAGGTTGTCGTAGAAAACCGCGTAGTCTTCGAGCGCGGCATCGCGGCGGCGCGCCTCCGCGAAGGTGCGCCGCATGTGGCGCACCGCCACCAGCAGCAGTTTCAGTTCGTCGTCGCTGAATCCGAACGCGTTCGCCATCGAATGCTCCCCAAGAGAATCCACAGTGCGCCACCCAGCAGCGCCAGCACGCTCGCGATGCGCGCCAGGCGCGTTTCGGCGCCACCGTCGTAAACCAGATCCACCACGCAGGCGCCATCGCAGCGCGGCTCGACTACGATCTGGCCCAGCGTGTCGCCGCGGATCGGGCGCGGCGCGCCGTTCACGCTGGCGTGCCAGCCCTGGTCGAAGGTCACCTGCACGCTGAGCAGGTGCTCCGGCCGCAGATTGGCCGCGATGCGCGCCGCGTTGGTCGCGGTCCAGCGGAAATCGGCGGGCGGCAGTGCCGGATCGTCGAGCGCCGCCAGATAGCCCTGGACGGCCTTGAGCTCATAGGCGAACGGTTTCTCCGCCGGCACGTCGGCCGCGCGCACGGCGTGCGCCAGCGAGGAGGAACCGCGCGGCACGGCGTAGATCGTTTCGGTCGAATCGCGCCACAGCACTGGCAGCGTGTGGAACTTGTCGGGATGAGCGTATGGGTGATAGATCTCGCGGCTCCGGGCGTCGCCGCCCACGATGGCATCCACGCCGTACGCCTTCAACCAGCCCAGCCCGAGCTCCAGTTTGTCTCCCGCATAGACCTGATAAATGATGTCCTGCAAAAAGACGTTGCGCATGCCGTTGTCGAAGCCGCCGTTCATCATCGGCGTGTCGCCGAACGCGTTCATCCAGAAGCCGATGGTTCCCGGGGCGAACACGCGCTGGCCCGGCATGTGCTCGCCCAGCCACCGCGCGACGTGGTATTCGGAGGTGGTTTGGATATCGAGCGGCCGCTCCATGTTGCGCGCGCGGCGAACCTGGTGGATCCAGATCGGCGCGGCGGCCAGCGCCAAGGCGCAGCCGACGATCGTCGCCGTGCGCCGCGGCAACCGCTCGAAAGCGGGACCGGCGACCAGCGCCACCGCTAGCCAGAATGCCAGATCCATTTCCAGGTGATAACGCTGCGGCTGCGGCAGCAGGGAGAAATGCAGCCAGTACCCGGCGAGCGTGATGAACCCGACGCCGTAGAGAAACAGAATGGCGAAGCGCGCCGGAGCGGCCAGCCGCGTACGCCGTATGGCCCAGGCGAGGGCCGCAAACACGGCTACGAAGGCGATGACGATCGCCACGTGCGCCGGTCCCGATTCGAACCTGCCGCCCACCAGCGGGGCGTTGGCCGATACGGTCGCAATTACCGAAGGCGCCACGAACGGCAGCGCGATCAGGTACGCGTAACACGCTATGCCGCCGGCGGCGATCCACTGCCGCGCCGGGCGCGATGCGAATCCGGCCGCCAGATAAGCCCCGGCGCCGAGCAACAGGGCGAAAGCGCCGATCCAGTTGCTGAGCACTGTGGCGGCCAGCGCAAGACCGGTCAGCACGTAGTACACCGGCCGCCGCTTGGTCAGCGCCAGGTGCAACAGGGCGATCGAAAGCGGCAGAAACAGCAGCGAGGTGAGATGCGGGCCTTCGCCATAGGGCAGCAACGTGGTCAACCGCCGCGCGCCGAACCAGCCGCCAGTATCGGGGCGGATTTCGCGCACCAGAAAGCAACTCGGCGAGACCAGCGAATAGCCGAGCGCCGCGAGCCAGGACGGCACGCGTCCCGCGCCCAATCGCCACGCCGCCCAGAACACCGTCACCGGGCCGAGCGCGTACACCACCGCCGTCACCGCATGGTACGCGAGCGCCGGCGAAATGCGCGCCGCGGCGGCCACGCCCGCCGCCGTCACGTGCAGCAGCGGCGGATAAGTGTCCGGGTAAGGGATGCCCTGGTACCACAGTGGGAACCAGGCGAGATGCGGAAAATGGGCGACGATGTAGTGCGCCAGTCCGATGTAGGCGGCTTCGATCGAACCCATGTACTCGGTGTAAGGAGTGCGAAACAGCCGCCAGACCAACGCACCATTGATACAGAAGAGCGCGAGAGCGGCTGCCGCCGTCCTCAATACTTCGCGAAATCGGGGCATCGCCTTCGATTATAGACGGTTGCCGCGCCAGGCTTCGAACGTGCTTGGCACACAAAAAACCGCCCGGGCCGAAACCCGGGCGGTATAGCGAAAGACTAAAACGTCAGGTTAGAACATCAGCTTGACGCCGAGCTGAAGGTTGCGCGGGTTGTAGGTGCTGGTAACCGTACCGAACTGGGACGCGTTGGAGAAACTGGTACCAATACCGTTCCACTGGGTGTGGTTGAAGGTATTGAAGGTCTCCGCGCGGATTTCCAGGCGGCTGCCACGGCTCTCGCTGAAAGTGAAGCTCTTGAAGAGCGACAGATTCCAGTTGTCGCGGCCGGGGCCATAGACGGAGTTGTGACCGAGGTTTCCCCACTGGCCAGAGGTGGGCGTGGAGAAATCCGTCGCATCGAACCACTGGTTGAACGCGTGCGGCTCACTGACGTTGCCGCTCACGTTCGGGCGGTTCGTTCCGTTAGCGAGACCGTTGCTGCCCTGGCTGCCGCCGAGAGTGATGTTGAGCGGCATGCCGGTCTCGGTGGTGACGATGCCGGAAACTTCCCAGCCGCCCAGCGTGGCGCGCAGAAGAGGCGTGCCGCTGTTGCCGCGGAGAATCGGCAGGTCATAAACGAAGGTGGCGACGAACACGGCCCGGCGATCAAGGGCGCTGGGGCCGTTGTCATAGGCGCGATCGTACGGGTTGGAAACCGTCTGCATATCCTGCGCGTTACCACCCCCCGTGCCCGGGTCCATCGCCTTGGAATACGTAAAGGCGCCGTCCAGGGTCAGGTCCTTGCTGATGCGCGAATGCAGCGTCGTCTGGAGAGAGTTGTAGTGGCCGTTCTCGTCGTTCTCCGACAGTTTGATACCGGCATAACCGGCATACGGGACGGCGGTATTGCGATCCAGAGTGCCGGCGATGATCTGCGGAAGCACGCTGGGATCCGGATTGTTGATGTCGGTGTATTCGTTCTGGTGGCGGTTCGCCGTGCCCACATAAGCAACCGACAGGACGGTGTTCTTGGCCAACTCACGCTGCACGCCGAAGTTGTACTGGATGCTGACGGGCGGCTTGTAGCTGGTATTGTTGTCGCCGGTGACGCTGACGATCGGGATCGGGGCGGTCACGGTGGAACCGCTCTGGATGCTGGTGCCCGGGTTGGACAGCAGCACGTTGCTCAGGCTGGCCGTGGCGCCGAAGGGAACGTTGGTCGCGCCGTTGTATTGGTCGTTGCCCTGGATGCGTTCGTACATCAGGCCGCCGCCGCCGCGGATGACGGTCTTGCCGTCGCCCACCGGGTCATAGGCAAAGCCGATGCGCGGACCGAAGGTGGCCCAGTGGTTCTTTACCAGGCCGTCCGGAATGCCGTTCTGGCCGGCGATGCCGATTCCGTTCATATAGAGCGTCGTGCCGGAAAGAGCGGTGATCGAGCTGGTGCCCAAGCCCGCGCTGGTGGCGCAAACGCTGCCGCCGCATAGCGTGGCGCGTTTGCTCTGGTCATACAGGTTCGGATAGAAGTTCGACTGGTTGTTGGATTCCTCGTAGGTGTGCGGAATGCCATCCCAGCGAAGGCCGAGGTTCACAGTCAGCTTCTTGCTGACCTTCCAGTTGTCCTGCGCATAAATGGCAACCGACTGGTTGTCCCAGTGGCCGGCGCCCTGGTAACCGTCTTCGCTGTAGCTGCTGGCCATTCCGAGCAGGTAGTCGGCGAAGTCGTTACCGGTGTAATTGCCGCTGAAGCCAAATTGGCCTTCGGTGTCGGCGAAGTAGGTCTGGATCTTCTTGTAGAGGGCCCAGCTTGCGCCGAACTTGAACTGGTGGTTGCCATGGGTCCAGGAGAAGTCGTCGCGGATCTGGTAGTCGTCCGCCTTGTTAGTCCACGGCACCCAGTTCAGGGTGTAGTCGGTACCAAGCTGACCCAGGTTGATGGCCGGGAGGCGGTCGTCGAGGTTGGTCCCCTTGGGGAAGAGCTGCGGAATGTTCACGCCGTCGGTCTGGCGGTTCGCAATCGCCGCCGCAGCCGAGGTCGGCAGAATGTTGATGCGGTTGCCGTTGTAGTTGAACGCGGTCTCGTTGAGCAGGGTCGGGCTGATCGTGTAGCTGGCATGAATGACGCCGCTAAAGGACGGGTTGCTGAAGCTGTTGCCGGTCGAGGGTACGTTGGCGCCGCTCCACATGGTGGTGGCGTAGCCTTGGTTCACAGCGTCATCCACCCAATGACCAAAAAGCCAGAACTTGTCGTTGAAGTGGTGGTCGATGCGAACGATTTCCTCGCGGACGGTGGTCTTCGCATTGCCGCCGCCGATGAAGGCGCTGCCGCTATTGGCAGACGGGAAGATGCCCGCTTTCAACATCGCCTGGGCGTTGGCGTCCAATAAGGAACTGGGAATCGTGTTGTTGTTGAATTTCACGAGTTGGGTCTTGTCGGGCTGGCCGCCGGTGCAGCCGCTGAGCGCCTGGCCGGCCGCCTGGAACTTGGCCGCGATCGCGCTGGAGACCTGGCACACGTACGGAGCAGTGATGGTCGTGGAGCCGAAGTTGCCACCGTATTCGCTGGTGAGCGGCACCGTGGTGTTCAGACCACCGGAACTGACGATGTTGCGCCACTCCTGGTTGTAGAAGAAGAACGTCTTGTTCTTTTCTTTGTTGTACAGGCCCGGGATGAATACCGGACCACCGAGGTTGAAGCCATAGACGTTGTAGCGATCCAGGGGGCGGGCTAGGCCAGCCTTGTTTTGGAAGTAACTATTGGCGTCGAAATCCTCATTGCGGACGAACTCCCACCCCGAAGCGTGGAAATCCTTGGTGCCGGACTTGAGCACCATGGTGAAGGTGGCGGCCGAAGACAGACCGAAGTCGGCGCTGTAGTTCGACGTCAGGGTGCGGAATTCACCGAGAGCGTCGATCGAGGGCGCGATGCTCATCGTGCCGGAACCGCCGCGGTCGAGATCCTCACCGCCGTCCAACAGGTAAATGTTATGGGAGCTGCGGTTGCCGTTGTAACTGACGGTCGCGTTGCCGCCGACCGCAGTCGGGGTATTGACGTCCGGCATGTTGCTGGACGCGCCGGCCACGAGGGCCGTCAATCCATAAACCGACCGGCCGTTAACGGAGAGCTGCGTCACTTGCTGGCTGGTGATCACTTCGCTGACTTCGCCGCTCTCGGTCTGCACCGCGACCGGCGTCGCCTCGACGGTGACGCTCTCGCTGGCACTGCCGATCTCCAACTTGAAGTCCACGCGGGCGCGGTCGCCGACGTTGAGAAGGACGTCCTTCTGTTCCGCCTTCTTAAAGCCCGGCACTTCCACGCGGACCGTGTAACGCCCAACCTGAAGGCTGGGTGCCACGAACTGGCCATCACTGCTGGTAACGAAGTGACTGACCTGGTTGTTTTGAACGTTGACAGTTGTAACTGCCGCATTCGGAATCGACGCACCCGAGGGGTCCGTGACGGTTCCGACAATTGTGGCTTCTTGTGCGAACGCCTGGACAGCAAAAAGTCCCAGGAGAGCACACAGGAACAAGCTTATTCTGAGGCTAACCTTCTGCACATTTACCTCCTAGTAAATGTTTCGAACCCAGCTTTCACCCGGGTTGCATCCCTCCCACACGGATTGACGCACCGGGACTGGTTGTCGCCGAAGATTACACCCCATCGACGTCGGGCGGTAAGGACATTACGGTATGGAACGTGTTCGGTCGTGTTAAATCAGTGTGTTACGTGACGTTACAAGGCCATAAATAAAACATGTACAGTACGTATATCTTTCATTTTTGTGATAGGATATCACTGGACCGCAAGGCCATGTCTCGCCAGCCCGAATCTCAAGTTCCGATCCCTCGTCTGCCGCCTGAAAAGGTGGCGGAGGTCCTGGCGCTGTTGGAACGGGTGCTGGGCAGCCACCTGTTTAGAGGTAGCCGGCGCTGCCAGGCGCTGCTCCGGCATATCACCGAACAGACCCTGGCCGGCGACACGTCTTCCTTGAAAGAGCGCACGCTCGGGGTCGCCGTCTTCGGCCGCGAGCCCGACTACGACACCAGTGAAGATCCGATCGTGCGAGCCAGCGCGGCCGAAATTCGCAAGAAGCTGGCGCAGTATTACCAGGAACCCGGGCACGAGTCCGAGGTCCACATCGAGATCCTCTCGGGATCCTACATCGCCGCGTTCCATTTCATTGAAGAGCCCGTGGTTGTCCCTCCGCCGCCGCGTCGATGGTGGAAGTGGAATCGGGTGGCCGCCGCCGGTGCCGTCGTGGTGGCAATTCTCATCGTGTCGGCGGTGCTCGCGCTGCCGCGATTGAGGCCCTCCGACCTGGACCTGCTTTGGGGCCCCCTTCTCAAGTCGTCCGGCCCGGTGTTGATCTGCGTGGGCCAGCCGGCGGTGTACAACCTGAGATCCGCCGAAGCTCAGGACGAGATTCAAGGGCTGATTGCCCAGAAACCGCCCGGCACGCCCGCCGCTCACCGCCCGATACGCGAGGAAGACCTGATCATTCTGCGCGACCGGTACGTGGCATTGGACGACGCATTCTGCATGGTTCGCATCGCATCCTTATTGGAGAGATACCACAAACCCTTCACCGTGCGCGGCGAGCGGTCCACATCGTTCGCGGACCTGCGGGACACGCCGGTCGTTCTCATCGGCGCCTGGGATAACCCATGGACCATCCGCATTGCCGGCCAGCTTCGCTTCACTTTTATCAAGGACGCCGTGCACGATACCGGTATGGTCCGCGATCGTCAACATCCCGAGAACACCGATTGGAAGCTGACGGGAGCCTGGCCGAACTGGGATGTCCCATTCGATTACGCCATCGTGACCCGCATCCTCGACACCACCACGGACCGCCCCCTCGTCATCGCCGCCGGGATCACCCAGTCCGGCACCATAGCGGCGGGAGAATTCCTCAGCAACCCGGAGTACTTCGGCGAGGCTGTCCGCCTGTTTCCCCGCAATTGGCAGAAGAAGAATCTCCAGGTGGTGCTGCGCGTGCCCGTGGAGAATCGTATATCGGGCCATCCGCGAATCCTCGCCTGGTACGTCTGGTAATCCGAAGCCGTCGCTGGCATCGTTCGACAAGCGACGCACCACAATCTTGAATCCCGAAGTCAACTTCGGCGAGGTTCCATTTCCACAGCCCAAAGCGGTGCGATAACCCTAAATCCGGCAGTTCCCCATGCGGAGGGGGCGCTAACTTCTTCGCCTACAATGGCATCTAAGCCAAGCCTTTTCGACCATAATGGCGAACTGCGCAACGGTTGGATCTGAGGAAAGCAAAGAGCGAACCTGAGCGGGTACGGATTCAACTGCCGAAATTAGGATAACAGGCCTTGTATCAGGGCACGGCTTCAGCCGTTTTCCCTCGCCGCAGGGCCGGGCAACGACTGGATTGAAAGCAACGGACTTGTCAAATGGGACGCCCGGCGTATTCGAGGGTGCCGCCTCGGAGGCCCAGCCTGCCGCCTCAAGAACCCGCGCGGCGCACACTCCCCCTATCGACATTATCGGCGGGTGCCACTAAATCCTGTATAGCTATCCGACTCGGAAGCGCCGATGACTCCTCATTTCGTGTTCCTTGCCCGCCCGGGTTCGCGACGGTCCAAATGAAAAACAAGGACTTGCCAACTGGGACGCCACCACACGTAACCCTCACTCCTTGCGGAAGAACGGTATTCCCTCGCACGGCTCGGTCTCCTCCACGTAATCCCCAATCGCGACGCGCTCTCCCGCGATGCGAACCGTCACCCGGCCGCCGCCCTCGAGCGTCACAATCGCCGTCTGATACGGAACCTCGCCGGCGAACGCCTCCGGCGCCGACCAGATGACCGTCTCCGTGTAGACGATTCCACTTCTCATGCCGCCCCCAGGATCGTGACCACGCAGGTGGCGCCGCTGCCGCCCAGGTTCTCCGCCAAGCCCAACGAGTGTCGCTCAATCTGCCGCGCTCCCGCTTCGCCGCGAATCTGCAGCACCAGGTCGCAGATCTGCGCCGCGCCGGTCGCCCCCACCGGGTGGCCCTTCGCCTTCAACCCGCCGCTCGTGTTCACCGGCCGCGCGCCCCGGAGCGCCGTCGCGCCCGAAAATGCGTACGGCCCGCCTTGCCCTTTTTCCACAAACCCCAGGTCTTCGGTGGCGACGATTTCGGCGATCGTGAAGCAGTCGTGCAACTCCGCGAACTCGATCTCGCGCGCCCCAACGCCCGCCATCCGGTACGCTTGCTCGCCCGCCCGCCGCACCGCCTGAAACGTGGTGATGTCCGCCTTTTCATCGAGCGCCAGGTAATCCGAACATTGCGCGATCCCGAGCACCCGCACCGGCTTTTCCGCGAATTCGCCCGCCCGTTCGAGCGGCACCAGCAGCACCGCCGCCGCGCCATCGGAAACCAGCGAGCAATCGTACAGGTTCAGCGGCTCGGCAATCGGCTTCCCGTTCATCGCCTGTTCGAGCGTGATCGCCTTCCGCATATGCGCGTCCGGATTCAACGCGCCCGCCGCATGGTTCTTCACCGCCACCATCGACAGGTGCTCCTTCAGGGTGCCGAACTCGAACATGTGCCGCCGCGCAATCATCGCGAACAGCGAGGCAAACGTCGACCCCACCTTCATCTCGCCCGAGCAATCCCCCGCCTCGGCCAGTATCTGGCTCACGCGCGCGGTCGGTTGCGACGTCATCTTCTCCACGCCCACCACCATCGCCACGTCGTAGACCCCGGCCGCCACTTCCGTCCACGCGTGGAAAAAGGCCGAGCCGCTCGAGGCGCAGGCCGCCTCAATCCGCGTCGCCGGAACGCCGTGGATTCCGAGCGTCGTCGATACGTACGGCGCCAGGTGGTTCTGCCCCACGAACGCCGGCCCGGCGAAGTTTCCCAGGTAGAAGGATTCCACTTGCGACGCCGCTACATGTGCGTTGCGCAGGCATTTCTCGCCCGCCTCCACGCCCAGGCTGCGCAGGCCCCTGTCCGCAAACGCGCCGAACGCCGTCTTGCCGATCCCCACCACCGCCACCGGTCTCATCGCAATCACCAGCTTACAACCGCGCGCACCTTCTCAGCGCGGGTACGCGCCGATCATCTTCTTGATCCTTGCGTGGAGGTGATGAACCCACCCGCCGCCCTCCGCGTAATCCCCCGTGAGAAACATGAATGGGCACTCGCCCGCCACCACGGCCACCCCGTGCGCCTGGCATCGGCCAACTGCCTCCTCGCTCACCGCCCCCTTGCCCGCCGTGCGGCACATCCAAACCCTCTTCACGCCGGCTTCGATCCACTCGCCAACCAGCCTCTCGGTTACCGCGGACGACGTCAGCGCCACCACGCCGTCCGGGACCGGGTCGATATCGCTCACCCGCGCGAACGACCGGCGTCCTTCGATTTCGGCCACCGCCGGGTTCACCGGAATCGCTTCATACCCGCGCGCGCAGAACTCGCGAAACAGCGCCCGCGAATAATCCTTCGGCCGCTCGGAGACACCCACGAATGCCAGCCGCTTCTGACCCAGGAAATCCCGCACCAGTTCGATGGAAGCCATCAATCCGGCCCTCCCATCCGATTCTATGCGGCCTCCCCTTGTTGAGACAAGCCGATACCGCAGTACCGCGCCCGCTCGTCGGCCCGATGCGCGGCCTTAGCCAGCCATAGACCAAGGCACCAATACAAACTTTTGTTAATTCTTAGTTTCAGTACTATTTAGTGATTGATTTATGCTCAGGATGCCCCTATTATTGGGTGAGTAGTGAGAGAAGTAGTGGTACTGACTATACCAATTGTGGCGGTACTCGCGGTCGCCCTCGCCTGGGTGATCCGGCGCGCAGCCTTCCATCACAGCAGCTTGCCGTTGACTGCGGAGTGGATCGCGCACCTCTCCGACGACCGCTGCCCGCCCGAACTGCGGCTGCCCGACCGAAGCGCCGGAGGCTTCCTCGGTGCGCCGCAGGGCCTTGACAGGCGCACCGCCGCCAGACTGCGCCGCGAGCGGTGTCAGGCATTCACAAATTACTTACACTGTCTGCAGGACGATTTTGGCCGGGCTACGCTCGCCCTCAAGGTGCTCCTGGTGCAGTCCCGCCGCGACCGGCCCGACCTGGCCGTCGCGCTGCTCCACTACCAATTGACGTTCGGATGCCGCATGGTGTCGGCCCGGACTCGGCTGGTCCTTTATGGCTGGGGAATTGGCGCCCTCGACGTCAGCCGGATCGAGCGAGTCTTCCACGCCGTCGCCGCCGAGTTGCACGCCGCGCTACCGGCCGGCGTCGAGGCATAGGCCCGTCCGTCTATAGGCGTTTCAACATCTCCTTGGCTTCCTGAAACTGCGGAAACTTCTTTTCCGCCTCGCGGAATTCCCGCGTGTGCACGCGGCGGCGCGCACCCAAATGGTTGACCGGAAACCGCAGGTGCAGCATCTCGTGGAAGACCACATACTCGAGCGCCAGCAACGGCACGCCCGGAGTATCGAAGATGCGGCTGATCACGATCGCGTTGTGCGATGGATCGAAGTGCCCCAACATGCCGCGCGCCGGCCGCCGGCTCCAACCCAGTTGCGGCCGGCCGAGCAGGCCGTCGAAGTGCCGCGCGTTGAGGCGTTCGAAAACCTCCTCCAGATTGCGATGCTGCCCGGCCGGCCCGGAAAGGAACTTGCGCCCGCGAATCTGCCGCACCAGTTGCGCCTGCCGCCGCACATCGTGCCGGTTCAAATAGAGGCGGTAGCGGTGGGCGTACACCCGCGCCACCGGCTTGCGGTACAGCTTGCCGAGCAGGATGAACGCCAGCGCTTCGGCCACCGGCGCCGGCGCCCCGGCCAGCAGATCGCTGATCCGCACCAGCAGGCACCCCTCGCGCAGTGAGATGAAGCTATCCGCGTTGGCGAATTGGCAGAACTCGACGCGCAGCTCGGGCATCGGCGTGCGCGGCCGCAGCGTGCGAAAGACGCGCGCGTAGATCTCTTCCGGCGTTTCGAAAAACAGCAGCGCGGGCAAATCCTCGCTGGCGAGCATACCGTCTTCGCCGCTCATTCCGTTCTAATGCGCTGTCCGCCGTAATTACTTGTGGGGCGGACGCCCCCGTCCGCGCGCGACCCCCCGGTCGCGCTCCTGTTCGCACTGCCAACTCGTACGCCAGACGCCATGCTAGTGCGCCGAGTATTGCTGCTGCGGCGGATCGAGCACCACGTCAATCGTCCTCGCGCCCTCGTCGATCTCGAACACCTTGCCGAACGTCTGGTACCCCTTCGCGTTCACCTGGATCAGGATCTTCCCCTGCGGGATGGCCGGCACCTTGGCGATCCCATCCTGGTTGGTGCGCATCTCGAACGTCGTGTTCACCGCCCGGTTGTAACGCGCCGCCGGGTGCTTCGGATCGGCCTTCCAGCGCACAATCACCTCCGCCCGGTCGATAGCGTGGCCGCCCGGCGTCTTCACCGTGATCTCGAGCTCCGTCATCGCTTCCGCCGCCCGCGCCGTCGAAAGCCCGAGCCCGGCCATACCGGCAACCAAAACCAAAACGCACGCACCGAAATTTCGCATACCTCGATTATCGCCGATGCTACAATGGACGTGTAGTACCCACCGTGCTAGTTGCCAACAATTGGGGGCGCAACGGATTCGACGGGATTG
>PMKM01000073.1 GCA_003157745.1 Bryobacterales bacterium | reverse complement strand
CACTGAGCAGCAGTTCGCCAAGATCGTGATTGCCTACGAGCCCGCGTGGGCCATCGGCACCGGCAAGACGGCGACGCCAGAGATCGCCGCCGACGCGCACCGCACGATTCGCGCCGAAGTGGAGGCGAAATTCGGCAAGGAAGCCGCCGCCGCGATTCGGATTCTCTATGGCGGCAGCGTGAAGCCGGACAACGTGAAGACACTCATGGCGCAGCCCGATATCGACGGTGCGCTGGTGGGCGGTGCCGCGCTCGACCCGGTTGGCTTCGCCTCGATCGTCAATTTCTGAGGGCGGATGGCGAGCCTGCCAGGAAACCGGCTGGCTCAATCGCAGGCAGCGTGGACGGCAAGCGGTACCGAAGGTCCACTGGAACCGCTTGCCGCCGGCGAGGCGCGTCAAGTCGTTTTCGATCTACACACGAATGCCGAGGGGGCTGCCGGTCTCCTCGGCATTTTTGGCGAATGGGGCGAGCGTTGTGGCGCCGGCGCGGCACGCACGAGTGCGTACGCGGGGGCGGAATGGCGTCTCGATCAGCCTACGTCAGCGAGAATGAGACAAGTTTGGTCAGCGGCGAACCTGGCGCGACAGGCTCATCGGAGCTGAATTCCGCCACGCGATTGCGACCATTGCGTTTGGCGGCGTAAAGAGCGTCGTCGGCTTCGTGGATGAGGCGGTTCGAGTCACCGGCGGTGCAGGTATCGCGGCCCGAGACGCCGATGCTGCAGGTTACGGCGAGGGGCTCGCCGCCGGCTTCGAATGGTTCGCGGGCGAAGGCCTCGCGGATGCGTTCGGCCTGCGCGCAGCCGGCGCGCCTGGTGCAGCCGGGCAGGACGATCAGGAACTCCTCGCCGCCATAGCGTCCGGGCGAATCGTACTGGCGGGTGGCGGCGCTCATGCGGCGGGAGGCCTCGCGCAGAACCGCGTCGCCAGCCTGATGGCCGTGTGCATCGTTAATTCGTTTGAAGTGATCCAGGTCCACCATCAACACCGAGAGGGGGCGCAGCTCGCGCTCCGAGCGGGCGATCTCCGCCGCCAGGATTTCGAGCACGCGTCCGCGGTTGAAAAGCCCGGTCAGGGCGTCGTGAGTAGCCTGCACGCGAAGCGCTTCGCGCGCTTCCACCAACTGCTGCTGCAGATCGAGGATGCGGCGGCCGGCGCGCAGGCGCACGCGCAGTTCCTGGGCGTTGAACGGCTTCGTGAGATAGTCGTCGGCGCCGGCTTCCATCCCCTCGATCAAGTCCTGCGAATCGGTGCGGGCCGTCAGCAGCAGCACGTACACGTAGGGCTCGCGGGCCGCGGCGCGGATCCGCCGGCAGACCTCGACACCGTCCATGTACGGCATCATCCAGTCGAGCACCGCCAGCCGCGGCGCGCCGGGGGCTTGCATCGCCTCCCAGGCTTCCATGCCATTGGGAGCCATGTGAGCGGCATAGCCCCACTTGGTGAGCATGTTTTTGAGCATGGATTGGAATATCGGGTTATCCTCCGCCACCAGAACGGGCATCGAATTGCCCAATTCGCTCGAAAGTTCTACGGATTGTATGGCAACGCTCGATTCCAACGGAAGTACTCTCCTGAGGTCTTATCGGCGCGAACAAGGTGTTTCACTAAGAGCGGGCGAAAGAAGTATCACGTCTTCTGTCGGGCCGCAGCATTGCACGATATGGTGGCAGAACGGATTGATTCCACAAAGCCATCCAGCCGCGCCAACCGCTCGCAACAGCGAGGGCAAACCAGCAAATGCCGCTCCAATGCCGCGGTTTGCATTGCGTGCAACCGCCCTAGGGCGTACTCTTCGAGCACGTCCTCGGCAAAGTGATCTGGAGCCACTCCTTGGATCTTAAGGCAAAATCAGGTTGCCGAACATCGGTCGTAGGTACTTTTCCGCGCTAGTGTTTCTGCTAAGCTTTGCAGAGAATTCGCCTTAGGACCCCATGCGCGCCGCAGCCGGGCGATACGGTGCGCGAAACGGCGCGTCGCGACCTGATGCGCTCTTCGCCGAAGCGTTGTTCGCGCCTCGTCGCAGCACTGGCGGCCGAACAAGCGTTTACGGAGCGGGCGGGCGGCCGCGAAAGTAGCGCGCGTATTCCTGGTCGCTGATCATGATGTGGGACTTCCACCATTCGCCAAGGAAGTTGACGACTCTGATGGCCAAATCCCTTCGAGCCAGATTTGACTGCAGGGCGACAAACTTCTGGCGATAGACCTCATGCTCGGCCTTGTGTTCCAGGTAGTGCGGGTAACCCCGTATGCGCAGCACCATTTCCTCTCGGAGCAGATGCCGTGTCCCATACTTTTCCAATCGCTCGAGAGCGATGGGAGCGAAGGCGGCGCTTTCGCCGGACTTGGTGGACTTTACCAATTCAGCCAACACCTCGAGCAGTTGGCGATGCTGGGCGTCCAATTCGGGAATGCCAACGCTGCATTCCTCGCTCCATATAAATAGTTCCATCGCCCGAAAGAACTCCTGGCACATCTATCGGCTGCTATAGCCACCAGCATTAGGGGGGGGGAACCGGATGCAGGCCCGCCGCGCACTCGCACCGGCCGAAGACAGTGCTGCTGCCAGGCGAGGACGCGGTCGAGGATTGGTGGGACAAGCCAGCGATGGATCGCCCGTTCCCGGGCAGCGATCGAAGCCAGATAGCGTGGCGGCAATCGGGCCGGAACGGCTTAGAGAAACGCCATAGTCTTGACGCCGGAGATGTCGAAGGGCCTGCGGCAGCGGGGGTTCTTGCAGCCGACCTTGTCGTCGAGCAGTACCATGTAGCTCTGCGCCTTGGCGAACTTGGCGCGGTCGCGCTCATCGGCGCCGGGCGGCAGGCGGTCCTTCTTCTTGCGTACCATCCAGCGCAGTTCGTACGACTCCGCGCCGCGGCAATAGGGGCAATTCAAGGTCGCCGGCTTCGTGGCCTGGCTTTCGGTGTAGTAAGCTCGCTCGTCCATCAGCGCTCCCCGGGTGCGGCAGAAACGGCCGCCGGCGCCCTCATGACTGCGGTCCGTGAAGATACGTGTGCCCGTGCAGGCGATATTTCAGGTCGCGCAGAAAATCGTACACGTGGTTGCGGCGATTGCACTCGCTCAGGGGCGGGAAGCCCAGTGTCAAAGTCGATTTTTCGACCCATAACCGCTTGTCGCCGGCCGGACCGGTATCGACGTCGACGATGGAGCCGGAGCCGCAGGATTCGCCGTTGAGCACCTGGAACGCGCCGGGCGGCATGGCTGTGGGGCCCCAGTCTTTCAGAAACTCCTGAAAAGGATACCCGGGGCAGGGCTGCGCGGCGGTGCATCCCCAGAGAGCGTAGGCTTGCTGGTATTGGCGGGCGGTGAGAAGGTCGAAGAAAGCTCGCGTCTGGCGCTCGGCGGCGTTGGCGAAGAAGAAGAAGTAGGCCAGACCGCCCACCAGAACCGCCACCACGGCGGCGAGCACGGCGAGAAGTGCCGTTTTGATTCGTTTGGCCCGGCGCTCATCGCCGGCGCCGTACTGGTCAAGATAACCGCCCATTGCCTCCTCGAAAAACCGCGCCTACTTGCCGACCGGGGCCGCAGCCACGGGGTGAGCCTTGTCGTACGCCGCAGTGGCGTCGGCGGTGATGTCGAGGACCGGCTTGAAGTAGATCACGGCCTGCTGCTCGACCACGATGTCGATACCCTTCTCCTCGGCGACCTTCTTGACGACATCCACCATGCGCGTGCTGGCCTTGGTCAGGATGTCCTGGCGTTCCGATTGCGCGTCGGCCTGCAGGTCGTCCGTCATGCGCTGCGCAACCTTTTGCAGGCGCTTTCCCTCGGCCTGCAGTTCGGATTCGGCCTGCGGCGTGAGTTGGCTCCCGCTGCCCTGCAACTTCTGCGCGATCTGCGCCATCTGTTCCTGCGTCTGCCGCAGACTGTCGGCGCGCGGTTTGAAACGGGCTTCCATCTCCGCGCTGGCCTTCTTGATCTCGGCCGTATCGAAGACGGCCTTTTGCAAACTAATGGTGGCAACCTTGGGCTGCGCGGAGGCGAGCGGAGCAAGGGTCAATAAGGCCGCGCAG
This sequence comes from Bryobacterales bacterium, assembly GCA_003157745.1. Taxonomy (GTDB): domain Bacteria; phylum Acidobacteriota; class Terriglobia; order Bryobacterales; family Bryobacteraceae; genus Bog-375. The sequence goes on along the minus strand of PMKM01000073.1, from coordinate 3,398 downwards.
GCCGCAAGCGACCCCAGGCCCATCCGAAGTGACATGAACAAACTCCTGGAATGGTGTTTAGAAGTACTAGCGTAGCACACCGTGACCCCAGAACCCTCGGCGGACACGAGCCGCGCTTCGGGCCCCACCACGTGCGGAAGCGGGGCCTGGCCGCGAGCGGGATGCGGGCGGGTATAGGACCCGGAAGTGGAACTGGGTGGCCGGCGCGCAGCTCGCGCAGTTGCGTTGCCAACTTCCGGTCGATGAGCGAACCATTGGTGAGGACTCCGAAGACGAATCGCGGCTTTTCGGACGCCAGGACCTTGAGGAAATCGACAAAGTCGGTGCGAACAAAAGGTTCCCCGCCAGTGACATTTACGCGCGCGCGCAAGGACACCCCTGAGCGCGTCTCAATTTCGTCCAGTAAGCTCTTGCACTGGTCGAGAATTTGCAGTAGTTCCGTGAACGATAGTTCCGGACCAGGGGAGGAATTCTGATAACAGTGCACGCAACGCAGGTTGCACCGGTCCGTGATGTGCCATTGCATGACGAACCAGTGCGAATGAGTGCGCGCGTCGGTCTCGTGCTCGCAGTGTTCGTGCTCGCGTATTTAAGGACGGTTACCGTTGACAAACAAAGGGCCCGGACCTTTACCCAGGCCCTGTCAACGGCTTTATAATCTGTGGTGCGGAGAGGGGGACTTGAACCCCCGCGAGATTGCTCCCGCTAGTGTAGTGCGGCCGAATTGTCGATGGTTATGGCGAAGTGAAGTNNCGCTGGTCCGACGTTGGCAGGCGGAAGCGCCTGCCCCACCCGGCTCAACCGTCCAGACGAATACTCGTCATTCTGCCTGCCGCAGACCGCTAGCACCTCAAACGCATTTCGGATGTTCCGGAGCGGCCTGCGGCGTCCGACGTATTGATTCGTCATCAGGGACCGGTCCAATGCGGCCCGACCATACCCGCAGCGTAGGGTCCAAATAGGGTCCCAGGGGTTCCCACTCCACGGACGGTATGGATATGCTCGGGATGCTGTCGTGTATCTTGCAGCTTCACTTCTCGCCGTCCCGCCAAACCTGTTCTTAGCCAACCTGCCGGCGGCTCTTGACCCGGACAGGAGTTTTTCGCGAATTCGCCGATATGAAGCATATGAGTGGCACGCAGACCCCGTTGGTCGGGTGGCAGGCCCCAGCCAAACCTGAGAGTCGTTTTCTCATCCGCATTTTTGAATCCTTTAAGGATTCGGGGTGCGGCATAGGCCGCGGCGCGTCCGGATGGTTCACGGGGAACCCTGTCGCAGGGATGGGGAGATCTCCTCATGGCGCTTAGGCCGGCTTTTGAGCGCATCGGCTTATCCCCGCCGCGACGTCGCTGCCACCTGCGTTTCAGGGCGTTCGAAAGAATCCTCTCGGCTCTTCTGTTGGCATTCTGCGCCGGAGCGCAGGAACCCTCGTCACCACCCGCGCCTTCGGCGCAGGATACCCAGTCCGTCGCCGGCGGCAGCTTGGCGCAGCCCCCCGTAGATTTCGCCGGCTATGCGAGCTTCCGCCGCGTTGCTCCCCAAGGCGGCAGTAACGCCGCCAACGAATTCTCCGCAAGCATCTTTGCCACCGGCACCCTTGGGCGCTTCCGCCTTCACTCCGAATGGAACCTCTCGAATGCCACCGAGTACGATAGCGAAGGCATCAACCTCGTTCATCCCCGTCGCGATCTGAGCGTCAAGCTCGATAGCGCCACCCTGACCTATAACGTTCGCGACTGGCTGCAGTTCGCCGCGGGATTCGAGTTCGTGCCCACCTACTGGCGCGCTCACCGCTATCAGTCCGTCACCCTTACCGTCCAAGATCCGGTCACCGATCAATCCGTTTTCCCTACTGCTTTCAAAGGCGGTCTGGTCAAAGGCGACAAGTATCTGGAATTCGGCGGCTTCAGCTATCAGTTATACGGTGGCGTCGGCCAGCAAACCGTGTATCGCCCCGACGGAACGGGGACCTTCCTCGCCCGCGATCCCATCATGGGGGGCAAATTCGTCTTCCATGCGCCGTGTGGGCACTGGCTGGACGCCTGCGATGTGGGCATCCACCTGGCACGAGTGTTCCTGCCCGGTGGCCACGTCAATAACCTTTACGGCGGCGAAGCCCGGCTGGAGAAAGGCCGCGTCGGGTTCCTCTCCGAATTCGCCCACGCTTACATGGGGGTTCCCAACGGCGGCCCGGCTTACAACCGGCAAGGCTTCTACGTGCAGGGCGCCTATCGGTTGGCCAGAACCGTATGGGTGGTCGCGCGCTTCGATCGCGCAAACCTCGATAGCCGGTTCGACGGACCGAATGACATACGGAGAAGGCTTTTGGGCCTGGTGTTCCGGCCCGTGCCCGATCTTTCGCTCAAGTTCGAAGCGAATCAGTATCCGGGCCCGACCTTTATCGCCAATCCGGATTTCGGCTCCCTGCCCGTGCCCATTTCCGTGGCGGCGAGCCCTCTCCCTGGGCATCCCCACCATTACGGCGTTTCCATGAGCATCGTCTATTTCTGGCACCGGCCATGACCAGGCGCAGCTTCCATCTCCTGCTGATGAGTCTCCTGGCCGTCGCCACCGCCGGCGTGATGGGCAAAGAGCGTTTTGTCGTCATCGTCAATAAGTCAAACCGTTTTGACGCGCTCCCACGCGCCAAGCTGCGCTATCTGTTTCTGCGCAAGGTTTCACGCTGGCCCTGGGGCGCGGAGGTGTATCCCATCAACCTCAAGAATGCCGGCGATGCGCGGCGCGAATTTACCAGCGGCGTACTGAACACTACCGAGCAGGAACTGGCCGCATATTGGATCGATCAAAGAATGGTCCGCGGCGTTCTGCCGCCTGTCGAGGCCGCCAGCCCTCAGGCCGCTAAAGCCCTCGTGGCCGCGAACCCCGGCGCGATCGCCTGGATCCCGTCGGCCAACCTGGATGACACCGTCAAAGTCTTGAGGGTGGAATAACCGTGCTGGCGCGGAGCAGTTCCATCCAAACCAAAGTCCTCCTCCTGGGGCTTGTGGTCGTTGTCCTGGCGGGCGCCCGGGCCATCGTCGTCAGCACCATCGCGCGCCGCGCCTTTCGCGCCGAACTGCGGGAGAGCGCCGTCGGAGTCGCGCGCCAGGTGGCCTTTGTGGCGGGGCCGCTGCTGGCTTTCGAAAGCGACCGGGAATTGACCAAGTCGCTCGAGATGCTCCGCGCCAATCCCGATCTCTCGTTTGCCGTGGTGGCAGATGGCAGAGGGAAGCTGTTCACCGTCGGAGCCGACGCGCCAAAAGCCTGCGTCGCGCCTCCCGATTTGCAGGTGACCGAAGGAGCCGAGACTGTGGAAGTCGCCATGCCCGTGGTCGACCAGGGTGAAACCTGGGGCTGTCTCCGCCTCGCCCTGTCGCGCACCCGCTTGAAGGGCTTCA
>PMKM01000150.1 GCA_003157745.1 Bryobacterales bacterium | reverse complement strand
CGTGATCGCGAGCGGCGCGGGACCCACGGCACAAACGTTATCGGCGCTCGATGTATTGCGAGGAGTGGGCGTGCCAGCGCTGAAGTCAGCCGAGTTGTTACCGGTATTGGCGCAACCATTGGAGCCGCGCAGGGCGGCGGTGGTATTGGTAAGCACGGGGGCCGGCGCGGTCTCCGAACAACTCGCGCTGGGGCCGTAGCCAACCAGATCCACCACGCTCGCGGCGGTGCAACTCGAGATCGCGGTGGTGCCGTTCACCAGCGCAACCTTGCCCGATGTGCCGCTCAAATTGATGGTGCCCACGGCGTCGGCGGTGGGTAGACTCGTCGTGCCACCAGTGCCGGCAGCCTCCTGAATCAGAAAGTACTGGCCCGGCTGCAGTGTGGTGCCCGGCAGCGCTGTGAGACTGCCGCTCGAAAAGTTCCCCGTTGTCGAGGCATACTGGACGCTGTAACCGCTTAGGCTGATCGGCGAGCCGCTGACATTCAGAATCTCAATGAAGTCGTTCTTGTAAGTGGCGCCGGAGTTGCCTCCGCCGCCGTACACTTGGCTAATAACAAGGGTCGTCGAAGCGGCCGAGGCCGCCGGAAGGCACATGGCGGCGGCCGACAGAGCCGCTAAAACGGTACAAAGTCGCGATCGCATAAAAATGGCATCCTCCGAAAAGGCCGAAATTCAAGAGACCATTGTAGGCGATCAATCTGTCAATTGCGTTTCAGCGCCGTGAACAGGAAGCCTGTTCGGACAGGAATCGAGACTGTTTTGCTCCACGGCTCCGACAACGGCCAACGGTTCCCCGATCCGCCCGCCGCCGGTCGCACTCGCAGTGAATCATAATAGGGTTTCCAGCGGCTGTGACCACCGGCCGCTTTTCTGACGGGAGAATCCCACGGTGACACCAGACGAAGTGCGGCTGCGGGTGGAGGAAATCGGCATCGTGCCGGCCATCCGCGTTTGGTCTTCCGACGACGCCCTGTTCGCGGCGGAGGCGGTTTCGAACGGAGGCATCCCTATCGTCGAGGTGACCATGACGGTGCCCGGCGCGCTCGATGTGGTGGCCGATCTGGCGCGCCATCACCCGCAGATGATCGTCGGCGCGGGCACCGTGCTCGACCTCGACGCGGCTCGCCGCTGCCGCGACGCCGGCGCGCGTTTCCTCACCAGCCCCGGCCTGGACTTGAGCGTGGTCGAATTCGGCGCGGCCGAGAACATCGCCGTCTGGCCGGGCGTGCTCACGCCCTCCGAGGTGATGGCCGCGCGCAAGGCCGGTTGCGGGCTGGTCAAGGTTTTCCCCTGCGCCCAGGTCGGCGGCCCCCGGTACATCCACGCCCTCACGCGCCCGTTTCCGGACATGGGGTTCATCGCTTCGGGCGGCGTCACGCAGACCACGGCGCTTGAGTTCATCCTCTCCGGCGCAGCGGCGCTCGGCATTGGCAGCGAGTTGATCCCGCCCGAGTGCATCGAGCATCGCCATCCCGACCGCATCCGCGAACTGGCGCGCCGCTTCCTCGGCATGGTGCGCGCCGCGCGCCGGCAACTGGCGGAGGCGGAGGAGTAGTCGTATGCCGGCGAGTAGCCAGCGCAATTCCCGGCAACCGCTCCGCTCCTCCGAGCTGCTCGCGGAATTGCAGACGCACGCTAATCCCGCGAACGTCGCCGGCATGGCGCGCTACGGCATCGCGACCGATGGCGCGCTCGGCGTGCCGATTCCGATCCTGCGCGCGCTCGCCAAACGGGCCGGCACGGATCATCGCCTGGCCGGCGAACTGTGGGCCTCCGGCGTCCATGAGGCGCGCATCCTCTCGACCATGATCGAAGATCCGGCGCGCATGACTTCCGCGCAGATGGACCGCTGGGCGCGCGACTTCGATTCCTGGGACGTCTGCGATCAGGCCTGCCAGAACCTCTTCCGCCGCTCGCCGTTTGCTTGCGCCAAGGCCGTCCAGTGGTCAAGTGCTAGCCCAGAGTTCGTGCGCCGCGCCGGTTTCGCGTTGATGGCAGGCCTGGCGTCGCAGCGCAATCAGATCGACGACGCCCGGTTCGAAGCCTTTCTGAAACTAATCGCCGCGGCCGCTACCGACGATCGCAACATGGTCAAGAAGGCCGTCAACTGGGCGCTGCGCGGGATCGGCAAACGCAACGCGCGGCTGCGCGGGATGGCGATTGCCGCGGCCGAGCGCATCGATCGAATCGACTCGCGCTCCGCCCGCTGGATCGCCAAAGACGCCCTGCGCGAACTGCGCGCCAAGGCCGCCGCCGCCAGTTGAGGCCCTATTTCTCTTCGAGCGCTCCGCTCGACAGCACCTGGAAGCCGCGCTCCTGCAGCCGCGCGATCGCCGCATCGGGTTGATCGAAACGGAAAATCAGCACCGCTTTTTCGCCGCGGACGAAAGGAAACGCGTACATATACTCGATGTTGATCGCGGTCCCGCTGAACGCTTCGAGCACGTCGGCGAGGCCGCCCGGATGATCCGGCACCTCGACCGCCACCACTTCGGTAATCTTCACGACCGCGCCCGATCGATCGAGCAGTTCCTTCGCCCGCTGCCAATCCGAGACGATCATGCGCAGGATGCCGAAGCGCTCGGTATCGGCCAGCGACAGCGCGCGAATGTCGATATTCTCGCGCGCCAGCAGGCGGCAGGGCGCCACCACGTGCCCCGGTTTGTTTTCGGAAAAAACGGAAAGCTGGTGAAGTTTCATTCCTGCACCGTTCGCCGGTCGATCACGCGCCGGGCCTTTCCTTCGCTGCGTTGAATCGTATGCGGCTCCACCAGCGTGACCTGGGCGCGAATTCCCAGCACGTGGTCGAGCGAATCGGAAATCCGCTGATTGAGCCGCTCCAGCACGCCGATCTGGTCGCTGAACGTTTCCGGCGTCACTTCCACCTGCACCTCCATTTGATCGAGGCCCTGTTCGCGCGTGAGGATGATCTGATAATGCGGCAGCGTGCCTTCCACTTCGAGCAGCGCCGCTTCCACCTGCGACGGGAACACGTTGACGCCGCGCAGGATCAGCATATCGTCGCTGCGCCGGCCTATGCGCCGCATCCGCCGCAGCGAGCGCCCGCACGGGCATGCGCCCGAGACGAGCGAAGTAATGTCGCGCGTCCGATACCGGATCATCGGCATCGCCCACTTGCTGAGCGTAGTCAGCACCAGTTCGCCCTCTTCGCCCTCCGGCAGCACACGCCCGGTTTCCGGGTCCACGATCTCCGGATAGAAATGATCCTCGAAAATGTGCAGCCCATCCTGGCACGGGCATTCGACCGCCACGCCCGGCCCGATGATTTCCGAGAGCCCGTAAATGTCGAACGCCTTGATCCCCGCCGCGCTCTCGATCCGTTTGCGCATGGATGCCGTCCACGGCTCGGCGCCGAAAACGCCTGCGCGCAACGGCAGCGCGCGAATGTCCACGCCGAGTTGCCCGGCGCGCTCGATCAAATGCAAGAAGTAACTCGGCGTGCAGCAGACGGCGGTCACGCCGAAATCGCGCATCACCATAATCTGCCGGTCCGTGTTGCCGCCCGAAATCGGAATCACCGTGGCGCCCAGTCCTTCCGCGCCGTAATGCGCGCCCAGGCCGCCGGTGAACAGGCCGTAGCCATAGGCGTTCTGCAAAATGTCGCCCGCGTGCAACCCGCACATGGCGAAACTACGCACCATCACCGAGGTCCACACGTCCACGTCCTCGCGCGTGTACGCCACCACGATCGGCTTGCCCGTGGTGCCGCTCGAAGCGTGCAGCCG
>PMKM01000237.1:4411-4602 GCA_003157745.1 Bryobacterales bacterium | reverse complement strand
GGATTCGCGGCCAGCGCGATCGAGGCCTGCACACCGGTTTCGACGGCGCGGCGCGCCATGGCCGCCGCCAGTTCCTGCGCCGCGCCGAAAAGCCGGTCCAGGCCCGCCACGTCGCAGACCACCGTATCGGCCGCCGCGATCTCCACCACCGGCGAAAAATCGCTCGCCACCGCCGCCAGGTTTCCCGTGCC
>PMKM01000237.1:0-4376 GCA_003157745.1 Bryobacterales bacterium | reverse complement strand
CGGGACGCCCTCGTCCCGCCGCCTCGCCCAAAAATCAACTACTTGCCCAACAGAAAAGCAGGCCAGGGGGCGCCTGCGGACCAGGACGCCCGCCCCACAATTCATGCCAGTGTCCGCGGCGGGAAAACTCGAATGACATTGGGCTCTCCACCTGCCGAGCCGGGACTCATCTCGCCTTTCCCGCTACTATCCCTTCCTCACTAACTGCCCATCAGAGCCTCGGCAAATCGTGGCGCAGCCTGTCCAGCCTGCCGAGCCGAGAGTCATCTCGCCTTTCCCGCTACTATCCCACCCTCACTAACTGCCCGCCCACAGCCCCAACCAAAGGCAGCGGTCGCCCCGATTCCATTGGATATTTCATGACAGCCCCGTACTCCCGCGCGCCGGTCTCGAACGCGGCGGTGATGACCAACCCCGGCTTGCGCCGCGCCACCGCCACCCGCGTGCCGCCAAGCAGCCGCCCGCAAGCCAGCTTGCCGCCCGGCCAGCGCGCGCGCTCCCGCGATAATTCCAGCATCAGGCTGGCGCAGGTCTTGGCGTTCGATTCGCGCCCGATCGCAACCAGCACGGTCGGCGTGTGCTCCACCGCGCGCCGCAAACGGAACCAGGAAGTGAGCGAAATACGGCGTGCGGCCGCCGTATCGCCCAGGTCGAGCGCCACCACGCCGAAACCACCGCCTTGCACCAACAGGTCCGCCGCACGAAGCGCGTGCTCGGCGTTGTGGACACAGCGAATCCACACCAGCCGCCCCAACTCCACCCCGGCCGCCGCGGCCGAAACCGGATCGAACCCATCTTCGGCGTCCACCAGCGCGCAGAATTCCTGCCGCCCACTAGCCTCCGCCAGAATCGAAATCAGCAAACTGGCGCGACCGGACGAGGGCGCGCCGAAAATCTCCGTCAGCGATCCGCGCGGTAGCCCGCCCGTCGCCCGGTCGATTTCCGCGATGCCGCTCGCCACCGTCTCGGCCGCCGCTTTCGCCTGCCACCCGAGGTGCCCGCCCAGCAGCGATTCGAACTGTTTCCGCAACACCGCAGCGCCCATTATTTCGCCTTTTGTTCGCCAACTTGATTTTTACAGAAATACCGGCCGCTGTCAATGGTATTCGGCGATACATCCCGCCAAATATTTAACTTGCCGTTTGCAAGCGACTCGGATATCGTGTCTCAAAAGTGCCTGGGAAGCCGAAGGAAAAACGGCGGTCTGGCTGCCCGGTGAGCGTCTCTCTCGAGCTGTTGGGAGATCGTTGGTCGCTGTTGATCGTGCGCGATCTGATGGTGCGCGGGCTCCGCACGTTTAGGGACTTCCAGGAATCGGGCGAAAAGATTGCCAGCAACATCCTGGCCGCCCGTCTGCGGAAACTCGCAGCCGCCGGAATCGTCACTACGGAAGCGGACGAGACGGATAAAAGAAGGGTAATTTACCGGCTGACGGAAAAGGGGATTGATCTGGCGCCGGTACTTTTGGAGATGCTGATCTGGGGGGCGCGGCACGAACCGACTTGGGCGCCGCGCGCACTGATCGGGGAGATGGAGAAGAATCGCGCGGCCGTCCTCGCCGAAACCCGGCGCCGATGGCTGGAACGCGATTCGACTCCACTCTTACCGAAGTTCGCGGAAGACCCAGGTTGTAATACGGCACTAACTCAACCAGAGAGACGACTAAGGAGGAGACGAACGTGAAAAGCACATCGGTACTTTCGGGCGCCCTGCTGTTCTTGGGCACGTTGGCATTTGGCCAGGGACTGACTCAGGCGGATCGCGAACGCGGCGTCCAGTATCTCGACCAGACCCGCGACGGCGTAGTTGCGGCCGTCAAGGGGCTCTCGGATGCGCAGTGGAAGTTCAAATCGGCGCCCGACCGCTGGTCGGTGGCGGAGACACTCGAACACATCGCCAAGTCCGAAGAGTTTCTTTTCCACCATCTCACCGAAACGGTAGCGAAGGCGCCTGCGGGACCCGTCGGCCGCGACACCGCGAAAACCGACGCCGCCATCCTGGCCATGATTCCGGACCGGAGTCACAAAGCCAAAGCGCCCGCCGAGTTGGTACCCACCAGCACCTGGACTCCGGCCGAGAGCCTCGATCATTTCCTCAAGACTCGTGCCGACATGACCGGTTTTCTCGCTTCGACCCCTGACTTACGCGACCACGTCGAAAACAGTCCGTTCGGCCAGCCCTGGGACGCCTACGAATGGACACTGTTTATCGCCGCCCACAGCGAGCGGCACACCAAGCAGATTCTCGAAGTGAAGGCCGACCCGAACTTTTCGAAGAATTAGCACCGCCGAATTGTCCGCAAACTTACAAAGGAGGGGAATCAAGTGCATATCTCGGTAGTAACTCTCTACGTCAACGATGTCGATCGCGCGATCGATTTCTATACGAATAAGCTCGGATGGGAAAAGACGATGGACGCGCCGATGGGCGACGGCCTCCGCTGGGTGACTGTCGCTCCTCCCGGCGCGCAAACCGCGTTCACGCTGTCGAAGAACTTTCCCAAGATGTCTGGATCAGCCGGTGGCTTCACCGGCGCCATCATTGAGGTCGACGACGTCTACCAGGCCCATAATGAATTTCGGAAGCTGGGCATCGAATTCGCGGAGCCTCCGCGTACGGAGTCGTGGGGCGGCTGGGCAATGATGAAAGACTCCGAGGGCAATATGCTCGGACTCCATTCGTCGGCTCCTGCTGCGGCCCACGCCCACTAACTGCACTCCGGTGGAGGCCGTGCATGCGCGGCCTCCACCTTCGGCGGACGGCTGCACGGGATAGATCCGGGCACGACTCCGAACGGAGCCGCGACCACAGGGAGCGGTTCTTCCATGGAACCGGCTATCGCGGCAGAGGACTCAAGTCCCATTGACGTCGGTGAAACTATCGAAGAACAAAAGGGGGGGAAAGATGAGTGGAGTACGTGTATTGGTTGGCACACACAAGGGAGCGTTCGTACTGACTTCGGATGGCAAACGCGATAAGTGGGAGGTAAGTGGTCCACACTTTGCCGGTTGGGACATATACCATGTCAAGGGTTCGCCCGTGGATCCGAATCGGCTGTACGCGTCGCAAACCAGCGGTTGGTTCGGACAGTTGGTCCAGCGTTCGAACGACGGCGGCAAAACCTGGGAGCCGGTAGGCAATAAGTTCGCCTATGACGGCGTTCCCGGCACTCACCAGTGGTATGACGGCACGCCGCACCCGTGGGAGTTCAAGCGTGTCTGGCATCTCGAGCCCTCGCTCACCGATGCCGACACCGTCTACGCCGGCGTCGAGGACGCGGCTCTGTTCCGTTCGACCGACGGCGCCCAGACGTGGCAGGAGCTCTCCGGGCTCCGTGCCCACGGCTCCGGATCGCGCTGGCAGCCGGGCGCCGGCGGCATGGGACTGCACACCATTCTTCTCGATCCCGGTGGCAACGGCCGCATCGTCATCGCCATCTCCGCCGCTGGCGCATTCCGCACTGACGATTCGGGCGCCACCTGGCAGCCCATCAATCGCGGTCTCCGTTCGCAACACATCCCCGACCCCGAAGCCGAAGTCGGCCACTGCGTTCACCGCATCGCCATGCACCGCTCGCGCCCCAACGTTCTGTTCATGCAGAAACACTGGGACGTGATGCGCAGCGACGACGCGGGCGATTCCTGGCACGAAGTCAGCGGCGATCTCCCAACCGATTTTGGCTTTGTCATTGACGTTCACGCCCACGAACCCGACACCGTTTTCGTGGTTCCCATCAAGAGTGATTCCGAACACTATCCGCCCGATGGCCAACTGCGCGTCTACCGCAGCTGCACCGGCGGTAACGTTTGGGAGCCGCTTTCGAAAGGCCTCCCGCAGCGCGACTGTTACGTCAACGTGCTGCGCGACGCCATGGCCGTCGATTCGCTCGATGAGTGCGGAGTCTATTTCGGCACCACCGGCGGCCAGGTCTACGCGTCTGCCAACGCCGGAGACAGTTGGGCGCCCATCGTGCGCGATCTTCCCGCCGTCCTCTCCGTCGAGGTGCAGACACTCCAGTGATCCGCGTCGAGCTGCCTGCGCACTTACGAACCCTGGCACGTGTCACCGGCGAAGTGCAGCTCGCCGTCGAGGGCCGAGTCACCCAGCGCTCGGTCCTCGACGCACTCGAATCCCGCTACCCAATGTTGTCCGGCACTCTTCGCGATCAGCTCACCGGCCAGCGCCGCCCCTTTGTCCGTTTCTTCGCCAATTCCGAAGACCTCTCTCACGAGCCTCCGGACTCCCCGCTCCCCGCGTCAGTCGCCACCGGCGCCGAGCCAATGCTGATCGTCGGAGCGATCGCGGGAGGCTGAAACCAATAGCGTCTACTGAAGCTCGTGGCGCAGGCTGTCCAGCCCAATGCCACTTAAATAGGC
>PMKM01000072.1 GCA_003157745.1 Bryobacterales bacterium | reverse complement strand
GGCCCGCCGCGACTACCTCAGATATTTTCACGACTGGTGCCGCGAGCGCGGCCTGGAGTCTCCCACCGAGATCACGCGGCCGATGCTGGAGCGCTATCAGCGCTGGCTGTTTCACTACCGCAAGGCCAACGGCCAGCCGCTGGGCTTCCGCACGCAAACCACGCGCTTGACGGCGCTGAAGGGATTTTTCCAATGGCTGACGCGGCACAACTATCTGCTGCACAATCCGGCCTCCGAACTGGTGCTGCCGCGCATCGAGCAGCGCCTGCCCAAGTTCGTGCTCACGGCCAGAGAAGTCGAGCAGGTACTGCAGCAGCCCGACACCGGCAACCCGGAAGGGTTGCGCGATCGCGCCATCCTGGAGACGTTCTACGCGACCGCCATGCGACGCATGGAACTGGCGAACCTGAAAATCTACGATCCCGACAATGAACGCGGCACGGTGATGATTCGCCAGGGCAAGGGCAAAAAGGATCGCACCATCCCCATCGGCGAGCGGGCGCTGGCGTGGATCGGTAAGTACACCGGAGAGGCACGCGCCGAACTCGCTACCGGCACCGACGACGGTACCCTGTTCCTCAATGACATGGGCGAGCCCTACGAACGCCCGCAACTTACGGCGTTGGTGCGGCGCTATCTGATCGCTTCCGAAATCGGCAAGGTGGGCGGCTGCCACCTGTTCCGCCACACGGTGGCGACGTTGATGCTGGAGAACGGCGCCGACACCAAGGTGATTCAGGAACTGCTCGGTCACGTGAAGATCACCACCACGGAGTTGTACGAGCACGTCGCCATCAACCACCTGAAGCAAGTCTATTCGGCGACGCATCCAGCGGCGCACTTGAAACGCGCCGAGGCCGAGGCTGAGTTGCTGGCCACGCTTGACGCCGAAGCGGAGGAAGGCGATGAGTGACGGACGGGCCGCCCTGGAGCGCCTGCTCGACATCGCCCGCGGCGATACGGGGCAGAGCCGCAAGGTGGCGAACTTCCTGCTNNGGCCTGGTGGAATGCCGGCGAGTGTGGCGGCTTCGACCTTACGGACCTATGGGGAGTGGATACGGCCATCGCGTTGGACATGCTGCGGGTGTTCGCACTGCTGGCCGCATGCCGGCAGTATCCCGACAGCATGGGCTACGGAAAGCAGTTCGAGGCCATGGTCCGCGCTTGGCGGTCGGGTGCCGAAGCCAGCGAGAGGAAAGAAACGCTATGATCGAAGTGATGGCAACGGTCCGCATTACGGAAGCTGAACTCGCCCGCGATATCCACGCCGTGCTGGCCCAGGTCCAGGAAGGCGTCGAGGTGATCGTGGAGCAGGACCATCGTCCCGTGGCAGTCATTAAGACGCCGCAGGGTCCGGGACGCAGGCTGAGTGAATGCATCGTGCTGGCGAAGGCGTACGAAGCCAAACTCGGCTACGCGCCGGTGCCGGACGCTGACTTCGCTGGCGACGTGCAAGCGGCCATCGATGCCCACCGCGAGCCGTTGAATCCGCCGGCATGGGATTAGTCCTCGACTCCGGGGTGCTGATCGCCGCCGAGCGTGACGCCAGACCGGTAAGCAGCTTGCTTGAGACACTCGAACAGGAGCACGGAGAAACCGAGATCGTGCTCTCATCCATTACCGTGATCGAACTGGAGCACGGACTGCATCGCGCCAAAACGGCGGAGCAGGCGCGGACCCGTCGGAACTACCTGGACACCGTTTTCGCGGCGATCCCGGTGGAGCCGTTCACCAGGGACATGGCCCAAATCGCGGCGAAGGTCGATGCCGAGGCGCGGCAGCTCGGCCGCACGATTCCGTTTGCGGACCTGCTCATCGGCGCCACAGCTCTTCACTTCGGCTACAGTGTCGGTACCCGGAACCTGCGCCACTTCCAGATGATTCCCAACCTGGCTATCCTCCAGATCTGACGACGCGCCCCCCTTCCCCTCCCTCCCCAGCTTCCACAGCGGTCCTCGCCGTCAAGGGTGCGCTTCGCCGCGCCAAACCCAGGCGCGCCCTTGACCGCTGCGGGCCGCTGCGAAGACATCCTTGAGATGAGGGAAAGGGGGCTCCTGCTCGGGTGCGCCACCACGTACAATGGGGTTTCCGTGCAGGCGGCTAAAGAAAACATCGGCTCTCCCGGCGAGGTGCCTCCGCAGGCGAAAACTCGCGTCTGGGGGTCTCGCGGTTTTTCGGCAACCCGCACCAGGGGGTCGAGCACTTTAAGCCCAATGTTGCGACTGGGATGCGGGCATGCTTACGACGAAACTGCGTCGGCTCGACTAGTTTATCCAAACGGTTTAGAAAGCCAGTTCACTTACGATATTTTGAACCGCATCACCGCCATGAACGCGGCTAAGGCGAGTTATAGCTACACGCTAAGTCCCACCGGCAACCGCACGGGAGTGACCGAACAACTGGCTTCGAAGCCCAATCCCCGAATCGTCGCTTGGAATTACGACAACATTTACCGCCTGACCAACGAAAACATCACCGCCGATCCGAACTCGAAGACCGGCAGCGTAACTTATGGCCTCGATCCGGTCGGC
>PMKM01000044.1 GCA_003157745.1 Bryobacterales bacterium | reverse complement strand
GGCGCTGCTCGAACTGGGCGCCGGTTTCAACCCGGAGTTCAGCGGACGCGACAACGTGTATTTGAACGGATCCATCCTCGGCCTCACCACGCGGCAGATCGACGAGCGCTATGCCGACATCGAAGCCTTCGCCGAAATCGGCGAGTTCATCCGCCAGCCGGTTAAGACCTACTCGAGCGGCATGGTGGTGCGGCTGGCCTTCGCGGTGGCCATTCACGTCGATCCCGAAGTCCTGCTGGTGGATGAGGCGCTGGCGGTGGGCGACATCTATTTCCGGCAGCGCTGCATGCGCAAGGTGCACGAACTGCGGGCGCGCGGCGTCACCATTTTATTCGTGACGCATGCGGTGGGCGAAGTGAAGGCGATCGGCGACCGGGCGCTGTGGCTCGACCGCGGACGGATCGCGGAAATCGGCGATCCGGGCACGGTGGTCTCGCACTATCTCGCCGCCATGACGGAAAAGGATACGAGCTACCTGCACGCAGCCGGGCCCGTCGAGCTGGCCGCGCCGGCCGCCGCCATTCGCGCGCCCGAACTGGTCGAGACCATCCCCAACATCGACCACCGCTTCGGCGATGGCCGCGCCGAGATCCTTGGCATTGCCGTGCTCGACGAGCAGGGCCGCCCGCTCCAGGTGCTCGAGCCCAGTTCGCGCATCGTGGTGCGCATCAGCGCGCGCGCGAAAGAGGCGATTGGGATGCCGATGGTCGGCTTCATGCTGCGCAACCAGTTGGGGATGGATTTCGCCGGCACCAACACGGCGCGCGAAGGCACGCCCATGCCGCCGCTGCGCGCGGGCGATACGGTGACGGTGGATTTTCACCTCGATCTGCCCGAGCTGTACCCCGCTGCGTTTTCTTTTTCCCCGGCCATCGCCGATGGCCCGCTGACCGGGTATGCCATGTGCGATTGGATCGACAACGCCATCGCCCTGCAAATGAGCCGCACCGAGGGCCAGATCTACGGCTACGTGCATCTGCCCTGCCGCGTGGAAATCAACGCGCGCCTGGCGCCCGAAATGGAGCAAAACCTTGGCTGAGTTTACCGGCGAACGTCTGATTCCGGGCGAGGTGGACGTGGATCTGCTCAACGAGCACATGGCGCGCTACGCCTTCGCGGCACGCCTGGCGCACGGCAAGCGCGTGCTCGACGCCGGCTGCGGCGCCGGCTACGGCACGGCCGAACTGGCCGGCCAGGCCGCTTCGGTGACCGGCGCGGACGTGGCCGCGGCGGCGGTCGATTTCGCGCGCTCCCACTATCAACTGCCCAGCCTCGCCTTCGAGCAGGCCTCCTGCGAGCGGCTGCCGCATGCGGACGAAACCTTCGACCTGGTGGTGGCCTTCGAGGTGATCGAACATCTCGAAACGTGGCGCGAGTTTCTGCTCGAAGCGCGCCGCGTGATCGCGCCCGGCGGCCAGTTGATCGTCTCGACGCCGAACAAGTTGTACTACACCGAATCGCGGGGCGTGCATGGCGCCAACCCGTTTCACGTTCACGAATTCGATTTCGCGGAATTCCGCGGCGCGCTCGAAGACGTTTTCCCGCACGTGACGCTCTTCCTTGAAAACCACATCGAGGGCGTCGCGTTTCAACCGCTCAAGCCCGGGGAAACGGTGGAAACCCGCGTCGATACCGGCGATGCGGCGCCGGACGAATCGCACTTCTTCCTCGCCGTTTGCGCCCACCGCACGCAGATCGGCAACCCGACCTTCGTCTACGTACCCCGCGCCGGCAACGTGCTGCGCGAGCGGGAACGCCACATCGGCCTGCTCGACGGCGAACTCACCCAAAAGGACGAGTGGCTCGAACAGGCGCAGCGGGATCTCGCCCAATTCGAACTCGAACACCGCAAGCTCGAGGGCGAACTGGAGCAGAGCAACCAGTGGGCCGACACGATCAACGAAGAGCTGGCCGAGCGCCGCAAGCGCGTGGACGAGTTGCAGCGCGAACTCTCGAGCGAGCAGGATAACGCCCAGGCGCGCATTCGCGAGGTCGAAGAGGAACTCGCTCGCGAACAGGCCAGCGCCCAGGCGCAGATTCTCGCTTCCGAGCAGGAACTCGCCCGCCAGCAGGCCGGCGCGCAGGCGCAGATTCACCAATACGAGCAGGAGTTGGCGCGGCAGCAGGCCGACGCGCAGGCGCAGGTCCGCCAGTCCGAAGAGGCGCTGGCCCAGGAGCAGGCCAACGCGCAGGCGCAGATTCGCCAAGTGGAAGAGGAACTTGCCCGCGAGCAGGCCAACGCCCAGGCGCAGATTCGCCAAGTGGAAGAGGAACTCACGCAGAAGATCGAATGGGCGCGCAGCATCGACGCCGCGCTCGAAAAGGAGATCGCCGAAAAGAAACGCGCTGTCGATCTGCTGCACGCGGCCGAAGCCGAACTCGAGAACCGCACGGCCTGGGCGCAGCGACTCGAGGCCGAAGCCACGGGATTGCGCGCGGAACTGGCCGCCGTCTCCGGCCAGTTGGCGCTGTACCAGGCGTCGCGCTGGGTGAAGCTGGGCAGGAAGGTCGGCCTGGGCCCAGGCACGCCCGCCAGTTGACATGCTCTTCCTGAAACGTCTGTTGCGCGCGCTGCCGCTGCTGATCCTCTCGCCGCTGCTGGTGGCGGTGAGCCTCGCCGCGCTGCTGGTTGCCGACGCGCTTTCGTTCCTGCTGCGCGGGACGCGCAAAGCACCGGCGGGGCCGGCGCCGCGCGAAGCCGGGCCCACCGCCGCCAGCGTGGTCATCCCCAATTGGAACGGCCGCGAGCTGCTCGAAAAGTATCTGCCGTCGGTGGTGGCCGCGCTGGCGGGCAACCCGGCCAACGAGATCGTGGTGGTCGATAACGGATCGACCGACGACAGCGCCCGTTACGTGCGGGCGAATTTCCCGCAGGT
>PMKM01000222.1 GCA_003157745.1 Bryobacterales bacterium | reverse complement strand
ACGGCCAGCCGATTCCTGAAGCCGCCAGCCTGCGGCGCGGCCGGTTCACCTATTTCCCGGTGGCGCCGGGGCGGCTCGAATTTGCGATCGAGGTGCGGCAGGCCATCCTGCGCGAGCGCCCGCAGGTAGTCGCGCTCGAACTCCCGGTCAGCTTGCAGCCCGAGTGGTTGCGCGCCGTCGAGCGCCTGCCGCTGATGTCGCTGATCTTCTATCCCGAGAACGACGACGCCACTTACGTGCTGGTCGAGCCGGCCGACCCGTTTACCGAAGCCACTCGCACCGGCCTGGAGGTCGGCGCGGAGATTCTCTTCGTCGATCCGGAATCTGGCGAGCGTCCGCACCTGCCCGACGCTTACCCGGACCCATACGCGATTCGCGCGATCGGCATGGACCGCTACGTCGAAGCCTATCGCGTCTATCCGCAACCGCGCTCGGAGGAGATCGCGCGCCACGCCGCCGGAATCGCCTGGAAGTTGCAGGGCGCCGACCTGACGGCGAGCGTGTTCGTGGTCGTCTCGCTCAACCTGCTCGACCCGCTCCTGGACGCGATGGAAGAGCCGCAGGCGCAGCCACTCGCGACGGTTCGCCACGACGACATCGAGCTGCTGAATCCCCATCCGGATTCGCTCGGCGAAATTGCGGTCGAATATCCGCAGCTCCAATGGCGCTATGAGAACTACCGCGCGGCGATGGCGGACCACAACCTGATCGACCGGCGCCACGCCCAGTTGGCCGTGCTGCTGGCGGCGGAGAAGGAATACGAAGCGTCCACCGGTGAGCGCATCGCCCACTGGCAGCGCCGCCTGCTGGCGCGCTACACACGCAACCTGGCGTTGGCCGCCCACGAATTGTGCGCCGGCATTTTCGATATGGCGGTAGCCGCGCGCGGCGTGGTGGACGATAATTACGCCTGGGACGTTTGGGAAGCCGGCGGCAAGTATCCGCCGCAGAGCGAGGAATCGCCGCTGCTCACCGTGCGCATTGCGGGCGACCAGATGTGGCGCGATACGCGGCGCATCCGGCTGCACCGGCGCCTGCCGAGTACCAAGCGCCGCCTGCGCCCGTTCGGCTTGCGGCAGCGCAAGAAGGAGAAATTCCCCGGCGAATGGGCCAGTCAGGTGGACGGAACCGGCATCTGCTCCTATCCGCCCGAGGACCTCGTGGTGGAGGACTACGGCCGCTTCCTGAAACAAAAAGGCAAGAACCTGCTTTCGGAAGATCGCGTGCGCGTCGAGCCGTTTACCACGTCCGTGCTGGACGGCATCGACATGCGCGAGACCATTCGCAAGTGGTATGAACACCGCATCTACGTGCGCCAGTTCCAGAAGTTGCGCGGCGAGGTCGGCTCGGTGGTCGTCATCTTCGACGAGGATCGCGACAATCGCTATCCTTATATGACCACCTGGACCGGCGAGAGCCAGAACGAATCGGACATGGCGTTCTACTCGACCTTCCCGTTCGACAACCTGGTCGGCCCCGGCATTGGCCGCGCCGAATACGGCGGCTTCCTGATGAGCCTCCCGCCGCACCGCATGTACGACGTCTGGCGCGACGTCGATTACGAATATGCCGAATCGAAATCCGAGCGCCTGCTGCTGGCCGCTCTCGATTATTCGATCCATCATTACGTCGTCTATGTGGCCGCCAAACCGCCGCGCACGATTTTCAAAACCATCGCCTCGCGCGTCGGCCGCACCATCGTCTACATCCCCATCGGCCAGCTTTCGCCCGTCTCGCTCAAGAAGATCCGCGTCGTCCACGTGTTGGACGGCCACGAAAAGCGCGACATCATCAAAGACTATCTGTGGTAAGGCTGATTCGCGAGCGTGCGAGGCACGAATGTGGGGCAGACCGCAAAACCGGTCGGGGCAGTCGTCGGTTTGGCGATTATCCGTCAACCTGGATTTGCAGACGCTAAGGCGTTTGGCGGGTAATCCGGTCGAGGTTCCCATATCGAGATTTCACGAGAGCGTCGCCACTTTCCGCGGAGGCCCCGATCCCATCGCAGCCACTGCTGGCGAGCTTTGGTACGCGCTTGGCGGCCACTCATGACCGATGTGTCGACACGCTCGCTTTGAGTGATCGTTTGCACTCGGTCGGGCGGTTATCAGCCGTGAACTTCTTCGGACCCTACCGCCGAGGTCAAGGTTTGAGCGCCTCGGCGGGTCGGCACATTGGTGATTACTCCGCCAACGTTGTTCGTACCGTTTCTCTACTACTTGATCTCCTTGATTACCATTACTTCCCCGTTGGGCATCGCCACGACATGGACCTTGACGGGCTTATGTCCCTTAATGTCGCTGCTCCAAACCTTGTTGGATTTCATCATCTCGATGACCCTGGTGTTGCTCGCATCGTCGAAGCGGACCATCTTACCTTCAGGAGTCAGCAGACCGAAGGAAGTCGTTGTGGTGGTTGTCGGACACTCCGTTACGGACTTCGTAGTTACGACGGTTTGACTGGATGTCTGATCGCCATTCGTTTCTTTCTGCTGGGTGTGGGTGGTATAACAGCCTTGGTCGACCAGTGTGCCGGCCAAGTTCACCGTGGTGGTGGTCGTCGTGGTTTTAGTCTCGGCCTGGTCCGTTTGCGCACTCAGACAGCCGACAAAGATCGACAGGACAGCTACGGTAGTAAATTTCATGTTTCCTCCCAATGTGGGTTTAATTGAATCCCGCGCAGTTTAGAGCATTCAGCGGACCACTGTCCCGAATGATCAGGCACAAGGGCATTTGGGCGGGGGCGACGGCAAGTCTCGCACCTCCATGTGCAGCTTCTGCATTCAGCGTGACGAATAATACAGTCTGTGCGGCGGCCGTGGATGAAGTCCGGTGCCCAGGAAAACAGGTGTCGAGAAGGGTCTCGACACGGCACGCACGAGTGCGTGCGCCACATCGACACCCGGAATCGGTTTGGCGACCATCGCTCATTCAGATGGCGATGACAGAGACCTCGCGGCCAGAAGCGCCGACAAGCCGTCTAATGTCATCCGGGTCGCTGGTGAGAATTATCGCTCGCTGGCGAACGGCTACCGTCACAACGACGGCGTCAACCACGTCCGCCGTTCTGGTCCTACCCAGCAGACGCCCTGCTTCGTGAGCCTCGCTCTCGCCAAGAGGAACGACCGCGCACCCGGTCAGGAAGCGCCGGAGTTGGGCTTGTTGTGGCGACCGGCTGACCTGGGCGACGACGGGCGCGGGAACCAACGGAACAATGCCAAACTCCAAACGCGCCTTATGTTCCGCCCAAGCCCGCCTATCGTTCCTGTCCGCCGCCACGAGTACGGCAGCGTCGTAGACGACCGCGCTCACGCCGGACGCCGGACCTTTCGCGGCGTTTGCAGTTGTGCGCGCACGTTGCGGCGAGCCTCAATCATCTCTTCCGCGCTGAACGATCCGCGACGCTTCTCCCACTCGGCGACGGCGGCCAAGCCAGCCCGTCGCTGCAGTGCTTCGCGGGCCGCGTTGGTCATCCAGGCGGATATGCTCACCCGGTCGCGCTCGGCCGCGGCGAGGATCTTCGCATAAACTCCAGGGTCTACCGTAATCGCAAGCTTCGGTGATGGGTTGCCGCGTGGCATACAAAGTATCTTACTACAGTAGGATACCAAGCCGAGAAGCGCAAGGCCAAGCGCCCGAATCGAGGAGCGGCGGTAATGCCGACGGGGCCGCGAGGTTGGCAGTGGGGCAGTGTCCGTGGTCGGACAGGCGTGTAATGATGTGACAAGGCGCTGAATGAGACTTTCAAGCCCGGTTGTCTGCGTCTTCGGTTCGATGCTGCTGTGCGCCGTGATTGCGGGGTGCCGATACCACCCCACGCACCTCGCGTTCATCGACAGAGCTGGACGGGTCCGTATCCGGTTGGGGCTGGGGCAGGAAGCCAAGCCATTCTCCGGGGGGCTGGCAGCGGTTTCGCTTCACGGCCGCTGGGGCTATATCGATCAAGACGGCAAGTGGGTCATACCGCCCCAGTTCGGCGAAGGCGGAGAGTATGAAGCGGCGGGGGAGTTTTCGGAAGGGCTCGCACCGGTGATGAATGGAGGGTACTTCAGCAAGTCCGCGAGATTTGGATTCATCGATCGAACGGGAAGGTACGTCATAGCTCCGAAGTTCGATTGGGCCGGCTCCTTTTCGGAAGGGGTGGCCGCGGTCTGCACCGGGCCGTGCAGATTTCCGTGGCTGCCGGAGCGCCCGAGCTACGGCTACATTAACAAGGCTGGTGACTATGTCATCGGACCACAATCGCAGTGGGAGTCTGTCGCTCCGTTCTCGGAGGGCCGGGCGTGGGTCTCGGAATGGTCGCTCCTTATAGGCGGAAAGCTCGTCGACTACAACCAGGAAACCACTCGGCTGGTCGACCATGATGGCAGGTTTGTGTCCGACGCCCGTTTCCGTTGGGGAACGCCTTTCTCGGACGGCTTGGCGGCAACTGATCGCGGGTACGTGAACCGGCAGGGCGACATTGTGATTGCGGGCCCGACACCGGGCGTCGGTGGAGAGTTCGGGGAGGGCTGGGCCAGCGCCACGATAGGTGGAAAAACCGTCTTCATCGATACGACTGGCAAGATAGTCTTGCGACCAAACTGCGACGGGGCGAGGCCCTTCTCGGAAGGTCTCGCCGCGGCCGGGAAGAGCAACTGCAACGATGGAAGGTGTTGGGGCTACATCGACAAGACTGGCAGGTTCGTCATTCAGCCGCAGTTCGACTATGATTTGGGCCCGTTTCATGACGGGCTGGCGCCGGTCTGTTTCGGATGCCGGGACGACTATTAGGTTGTTGTTAGGTGCCGTCGGCCGCTGACATACCGGGTTACGCACTAGCTGGAGCATCGGTCGTCCCGCGCCAAGCTGCCGCATCACATCCATCCCGGAGCCTTCCCCACCACCGCTGACTCTTTCGCCGTCTCACTTGCGTCCTATCTGCAGCTCGATGACGCGCAGGTCGGTGTCGCGGTCGCGCAGGGTCAGCAGGATCTCGCCCGAACCGTCGGCCACGAAACTCGATCCGCCATAGGTTTGGCCCTTCCATGGGCCGTGGGTCATCTCACCGACCAGGTCGACTCCGACCATGGGGCACTGCAACTGGGCCGAGCGGCGGCGCACGATTGCCTCCAGCGTCTTGGAGTGGGCGGGCCACTCTTCGTTCGGCGCGGCCCAACCGTAGGGCACCAGCAGCAGGTCCGGCTTCAGACTCTGGATGCGCTTGAAGTGGGCGTCGACAAAAGTGTCGGCGCAAATGAGAACGGCGATGCGGCCGAACTCGGTTTCGACCACGCCAATGCCATCGGGCGTGCCTTCGGAGTAAGGCGGCGTCATCAACTCTGGCAGCACGTTGGTCTTGCGGTGCTTCCACAGTAGCGCGCCCGTCTTATCGACCAGAATGGCCGAATCATAGAGCCGGTCGCCGGCCTTTTCGTCGAGGCCGATGGCAATCATGAGCTGGTGTTGGCGGGCAAGCGCGGCGACGCGCAGGCTGTCTTTCCCGGGGATCGTTTCGGCGAGCCGATGCGCCTCGGGATTCTCCCAACCGAGAATCGCCGACTCCGGGAAGACCGCGATGTCCGCATGTTCGCTCTCGGCCCGATCGAGCGCGTACTCGATGCGCCGGAAGTTCCCCTCCCTGTCGCTATCGATGACCAGGATCTGGCAGACGGCCACGCGAACCGTCTTCGGTGGCGCGCTCCACGCAAGCGGCGATGCAATTAGTGTGGCTACAAGTACGATGGCTTGTTTCATTTGCGGAGACTCATCTTCGACGATTAATTGGCCTTCTCGCACGCCCTGATCCGGGGCCGGTTTCGCCGCTGTCGACCGGTGGACCTCGTAGCTGGGAGCGGCACTTTTCTATCATCACACGGTCCCACATCGCATCCAGCCGCACTGGCGATTACGCGGAGGGTCCAAGCGATCCAGTTTCGGCGCAAGTCCGCGATCCGCGTTGCGACAGGTTGATATCAGGTTGCATCGCGCCAGATGGTAAGCTAAATGCAGTGGAATCTCGGCGGGAGATGCAGCCAGGTGATAGCTTCGCCACGAGACGCGAAGCGGAAAGCAGATCGATTCGCACGCGCCGGCAGGTGACCTTCGAATTCACACGCGTGCCCGACCTTTTGACGCCATGCCGCTTCGTACCCTGACCCTTGCTTGCTGCCTCTGCGCGCTGGCCGCCGTTGCCGCCGCCGAAACGCCCCTCGAATTGGGTTACCGGCAGATGTACGACCTGCAATTCGCCGATGCCCACCGCACTTTTGGGGATTGGCAAAATACCCACCCCGACGATCCCATGGGGCCGGTCTCCGACGCTGCGGCGTATCTGTTCGCCGAATTCGACCGCCTGCACATTCTGCAATCCGAATTCTTCACCCACGAACAGCACTTCATCACCGATCACAAGCTGGTGCCCGACGCGGTGGCCAAGCGCAAGTTCGAAGCCTCGCTCGATACCGCCCGCCGGCTGGCCGCGCGCGATCCGAACAATCCGGATTGCCAGTTCGCCCTCATCCTGGCCAACGGTCTGCATTCCGATTACATGGCGTTGATCGAGAAACGCTACGCCGCTTCGTTTCAGGAAATGAAGACCAGCCGCATCACGGCCGAACGGCTGCTGGCGGCGCACCCGGCGATGTACGACGCCTGGATCGCCATCGGCGTCGAGAACTACATGCTGAGCGTGAAGGCGATGCCCTTGCGCTGGCTGCTGCGGCTGGCCGGCGGTGAGACCGACCGGGCGGTGGGCCTGGCCAAGCTGAGGCTAACCGCCGAAAAGGGCCACTACCTGGCGCCGTTCGCGAAGCTGCTGCTGGCGGTGGCGGCGCTGCGCGATCACGATACCTGGCACGCGCGGGTGCTGCTCGAAGGACTCGTCCGCGAGTATCCGCACAATCCGCTTTACGCGCAGGAACTGGCGCGATTGCAGCCGCTGATCACCTCCAGCGGCGCCGGCGGCATGGCCAGCGCCGTCGAGTAAGTTCGCCGGTCGATGCACCGCCGTTCGTGAACTTTCCGAAACCGCGCTCTCGCAGCGCTCGTCACAACCACCAGTGAGGCAGGCGCTGGCCTGCCGATTCGAGCGTTCCGGCGCTTGTTCCCGGCATCTATCGACGAAAGCGGATTACAGTTCTCTATGACCTCCGGACTGTCTCACGCGACCGACGTCTTCGTCATCGGCGGCGGCCCAGCCGGCTTGGCGGCGGCCATCGCGGCGCGGCGTTGCGGCTTCGCGGTCACGATGGCCGATCATGCGCGCCCGCCCATCGACAAGGCCTGCGGCGAAGGCATCATGCCGGATGGCGTGGCCGCCGCGTGCGTGCTGGGCATCCCGCTCGAAGGGGCTCGCGCGCGGCCCTTTCGCGGTATCCGGTTTTGCGAACGGGATGTGGCGGCGGAGGCTCCGTTTCCGGAGGGCGTCGGATTCGGGATTCGCCGCACGGTGCTACACGAACTCCTGGTGGAGCGCGCCGCCGAGGCCGGTGTGCGCATGATGTGGGGCGCCGACGTCACTGGGATCGACGGCGGCGGCGTGCGTGTCGCGGGCGAGTTGCTGCGCGCGCGCTGGATTATCGGCGCCGATGGCGGCAACTCGGCGGCGCGCCATTGGGCCGGCCTGGATGCATGCGTGAGTCACAGCCGCCGCTATGGTTTCCGCCGCCATTACAGCATCGCGCCGTGGAGCGACTTCATGGAACTGCACTGGGGCGACGGGTTTCAGCTCTATCTGACGCCGGTCGGCGACCAGGAGATCTGCCTGGTGCTGATCTCGAGCGACCATCGCCTGCGGCTCGATCATGTGCTGCCGCGCTTCCCCGAACTGGCGCGCCGCTTGGCCGGTGCCGTCCGGGTATCGAGTGAGCGCGGCGGCGTTACGGCCTCGCGGCGGCTGGCGCGCGTCTACCGCGGCAATGTGGCTCTGGTGGGCGACGCTTCGGGATCGGTGGACGCGATCACGGGCGAAGGGCTGTGCCTGGTCTTTCAGCAGGCCGTGGCGCTGGCCGATGCGATGGCGGCGGGCGATCTCGCGCGATATGCCGCGGCGCACCGCCGGTTGGGCCGGCGGCCGGAGTGGATGGCCAGGCTGATGCTGCTCCTCGACGGCCATTCCCGCATGCGCAGCCGCGTCCTCGATGCGTTTGCCGCGCGGCCTGCCTTGCTTTCGCGCATGTTGGCGCTCCACGTGGGCGAACTTTCCTATTTCGATTCCGCCGCCAATGGGCTCGCCCTGGGCTGGCGCATGTTGACGCTATGATCAAACATTTTCGCTCACTCTTGCTTCTGACAAGTTTTGCTCTGTGGCTCGTTACGCCGCTGGCCGCGCAGGAGCTTTCGCTCGTAATGGACCCCGCGCAATCGAAGGTGGAGTTCACGCTGGGCGCCACGCTGCACACCGTGCATGGCTCCTTCCAGTTCCGGCACGGCTCGATTCATTTCGATCCCGCTACCGGCAAAGCCTCGGGCGATTGGCTGGTGGATGCGCGCACGGGCGCGACCGGCAACGACTCGCGCGATCACAAGATGCACAAAGAGATTCTCGAAAGCCAGCGCTTTCCGGACGTCGTGTTCCGGCCGGACCGCGTGGAAGGCAAGCTGGCCCTTTCTGGCATGAGTCAGATGCAGGCTCACGGATTGTTTTCGATTCACGGCGCAGAGCACGAGTTGACCGCGCCGGTCGAAGTGCGCGTAACTGGCGGCGTCTATGACATCACGGCGCATTTCAGCGTGCCGTACCAGAAATGGGGAATGAAGAACCCGAGCACCTTGTTTCTGCGCGTCGAGGACAAGGTCGAGATCACGATTCACACGGTGGCGCGGGCGAACTAAGAAGGGAAAGCCGAGATGACTTCCGGCGCCACGAAGCGGGCATAACTGGTGGGGACTTACCCCACATACCGCGCGTACAGACTTCGCGCGACGCCTTCGTCCGTGGTCCCTTTAATGATGGCGCGGCCGTCCGGGAAGACGGTTAGTTCGTAGGGCGGGACTAAGAAGCGGAGGGCGAACTCACTCGATCTTACCTCGCCCAATGGCTCTAATCTCTCGCGCAACTGTTGTAAGTCGATGGGGCCTTCGCGTTCGCGGACTTGCACGGCGTCGCGGCCGCACATTCTCACCGGCGGACGCGCGGATTCTTCCAAGTACGGAAACTCGCGCCGGGCGCAGGTCGGGCAATCGGGGTCGGGCTGCGGAGCGTCGATCTGGCGAATGCCGCCGTCCCAGACGTCGATGGTAGTAATGCGGGCGCGCACCAGGTCGGCGTGGCCGCTGAGAATCTTCAGCGCATCGGCCACTTGCAGCGAGGCCACGGCGGAGACGATTGCGTTCAGCACACCGGCGGTTTCGCAAGTGGGCTGCGGGCCGGCGGGCGGGTCGGGATAGATGCAGCGCAGGCACGCTGTGCGGCCAGGGATCACCGGAAGAGTGATGCCATAACTGCCCACCGCGGCGCCGTAAATCCACGGAATCGCGCGGCTGACGGCAAAATCATTAATCAGGTATCGTGTTTCGAAGTTGTCCGTGCCATCGAGAATCACATCCGCGCCAGTCAGCAGTTCCTCGGCGTTATCCGCCGTCAGATCCGCCACCACGCCGCGCACTTCCACCGACGAATTGATCCCCTGCAAGCGGCGCGCGGCGGCGGCGGCCTTGGGGCACATCTCAGCGGCATCGGCCTCTTCAAACAGCCACTGGCGATGGAGATTGGATGGTTCGACATAATCGCGATCGATGATCGTGAGGCGGCCCACACCGGCGCGGGCCAGCGCCGCGGCGTGAAAGCTACCCAGCGCGCCGCAGCCGGCAATCACGGCGTGGGCGCGCAGCAAGGACTCCTGTCCGGCCTCGCCGATGCCCGCGAACAGAATCTGCCGCGAGTAGCGCTGGCGCTCGGCCGCGGTCATCCTCGGGGCGCCGCGTTCCGGGGCGGGGAAGGGAAGCATCGGATCTCGTTGCGGCATACGTAGCGAAAGAGAACGGGCAAGCTGAAGCATGCCCCACCCGGATGGTAACAAACTTGCGTTACAGCGCTACGCTATCATGTTTCTGGTGCGCTGCCCGTTCGCCAATTTCTCTCGCATCGTCGTGCTATCGCTTGTCGCACCAACAGTTTTGCTGCTGGGGCAGGATGCGGCGTGGGAGGGCAAGCGAATCGCCGCCATCCAGTTCGAACCGGTGGAACAACCACTCGAACCGGTTGAAATCAACCACATCCTGCCGCTCAAACGAGACCAGCCCTTGCGGATGGCCGACGTGCGCGCGAGCATTGCGCGGCTCTATGCGACCGGCCGCTACGCCGATATTCAGGTGGACGCCGAGCCATACCGGGACGGCGTGGTGGTCCGTTTCCTGACCAAGAACAGTTGGTTCATCGGCCACGTGGTGTCGGCGGGACGCGTCTCCAGCCCGCCCAACGCGGCGCAGCTTGAGAACGCGGCGCTGCTCGATCTCGGGGCGCCCTACACGGAGGCCAGCCTGACGGCGGCCGAGGCCGGGCAGAAGAAGCTGCTCGAATCGAACGGGCTGTTCGCCGCGAGCGTGCGGCCCGTTCTCGAGTGGGACAGCCAGTATCAGCAGGTGCACATTCGTTTCGATATCGATAGCGGCCCACGCGCGCGGTTCGCCCCGCCTACGATCGTCGGCAACCTGCAAATCGACCGCTCGAGCGTCGCGCGCGCGGCCGGGTTCCAGCGCTGGCTGATCCACACCTGGAAGCCGATGACGCAGACGCGGCTGCGCGACGCGATCCAGGGCGTGCGCGAGTTGTACGCGAAGGACCATCGGCTGGAAGCCAAGGTAACGCTCGAGGATGTGAAGTACGACGCGGCGGCCAATCGCGCGGCGCCGGTGCTTGCGATCGACGCCGGGCCGCGCATACGCCTGCGCGCCATCGGCGCCAACATCTCCGAGAGCAGCCTGGGTCGCTTCGTGCCGATTTTCGAGGAGCATTCGGTGGATGCCGACCTGCTCACCGAGGGCGCCCACAACCTCCGCGACCATTTTCAATCGCAGGGCTACTTCGACGCCGAGGTCACGTTCAAACACCAGAACGCGACTGGCGATCAGGCCACCATCGATTACCTGATCGACCTCGGCGCGCGGCACAAGCTGGTCTTCATCGGCATTCGCGGCAACCACTATTTCTTGTCGAGCGACATACGCGAGCGCATGTTTCTGCGCACGGCCTCCTGGCTGCAATTTCCGCACGGCCGCTTCAGCGCGGACCTGCTGCGGCGCGACGAGGATTCGATCGTCAGCCTGTACCAATCGAACGGATTCCGCGACGTCAAAGTGACCGACCTGCTGGACGACCGCTCCCAGGGCCACGCCGGAGAGCAGACCGTGTGGATCGATATCGACGAGGGTCCGCAAACGTTCGTCAACAGCGTGGCGGTGGACGGCATCGAGCAGATCGACCGTGCGAAGATTCTGCCGCTGCTCAGCTCGGTGGCCAATCAGCCGTTCAGCGAGTTCAACGTCGCGGTGGATCGCGACGCGATTCTGGCCGAGTATTATCAAAACGGATTTCCCAATGTTACGTTCGCGTGGAGCGCCAAGGCCGCCGCGCCGAATCGCCTGGACGTGCGCTATACCATCCGCGAAGGCGCCCGCGAGTTCGTGCGGCAGGTGCTGTTCAATCCCGGCGGCCTGGCGCACACCCGGCCCAGTCTGGTGTACCGCAACCTGCTGCTCAATCCCGGCGATCCGCTCTCGCCTACGGCGATGGGCGAGACGCAGCGCCGGCTGTACGACCTCGGCGTCTTCTCGCGCGTGGATATGGCGATTCAGAATCCGGATGGAGACATGGACGAGAAGTACGTGGTCTACGACCTCGAAGAAGCGCGGCGCTATTCGCTGTCGGTGGGCGTGGGCGCCGAGTTCGCGCGCATCGGCGGCTGCCAATATTGCCTGGATGCGCCGGCCGGGCAAACCGGATTTTCGCCGCGCATTTCGCTCGGCCTCACGCGTTCCGATTTGTGGGGCGTCGCGCACACGATCAGTCTGCGCACGCGGTTTTCCACCCTCGAACAGCAGGCGGCGCTCAACTACGATTGGCCGCGCTTCGAGGGCCACGACAAACTGACGCTCGCCTTCACCGCGCGCTACGAGAATTCGAAGGACGTCCGCACGTTCTCTTTTAAGCGCGACGAGATCTCGACGCAGTTGAAACAGCGCGTGAACAAGTCGCTCACGCTGCTCTATCGCTACACGTACCGCGCGGTCGACGTGAACCAGGCCACGTTGAAGATCTCGCCCGAGCTGATTCCGCTGCTCTCGCAACCGGTGCGGCTGGGCCTGACTTCGTTCAACCTGATTCAGGACCGGCGCGACGATCCGCTGGACCCGCGCAAGGGCGTCTACAATACCGTCAACGTGGATGTCGCCGATCACATTTTCGGCTCCGAGCGCAACTTCGTGCGCGTGCTGGCGCGCAACTCAACCTACTATCCGCTGGGCGCGAAGATGGTGCTGGCGCGCTCGACCGAGATCGGCAACATCGCCGCGTTCCATTACCGCGGCGGCGACGAGAATGCGGTCCCGTTGCCGGAGCGGTTCTTCGGCGGTGGAGCGTCGTCCGACCGCGCCTTCCCGGAGGACCAGTCCGGACCGCGCGATTTGGAAACCGGCTTCCCCATCGGCGGCAACGCGATGTTCTTCAATCAGACCGAGCTGCGGTTTCCGCTGATCGGAGAGAATATCGGCGGCGTGCTGTTTCACGATTTCGGCAACACGTTCACCGGCGCCAGCGATTTTTCCTTCCGCGTGAAACAGCAAGGCCTGGGCGATTTCGATTACGTGGTACACGCCGCCGGCTTCGGCGTTCGCTACCGCACGCCGGTCGGCCCGTTCCGCGTGGACTTGGCGTACGACCTCAACCCGCCGCGCTTTTACGGCTTCAAGGGAACCGAGCAGGATCTGGTGAAGGCCGGTGTCAACCCGTGCCAGGCGGCCGCGAATCGGTGCACGCAGCAGAGCGTGAGTCATCTGCAATTCTTTTTTTCGATAGGACAGACGTTTTGACCGGCGTGCTCCAGTTGCGAGTTCGCATGACGCTACTAGCGGCCTTCGCGACCGTCGCTTCAGGCGCCATCATCGACCGCATCGCGGTCACGGTGGCAAATCGCGCGATCACCACGAGCGACATCGAACGCGAAATTCGCGTGACGGCATTTCTCAACGGGCAATCGCCGGATCTCACCGCGGCGGGCAAACGCGCCGCGGCCGAGCGCATGGTCGAGCAGACGCTGGTGCGTCGCGAGCTCGAGAACAGCCGCTACCCGACGCCCCAGCCCGCCGAGATCGAACCCACGCTGGCCGCGTTCCGGCAACGCTACTACCCGGCCGACGCCGATTACCGCCGCGCGTTGGCTGCCGCCCGCATCGGAGACCAGGACGTCCGGGACGAGTTGCTCTGGCAGCGCACGCTGCTGCAGTTCATCGACGTGCGCTTTCGCCCGGCGGTGCAAATCGCGGCGGAAGAGATCCAGAAGTACTTCGACACCGTGCTCGCGCCGAAGCTGCGCGCGGCTGGGCCTGGACAAACGATTTCGCTCGACGATTATCGCGACCGGATCGAAGACACGCTGGCGGGCCAGCGCGAAGACCGCGAAATGGACAACTGGCTGCGCGAGGCGCGCCTGCGCACGCCAATCGTCTACCACGACGAGGCGTTCCAATGAAGCGCCGCCTGGTGCGGATGGGCGCCTGGGTGGCCGCGGCGTCGCTGGCGGGCGGGCTGGCCGGCATCCTGGTGTTGCGGAGCGATTGGTTTCGCGGCAAGGCGCGCGCCTGGCTGGTGACTTCGATCGAGAACTCCACCGGCGGACGCGTCGAGATCGGCGCATTCAAGTTCGACTGGAGCGCCATGCGGGCCGAGGCCGACGGCGTGGTTCTGCACGGCACCGAGCCGGCCGGCAAGCCGCCGCTCGCTCGCGCCGCTTCCATCGCGGTGGGGCTGAAAATCGTTTCGCTCCTGAAGCGCGACATCGAGATTCGCTTTCTCGATGTCGACGCGCCGCGCATCGCTCTCATCGTCGACGCGGACGGACGCACCAATCTGCCGCAACCGAAAACGCGTGGCCCCCGCGGCAACGCGATGGACACGATTCTCTCGCTCGCCATCGGCCGCTTCCGCGTGCAGCGCGGCGAGTTTCAGGTGAATTCGAATTCGAGCGTGCCCTTCGGCGCCGAGGGCCGCAACCTGCGCGCGGCGCTCGATTACGAACGCGCCGGTCCGCGCTACCGCGGCGAGATTTCGATCGAGCCGCTTACGTTCGCCGCGCCCGGCGTGGCGCGAACCGAGGCCGCCATCGGCGCGGCTTTCGTCCTGGAACGTAATCGAATCGGTATCGGCTCCTTCAACTTCTCGACCGGCAAGACGCGGTTGAGCCTGGCCGGCAAGATCGAAAACCTGGCCGCGCCCCACGGCCGTTTCGATTTTCGCCTCCACCTGGACAACGGCGATGCCGAGCGCATTTTCATCACTCAGTTGCTCGATCGCGGCACGGTCGAGGTGAAGGGCAGCGCCGTCTGGCGCGGCGGCAGCGATGTTTCGATCGCCGGCAATCTGCTCGGTACCGGCCTCGAGTATCACGATTCGAGCATCGGCTTGCACAACTTCACGGCTTCCGGCCCGCTGACTTCCGACCTGCGCAGCGTCGCCGTGAGCCCGATCCGGCTGGTTGGCCAAACCGAACTGAGCGGCCAGACGCTGCCCAGCCAGGCGACCATCGGCGCGGCCGTGCTGCGCATTTCCGACCTGTTTCTGCAACTGCATCGGGCCTCGATCGAGATGCTGGGCGGCACCTTCGCCGGCTCCATCGGGTTGCGCGCATTCGATCGATACACGGCGGATGGCACGGTGACCGGCCTTGACGTGCGGCGCGTGGCGAGCCTCGTCATTCCCGCCCCGCTGCCCTGGGACGGCACGGCCGGCGGCTCTCTCGAACTCCAAGGATCGTTCCATCATCCGAAGGAATTTCATCTGCGGACCGCGCTCGATATTGGACCCGCTCCATCCGGCGCGCCGGTCGAAGGCGTGGTTGCCGCGGATTGGGATGCGTTGCGCGGCATCCTCGATTTCGGACAGTCGCGGCTCAGCCTGCCGCATTCGCGCGTCGCGATCTCCGGCGCCGTCGGCCGCGAAGTCAGCGTCCATCTGGATAGCCACGATCTCGGCGAGTTGCTGCCGGCTTTTGGCGCCGCAGCCGCGGCGACGCCCGTGAAGCTCGCCGGCAGCGCTGCCGTGTTCGATGGAAAAATGACTGGCTACATCGAGCATCCGTCGATCCAGGGCCACTTGCGGGCGGGTGCGTTCACCTATGCGGGCCGCGCGTTCGATTCGTTCGATTCGACCATCGCGGCTTCGCCCGACATGGTTCGTCTCGACCGCGCGACGCTCGTGCGGGAGCGGGTGCGCGCCCAGTTTTCGCTCGCCGTCGCGCTGCGCGATTGGGTAGCCGAAGACCGCGGCGACATTTACGGTAACGCCACCGTGCAGGACGCGCCCATCGCGGAGGTGGTCGCGCTGGCCGGCGCTCCGGCCGCGGCCAGCGGCACCCTCAACGCCAAGGTGGCGATTACCGGCGTCGTCGGCGATCCCATCGTGCAGGCCGATCTCGATGGCGCGCGCGGCGAGATCGAAGGCGAGCCGTTCGACCGCATCACCGGGCGCGCGCGTTATCGCGCCGGTACGCTCGCGCTTTCCGCGGGCGAGATTCGCGCCGGGGCGAAACAGATCCGCGGCGAGGCGAGCTTTGCCCACCCGCCGGGCCGGTTCGACACCGGTGCGCTGCGGTTTCAGATTTCTACCAACGCCATGCCGATCGAGCAGGTGCGCCTGATCGAGGACGCGCGGCCCGGCGCCAAGGGCACCGCCGAAGTCGAGGCGCGCGGCGCCATCGATATCGTCCCCGTCGAAAACGGGCGACCCGGATTCCGCATTCGCGATTTGCACGCCACGGCCGCCGGCAGGAAGTTGCAATTGCCGGGCGGCGATCTCGGCGACGTGCGGCTTACGGCGGAGACCGATGGCGGCGCGTTGCGGGCACACCTGGAATCGAACTTCGCCCAATCCTCGATCGTCGGCGACGGCCAATGGCGCCTGGTGGACGATTACCCGGGCAGCGCCACCATCCACTTGAGCAAGGTGGACTTGGCGCAACTGCGCGCGTGGCTGGCGCCGGCCGGATCGCTCGCCGGTCTCAACGGCGCGGCCGAAGCGTCGCTGCGCGTGGAGGGTCCGGCGCTGATGCCGCGCGCAATGACGGCGGAGTTGCGCATCGCGCGCCTGGAAATCGCGCCGGCCACCTCCACTGGTCTTGCGCCCGGAGCTTTCGCCCTGCGCAACGCGGGCGATATCGTGGTCGGCATGGCGCGCTCGGTCGTTACCGTGTCGGCGGCGCGGTTCACCGGGCGCAACACGGATTTCAGCGTGAGCGGCCGCGTGGCGCTGGGTCAAACAAAGCCGCTCGATCTGCGTGTGAACGGCCGCGCGGATCTGAGCCTGGTGCACGATCTGGATCGCGGCCTCACCGCTTCCGGAGTGTTGAAAGCCGACGCCACCGTGCGTGGGACGCTGGCAGCGCCGCAGATTGCCGGACGCCTGGAATTCGCGGGCGCGTCGTTCCACATCAGCGACGTCTCGAACGGAATCTCCGCCGCCAACGGCGTGCTGCTTTTCAGCGGCGACCGCGCCTCCATCCAGAGCTTCACCGGCGAAACCGGTGGCGGCAAGATCGAACTCGGCGGTTTTGCGGCGTATGGCGGCGATGGGCCAATCGTGTTTCGCCTGCACGCTACCGCGCACCAGGTGCGCGTGCGCTATCCGGAAGGCGTCAGCACGGTGGCCAACGCGGACCTGCGCTTCACCGGCACCACGGCCAGCAGCATTCTCTCCGGTACCATCACCGTGCTGCGCACCGGCTTCAACCCGCAATCGGATTTCAGTTCGCTGCTGGCGCAATCGTCGGAGCCCGCGCACACGCCAGCGGCACGGCCGGGCCTGCTGGGCGGGCTCAGTTACGATGTGCAGATCTCGACCGCGCCCGATGTGCAGGTGCAGAGCGCGCTGGCGCAGGCCGTGCAAGTCGAAGCTAACCTGCGCCTGCGCGGCACTTACACCAGTCCCGCCGTGTTGGGCCGCGTCAACGTCACCCATGGCCAGGTGATCTTCTTCGGTACGCGATACACCATTTCGCAAGGATCGGTTTCGTTTTTCAATCCGGTTAGCATAGACCCGGTGCTCGATATCGATCTCGAAACCAAGGCCCGCGGCATTCAAGTTACTTTAAACGTCTCCGGCCCGCTGAGTAAGTTGAACCTGACGCCGCGCTCGGACCCGCCGCTGCAATTCAGCGAGATTGTGGCGCTGCTCGCTACCGGCCGCACGCCGACCGATTCAGCGTCTCTCTCTTCCGGCCAGAACACCGCCGCGCCCGCCTGGCAGCAGTCCGCCGGCTCGGCGTTGTTGGGCGAAGCGATATCGAGCCCCGTCACCGGCCGCTTGCAGCGCTTCTTCGGCGTCAGCCGCCTTCGTATCGATCCCACTTTACCCGGCACCGAATTCAACGGCACCGCGCGCGTGACTCTGGAGCAACAAGTTACTCCGGACATTACCTTTACTTACATTACCGATGTCACCACCAGTAACCCGCAAGTAATGAGCGTGGAATGGGCCTTCGCCAAGCAATGGTCCGTAGTGGCCCAGCGCGACGAAAACGGCCTGATCGGCATGGACATACTCTTTAAGAAGCGGTTCTGAAGGACAAGCCGTGACAGTGTGGCATGTCTGTGAGACTATTTCACGCATGTTTCGTTGTAAGTCGTAGAGTATGACTGCTCACCTCGTGGCATGTTAAGTGCTCCAGTCGGAACATGGTTACTCGACACGGCATTCTTGTGGCGGCACTTACCTTTTCCTCAGCGGCATTTTCACAGACTCTTTCCATCGGTGTGATCGGCGGAGCCGCGGTCACCGATGGCTATCGCACGGAAACCGTACCGGAAGAGTGGGGCGGTGACTTCATTGGCACGCGCATATTCTCCACGTCGAAGGACTTCCTCGCCGGCGCGTCTATCGAAATGCGTTTCACGCCGCATTGGTCGCTCGAAACCGATGGCATGTTCAGGGAGTTTCATTCCTCATGGGCAACCGTCGAAAGCGGTGGCACGCTCAACAGCGTCTCGCCGTTTCACACCGTCACCTGGGAATTTCCAGTCCTCGCCAAGTACCGGTTTCGCTTCGCGAGTGTCAGCCCGTTTGTGGAAGCTGGACCGGCGTTCCGCTCCGCTGGGAACCTGAACGGCACTGCTCCATCGCACGTCGGCTTCACCGCGGGCGTCGGAATCGAGAAGAAGCTGGGCGGTCTGAAGATCGCTCCGGTGGTCCGCTACACGCGCTGGGCGTCGAGCGCGGGCCCGGTTTGGTCCATCCCCACCACAGTCAATCAGAACCAGGTGGAACTCCTGGTCGGCTTCAGCCCGGCCAGCGAATCCGCCGGGGTGCCCCAACTTCGCGGCGTCTCCGTGGGCGCGTTGGTGGGCACGAACCTGACGGGCGCATACAACGAAGAGGCGAGCGGCTATACCAATACCAGAGGCGTGATCGCTGGTGTATCGCTGGAAGTCCACCTGCTGCGCGCGCTTTCCCTCGAAGTGGACGGGTTGCACAGGCCGGTCAGCGCCACCTTTCCGTACGTCGACGAGGATGGACTTGCCCACAGCTACGACGCCACCGTCAACACCTGGACGTTCCCGGTCCTGGCGAAATACAGGCTGCCGTGGAGCGCGCACGGCTGGCGCCCGTTTGTCGAAGCTGGGCCGGACTTCCGATTATTGGGAATGCTTGGGAATTCCGCACACCACGGCGTTCTGGCCGGCGCCGGCGTCGAGAGGAAGTTGCGCCGGTTCCGCATTGCCCCGGCGATTCGCTACACGCGCTGGGGCTCCGACCGTTTCCCAGACTCCGGAGAGCCGTCGCGCAACCAGCTTGAGCTGCTGGCCGCCGCCACTTTCTGAGTGCGTGGTCTTCGAGACCGGAATCGTCCCCGTCCCTAGTCGACCGCCACCGTAATCCCGGCCTGGCTTTGCGCGGTGCCGAAAGTGAGGACCACGGGTTGCGGGCCTGACGTCAGACCCGGGGGAACTTGCAGATTGACTTGGATCACGCCGTTGACCAAGCCCGGCGCGGAGCCTGCGTATTGGACCGGCGCGTTCACGCCGCCGATGGTCGCGGTCAGTTGCGTGGCCAGCGGGGAAAGCCGAATTGGCGCCGGCGCGCCATCCGTTGCGCCCCCGACAACCGCGCCGCCGCCGGTGCCGAAGATCTGAATCACGCTGCGGGCCGTGGCGGGATTGGTCGCGCTGTTGAGAGAAGAATCCTGGTTGAGAATCGCGCCGGGACCGCTGCCGCTCGCATTGAGCGCGAAGATCGCCGGCACCGCCGCGACGACTGGCATGGTTACCGTGTTCGACGACACCACTCCGCCCCCAGCGCTGTATTGATACTGGATCGCCGTCCGCGACTTGACCTCGAATGGCACGATGGCGCTCACCTGCCCGGCCACGGCGTACACCATTGGCGACGGCACGCCATCGAACAGCACCTGCACGCCCTCCAGGTTGTTCGAGAAATCGCCGTTCGAATCCAACTGGTCGGTCACCAGGGTGGCCGGACCGAAGCCGTAACCGGCGGCGAAAATCGTGATCAGTTCGCCCGGCGCCACCGCGCCGCCTTGGTAACCGGCGGCATTCACGACTTCGGTCGTCTTCAACACGGGCGCTGCAGTGGGCGTCTGCAAAGCGGTGATCATCGAATTGAAGGCCGGTGTCGCCTGATAGTTGAAATCGAACGGCAGCGCCGCGCCATAGCCGGGAGAAAAAGAGGGAATCCAGGAATCGCCATAGGCAATTCCCCAAAGCTGAAGAGCGGTGCAGTTAGGCTGTGCGAGACACACCGTCGTCACGTTCTGGTACACCTGCGCCTGGTACTGAAGGTCCGTCGCTGAAGCGAGGCCGCTCGAATTCACCGGCAGCTTCACGTCCATTTCGGTGATGTGCACCTGGAGGCCGAGCGCGGCCAGCGCTTGCATGTTCTGCGCGAGGCCGGCCATGCTGGGCCAACAGCCATTCGGACAGCCGCTGTCGCTGAGGTGCATCTGGAAGCCAACGCCGTCGATAGGCACGCCGCGGTTGACGAAATCCGTCGCCATCGCCAGCACGGCGTTGAACTTGGCGCCCGGCCCCTCGATGCCGTATTCGTTGTAGAACAGCAGCGCGTTGGGATCTGCCGCGCGCGCCCAGCGGAACGCCTGCTCGATGTAGGCGGTGCCGGGTTGGCCGATGCCGGGCTGGTCGTTCCAGATGGAACTGCGCGGCGTGGACGGCGACGAATCGCTGAACGCTTCGTTCACCACGTCCCAGGCGAACACCTGCCCCGCGTAATGAGTCACGACGGTGTCGATGTGGTTCTCGAGCAGGGTCGACATCTGCGCCGTGGTAGCGGTCTTGGCGTAGGTCGACAGCCAACCGGGAAGCTGGCTATGCCAGCACAGATTGTGACCGCGGACCCGCATGCCGTACTGCTGGCCGAACGCCACGATCTCGTCGCCCGGCTGGAAGTTGTAAGTGGTGAGCGAGGGCTGGGTGACGTCCCACTTCATGGCGTTGCCCGCTTCCAGCATGTCGTATTGGGTGGAGAGCACGCCCGCGTAAGAGACGTTCTTCAGCATATCGGGCGGGCCGTATTCGTCGGCCGTGACGCCTGCGCCGATCGGAAGACCGCGCGCCGATGCCGCCTGCCGCAGCGTGGTCGCCGTCTGCGCAGCCAGCGGCACCGCGGCCGCCAGCGCAATCGTCATCCAAGCGGCCAGCCGCCGCGTCGTCGTTCGTTTCAGCTTGGGTTCGTACATGTTCTTCCAGACCATCTTATTACAGCGCGCACCGGGGCCGGCCATTTCGCCCCCGAATTGTTTTACTCTATACTTCAGGCATTCGGCCGTCTCGGGTCCGAAATGCTTTACTTTATCGATTTGGATAATCCATGACACCCTATTTCGCTTTCGCCGTAACCGGCTCCCGGATCACGGGCATCGACTGGCTGGTCATCGCGGCTTACTTCGGTATTCTGCTTGGCGTGGCCACCTGGGTGGTCCGCAAAGGAAAGGACTCCGCAACCGATTATTTCCTGGCCGGACGCAATCTCGGCTGGTGGGTGATTGGCGCATCGATTTTTGCGTCCAACATCGGTTCGGAACATGTGGTGGGACTGGCCGGTCAGGGCGCCACCAGCGGCGTCGCCATGGCGCACTANNGCCTGGGCACTGCTCCTGCTCGGGTGGGTCTTCGTGCCCTTCTACATGCGGTCGAAAGTATTCACCATGCCGGAGTTCCTGGAGCGGCGCTTCAGCGTGCAATCGCGCTACGTGCTCTCGATCGTCTCCATCGTCACTTTCATCGTCACCAAGATCGCGGTCGGCATCTTCGCCGGTGGCGTGGTTTTCAGCACGCTTTTCCCCGAGGTGGAGTTGCATGTGGCCGGCCTCACTATCGACAGCTTCTGGATCGGCTCGGTAGCCGTGATCGTGCTCACCGGCCTCTACACGATGCTGGGTGGCATGCGCGCGGTGGCGTATAACGACGCGGTTCAGGTCGTCGTGCTCATCTGTGGCTCGGCGTTGCTCACTATTTACGGCGTGGTGAAGCTGGGCGGATGGAGCGAACTGCGCCACATTTGCGGTTCGGACATGTTCAATTTGTGGAAGCCGCTCATCCCGGCCGGCCAGACGGGCACCTGGGCGCCGGTGATCGTCAAGAACGGCGCTAACGTCGTTAAGCAAGCATGGTATTTCAACAGCAACTTCCCGTGGCTGGGCATGCTGTTCTGCGCGCCCATCATTGGCATGTGGTACTGGTGCACGGATCAATACATCGTGCAGCGCGCGCTGGGCGCACCGGACGAGACCACCGCCCGCCGCGGCAGCATCTTCGCCGCATTCCTGAAGCTCTCGCCGGTGTACCTGTTCATCGTGCCGGGCCTGGTGTGCTACGCGCTGGCCAAGAGCGGAAAGATTCCCGAATTGGCTCCGATGATCGGCCCCGATGGCAGGGCCATCGCGTCGGTCGCGCAGGGCTCGTTCCCCATGCTGGTCGAGTACCTGCTGCCGCCCGGTCTGCGCGGCATCGTGGTGGCCGGCCTGCTATCGGCCCTGATGGGGTCGC
This sequence comes from Bryobacterales bacterium, assembly GCA_003157745.1. Lineage (GTDB taxonomy): Bacteria > Acidobacteriota > Terriglobia > Bryobacterales > Bryobacteraceae > Bog-375. The sequence goes on along the minus strand of PMKM01000222.1, from coordinate 21,618 downwards.
TCGCCGGTGTGTTCAATGCCTGCTCCACGCTGTTCACGGTGGATCTCTATCAGAAGTGGAAGCCGGCCGCCAGCGAGCACCAGATGGTGCGCACGGGCCGCATCGCGACCGCCGTGATGGTGCTGATCGCGCTCGCGTGGATCCCGGTCATCAAGGGCGCGCAGGGACTGTACCTGTATTTGCAGGGCGTGCAAGGCTACCTGGCGCCGCCCGTTTTCGTGGTCTTCTTCTTCGGCGTTTTCTTTAAGCGTCTCAACGCCAAGGGCGCGTTCTGGGCCCTGGTAGTGGGCTTCGCAATGGGCCTCTTCCGCATGTGCGTGGATACGCCGGTGTCGCTCGGCTTGGCCGGGCTGAAGGACGGCTACACGCCCGGCTCGTTCCTCTGGATCGTCAACAACACCTTCTTCCAGTACTTCAGCGTGTTGATCACGCTGGTTTCCGCGATCGTCATGGTGGGGGTGAGCCTGCTGACCGAAGCGCCGGATTATGGCCGGATGCAGAGCCTGACCTTCGCCACCGCAACGGCCGAGGACAAGGCCCATACGCGCGCCGGCTGGGGCTGGAAGGAAGTCGCCGGCTCCGCCGTGGTGCTGGCCTGCATCCTCGCTTCGTACCTGTATTTCCGGGGGTAACAAGTGGGACGGACGCCCTCGTCCGCACCCGGCCCCCTGGCCGGCTTCTTTCGGGTGGCATGAAACCGCGCGTCCGCGCGTCCATTGCGGACGCGCGGAACGGTGGGCCCCCCACTCCCATCTCCGCGCAAGTCCGGGGCTTCGTTCCGAAACTGGAGTCCGCCGCGCCAATCGGGTAATCTGTAAGGCATGGCAACCGAAGAGACGGCAACACTGGGCGGGGGGTGTTTCTGGTGCGTGGAGGCCGTGTTTCAACAGATGGAGGGAGTGAGCGCGGTCGATTCCGGCTACATGGGCGGGACTCTCGCCAACCCGACTTATCAGCAAGTCTGCGCCGGCGGGACCGGCCACGTGGAAGTGGTCCAGGTGAAGTTCGATCCCGCTATTGCGGGCTTTCGCGACATACTCGAAGTCTTCTTCGCGATTCACGATCCGACTTCGCTCGACCGGCAGGGAGACGACACTGGCGTGCAATACCGGTCGATCGTCTTTTATCACGGCGACGCACAGTGCGAGGCGGCCGAGCAGACCATTCGCGACCTGAACGCCGAACGGATCTGGCCTACGCCGATCGTCACCGAAGTGCGCGCGGCGGAGACTTTCTACCCAGCCGAGAACTATCACCGCGACTATTTCCGCAATCATCCGAGCCAGCCCTATTGCGCGTTCGTGGTGGCGCCGAAGGTGGCTAAGTTCCGCGCTAAGTTCGCCGCGAAATTGCGCCGGGAGGCGTAAGTCGAAAATGCGGCTGGCGATTCTCTCCGACATACACGACAACGTGTGGAAACTCGACCGGGCGCTCGACGCCGCGCGCGGCGCCGACGCTCTGATTTGCTTGGGCGACCTGTGCTCGCCCTTCATCGTCCATCAATTGGGCCGCGGATTCGCCGCACCCATCCACATCGTCTTCGGCAACAACGATGGCGACCGATTCCGCATCGGCGCCAATGCCGCGCCGTATCCGCAGATCGGGATTCATGGCGAGATGATGCGCGGCGAATTCGGCGGCCGGCGCATCGCCGCCAATCATTACGATTTCATCGCGCGCCCGCTCGCCGCCTCGGGCGAGTTCGACGTCGTCTGCTACGGCCACAACCATGTCTACGACGTGACGCGCACCGGCCGCACGCTCGCCATCAATCCCGGCGCCCTAATGGGTGCCACCTTCGCCGCCGATGGCAGCCGCACCGACGTGCCCTCGACCTTTGTCATGTATGACACCGCGACCGGCGAGGCGCAGCGCGTCGAAGTAGCGTAGGCTTTCCGTCATCCCAAGCTTTGGAACACCCGCCCTCGATAGATCCCGTTACGCCGCTGCGGCTGAGCGCGCACGCGATCCAAACACACCACACCCCCAGCAACCGTGGCGCACGCATTCTTGCGTGCTGTGTCGGCATTCGTGCCGACATTTCTTGTTCTCGCGCTGAAAAGAAAAGCCGAGATGACTCTCGGCTCAGCACGCTGGACAGCGTGCGCCACAGTCACAGTCGCGATACGATCCCAGTTTCACGCCGTCCGTCCCGAGCCCTACCGATTGTGAGACGCACTGAGGAGAAGTACAATCGGCGTATCAGTGGGCCTTGCGGCCGGCCTCGCTGAACGGATCACAATGAGCCCTTCTTACAAGCTGACGGCTATCCTGTTCGGAATTGGCGTCACGCTTCACAATCTCGAAGAAGCGATGTACCTGGTAAGCTGGGCCCGTTCTCATGTGAAGCTGTGGTTCCAGCCAGATCCCAAAATATATTGGTTTGTGACCTCGTTGGTTAGCATTGCGATTTGGATTCCGATCATTGGCGTCTGCGTTTCGAAGGTGAGCAATCAGTTTCAAAGCGCCCTGTCGGGATTTGCGCTCGTCATGGCAATCAATGCAGTGTTGCCGCACTTAGTGATCAGCCTCGCCAAGCGTTCTTACTCGCCGGGAGTGGGAACGGGAATGCTGTTCAATCTGCCGCTAGGCGTGTTGCTTATTCATGCCCAGTTGAGCACCCATGCAATCCCGCCTATCGACGTCTGGCGGGACGCAATTCTGTATGCCCTGCTGTTGGCCGTCGGCACCTTAGGAACCTTGTACGGAGCTCATGCGATCTTAGCCGCGAGGAGGGCGTGAAGAATCGGGGCCTCGTGAAACTGTCCCGCACGGGACCGTTTTCGAGACAACAGGGGGCGACGCTCGCCCATTTTCCGATAGCCTCACATATCGGGCAGCAAGCTCCTACAATGGTGTGTGTATTGGAGCCGAGTAATGGATCTGAGAGGTACCGTTGAGCGCAGAAATCGATTGGGCGAAGTTGGCTGGTGAGCTTGAGCTTAAAGCGCCATTCGGCGAATACTACTGTGGCCGCGAAGACTCACAGCGTGCCCTTGAGTTAATCATCGGCGAAGATACTTTGCGTGGGGCCGTAAACTACTATGTTCGAGCCAATACCGGTGTGAACACCCAAACCGGTTCGGAACTGGCTCGCTCTGTTCTTTGGCAGCTACGTCCCTGGAGCGCGATGTGCCGTTGCTATGAGATTTTCAAGGGTCCCAATTCAGTCGAGACCCGAAGAGCGGCGATCGAGCTTCTCCGTGTGGTAGCAGACCGCAGAACGCTACCTTGGATTTCGGAATTCCTCCAGGACGACGATGCCATCATTCAGGCCTGGGGCATCGGTGTGCTGGATCAGTTGCTCTTTTCAGAATTGGTTGAGCCAGAAGAGGCTGAGGACATCCTGAGAACAGCGGAGCAACACATTAGCGAGTCCGTTCGAGAGCGAGCCGAGAGCATTCGGGGCTATCTACGATCCCGCGCTGACCCAGCCCAAGGTCTTGGAGGTGATGGCGGTCGCTGCAGTGAATGAACTGCCTAAATGAATTCTTGGAGTTGCATGCCTCAAGATGTGTTCGGCCTCGGTAAAACGGGCTTAGCGGAAAGTGAGGTTGTTCCCCTCCCTCCGCCCCGTCTCATAAGGAACCCCTCCCGGTACGAGCCCCGCCAACCGATCACGCCGCCCTGGTCTTGACCTTCAGTCCGGCTTGGTCGACGGTTTCATTCTGATCTCGATATCGATTCCCGGCGGCGGCCCAGATCGGACACCCGCGATCGCGCCGGTCCGTAGCACTACAGGCCGATGCCCTCCAAAGTTGTTACAAAGCGCGTCCGTAGTACCGAAATGGGCCCCGAGGGTGTTCCATTTCTATCCGGTGTCTGATATAAAAGAGTAGTTTCGAATTGCCATGTTGCACACTTGCGGACGGCCACACGCCCATCGCCACTATCAGGATGAAGGCGCTCCGGGCAAGGGCGACGTAGATCGCCAGACCGGATTGCGGATGAAGAGCGCGCCGGCTCCGCCCACGCACCGCGAAATTGCCGCGCTGGCCTATTCCTATTGGGAAGCGCGCGGCAGGCAGGGCGGGTCGCCGACCGAGGATTGGCTCCGCGCCGAACGCGAGTTGCGCCGCAGGCCGTAAGCGCGACCGCCAGGCGTCGGCAAAGGTGCCAAAGCAGCACGCATGAGTGCGTGCGCTACCGTGGAACGGCACCCAGTAATTCCCAGCCGGCCCTCCGCCTCCCGTCATACAATTGAAACAGGATGCGGGCAGGCAAGGGGGGCAAACTCGCCATACTGGAGCCGATCGTGCTTTTCGGGCTGATTCTGGCTTACATCTGGGGTTTGCGCTACCACTTTCCGGCCGCCTGGGCGCTTATTCTGGCGCTGCCGGTGCTCTCCCACTGGTGGCGTGGGGAAGGCGCGGCCGGGCTCGGGTTCCGCGTGCGCGGCCTCGCCGATTGCGTGCGGCGCTTCGCTCCGGCGCTTGGGTTTTTCTCGCTGGCGCTGGTGGCCTCGGGGCTGCTGCTCGATACCGTCCGCCCCGTCCCGCTCGAACGCGCCGCCATGGCGTGGGCCATCTACCTGCCGTGGGGCCTGTTCCAGCAGTATCTTCTTAACGGCTTTTGCCTGACAAGGCTCGAAATTGCGCTGCCGCAGCGTGGTGCCGCGCTGGCCGCCGCCGCGCTGTTCTCGGCCATTCATGCGCCGAACTGGTTCCTCATGCTGGTGACGTTCGGGGCCGGTTACGCCGCCGCGCGCCTGTACACGAGCTATCGCAACCTATACTTCCTCGGCTTGGCGCACGGCACGGTGGGCGTGCTGCTGTTCCTGGTGGTGCCGGATTCGATTAGCCATCACCTGGTGATCGGCCCCGGCTGGTTCGGGCATTAGGCGGGCACGCGTGGAACCGGTGACGCGGCGCAAGATCCGCCGTCCCACCGCGGCACAGGCTGTCCCACAAGCGGACAGTCGGCGCGGCGGCCCAACCAGGTTTCTCCTTTGAACGCCATATGTTACGCCGTACGCGGAGTGGCAGACGCCGTGCCTTTTCCTCTGCGGGACCGTAATGGACATACAACGCAAGAACGTCGGCAGAAACAAGGCCATCCGCTGGACAATCGTCGGCGTGGTGACGCTGGCCGTGGTGGCCGGTGTGGTTTATGGAGTCACCCGGCTGAAGCCGGCCGCGCCCGGCGTCGAGATGTCGGCCCTGTGGCCGGACACGGTGAAGCGCGGCCCGATGGTGCGGGAAGTGCGCGGCCTCGGCACGCTGGTGCCGGAAGATACTATGCTGATCACGGCCAACACGGACGCGCGCATCGAGCGCATTCTGATCAAACCCGGCACGCCCGTCAAGGCCGATTCGCTGGTGATGGTGATGACCAGTCCGGAGCTGCAAACGGCGCTGCTCGATGCGCAATACCAGCTCAAGGCGGCGCAGGCGGATTACGAGAACCTGCACGTGACGCTTGAAAAGGCGCTGCTCGATATGCAGTCCGCCGCCGCGCAGACCAAGGGAGACCGCGACAACGCCAAGCTGCAGGCCGACCGAGATCGCACGCTGGCTAAGGACGGCTTGGTGTCGGAAATCGATGCCACCATCTCCGCCACCAAGTCTCAGCAACTGGCCGAGCAGGATCAACTGCAACACAAGCGCCTGGAGATCAACTCGAGAGCCGACGATGCGCAACTCGCCGCGGCCAAGGTGAAGGTGGATCAATTGCGCGCCGAGTACGAATTGAAGAAGAGCCAGGTGAGCCAGTTGAACGTGCGCGCCGGTTTCGACGGCATGTTGGAAGCCCTGCCGGCCCCGCTCACCCAGGTCGAAGAGGGACAGAAGGTGCTGGCCGGCATGCCGCTCGGCAAGGTGGCGCAGCCGTCGCATCTGAAAGCGGAATTGAAGATCGCCGAAACGCAGGTGAAGGACATCGCCATCGGGCAGCCGGCGGTGATCGATACGCGCCTGGCCGGCGGCGGTTCGAACGGCTTGATCGAGGGCCGCGTTTCGCGCATCGATCCATCCATTTTGAATGGCACGGTGACGGTGGATGTCGCGCTCAAGGGCCAATTGCCGCAGGGCGCGCGGCCGGACTTGAGCGTGGACGGCACCATCCAGCTCGAAAAGCTGGACGACGTCGTATTCGTGGGCAGGCCGGTGTTCGGCCAGGAGAACAGCTCGGTTTCGCTGTTCAAGATGGAGCCGGATGGCAAGTACGCCAACAAAGTGAAGGTCGCCTTCGGCCGCAGCTCGGTCAACACCATCGAAATCAAGAGTGGATTGAACGTCGGGGATCGCGTGATTCTCTCCGACATGTCGAATTACGATCAATACGACCGGATTAAGCTGAACTAGATCGTCGCCAATATCGTTTATCAGAGGTAGAGCAAACACATGGAAAACGGCTCCGAAGCGCTAATTCGCCTGGAACAGGTGAGCAAGGTGTTCATCACCGATGAAGTGGAGACGCACGCCCTGGCCGGCATTCACTTCGAACTGAAGAAAGGAGAGTACCTGTCGATCGCCGGCCCGTCCGGCTGCGGCAAGTCCACCCTGCTGGCGATCCTGGGTCTGCTCGATACTCCCAGCGACGGCACCTATTACCTGAACGGAAAGCCGGTGACCGGCCTCAAACTGAGCGAGCGGGCGCGCATCCGCAACCGGGAGATCGGCTTCATCTTCCAGGCCTTCAACCTGATCGGCGATCTGACGGTGTACGAAAACGTCGAGTTGCCGTTGACCTATCGCGGCATGCCCGGCTCCGAGCGCAAGCGGCGCGTGCAGGAAGCGCTCGAGCGCGTCGGCATGTCGCACCGCATGAAGCATTATCCGTCGCAGCTTTCCGGCGGCCAGCAGCAACGCGTAGCGGTGGCGCGCGCTCTCGGCGGCGATCCGCTGATCCTGCTTGCCGACGAGCCCACCGGAAACCTGGATTCGGCCAACGGCGAAGCGGTGATGAGCCTGCTCCGGGAGTTGCACGCGGCCGGATCGACCGTCTGCATGGTGACGCACGATCCGCGCTACGCCGAATTCGCCGACCGCACCATCCGCTTGTTCGACGGCCGCATCGTGGAAGAGAAAGTGGAAAAGGCGAGCCAGAATTAACCGAACCTGATCGTGGCGCGGGCTTTCAGCCTGCTGTGTCGAGATTCCTCTCGACATTTCTTCCATACGCCTGGCCACTTTCGATATGCTCCGGAGTCGAGTGGCGCCGGGAACGGGCGGGGAGAAATGCCGGGAAGACGTTCGGCGCAGCCTGCCGGACCAGCCCGCGCCACGGCTTGCGGGAATCGGAACGCACCCCGGCGTCGGGCGCGGTTTGTTAACCTCACCTCATGCATGCTTTGGTTGGGGACCTGCGGCGTGGCGTGCGTCTGTGGTGGGAGGCGCGCGGGCTGGCTGCGTTAGCGCTGGTGGCTCTGGCGCTCGGCATTGGCGCCGCGACCGCTATTTTCAGCGTGGTGAACGCGGTGCTGCTGGAGCCGCTGCCGTTTCGCGAGTCCGGCCAGTTGTTGGCGATATTCGAAAAAAACGCTGCCCAACGGAAGAGCGATTTGTACGTGGCGGGAATCAATTTCGACCAATGGCGCCGGCGCAGCCGGACCGTGGCGGGCATGGCCGCCATTTCCGATGTGCACGCCGTATTGACCGGCGGCCCCAACGGCCATATGGACGCCGAGGAGTTGAAAGTCGAACGCGTCTCCGCCAGCCTGTTCCCCCTGTTGGGCGTGCAGCCGCTGCTCGGTCGCAGCTTTCTCGCCGCCGAAGATGGTCCGGTGCCGGCTACCGTCGCCATGATCGGCTTCGAGTTGTGGCAGCGCCGGTTCGGCGGCGATCCTTCGATCCCTGGTAAAGCGGTCCGCCTGCGCGGCGAGAGTTATACCGTGGTGGGAGTGTTGCCCGCCGGTTTTTCCGTGCTCGAGCCGGGGGTGGACGTATGGATTCCGCTCAATCTGAACGCGAACGATCCGCGCCAGGCGGCTGGCTGCTTCCTCACCGTGATCGCGCGCTTGCGGCCGGGCGTGAGCTTCGCTCGGGCCGTGGCCGAGTTCGACGACATGGGGAGCACGCTCGAGCGCGCCTATCCGGCCATCAATAGCGGGTTTCGCGCCGATATCCGGCCACTTCCCGAACAGATTATCGGCAAGACGCGCCGGCCCCTGTTGGTGTTGCTGGCCGCGGTGGGCCTGTTGTTGGGGATGGCCTGCGCCAACGTGGCCAACCTGCTGCTGGCGCGCGGCGCTACGCGGCAGAAGGAAATCGCCGTGCGCGCCGCGCTGGGCGCCACGCGCCTTCGCATCGCCGCCCAGTTGCTGACGGAAAGCGTGATCCTGGCGCTGGCCGGAGGCGCGCTGGGCGTGGTGGTGGCGGTCGCCGCCGTCAACATGGTGGCACGGTTCGGGCCGGCCGACATCCCACGCCTGGCGCAGATCCACGCCGATTGGAGGCTGCTCGCGTTCGCGGTCGTCCTCTCGCTCGTTACCGGCATTCTTTTCGGCATGGCGCCGGCCGTGCAAATCTCCGGCGCCAATTTGAATCGTGCGTTGCTCGGGAGCGGACGCGGCGGCACGGCCGGCCGCTCCGGGCGCGCGCTGCGCAGCGGTTTGGTGGTGCTCGAAATCGCGCTGGCGCTGGTGGTGTTGATCGGCGCCGGCCTGCTGGCGCGCAGCTTCAATCGGCTGCGCGCGGTTCCGCCCGGCTTCGAACCGTCGCACCTGCTCACCATGCGGCTGCCGCTGGGCGGAGGCAGCAACGGCACCCCGGCGCGCCGCATCGCGTTCGTGCATGCCGCGCTGCCGCGCCTGGCCGCACTTCCCGGCGTGCGCGCCGTAGGTGTTTCCAACGGGTTGCCGCTCACCGGCCTCGGTGTCGGCATGATGTTCGCCGTCGCCGGCCGGCCCGAGCCTTCGCCCGATCAGAGGCCGATGGCGCTGGCTCGCTCGATCACGCCGGACTATTTCCGCGCGATGGGCATCCCGCTCGAAGCCGGGCGCGGCTTCACCGATGCCGACAGCGCGGAGGCGCCCCCGGTGATCGTCGTCGACCGGACCCTGGCCCGCCGTTTTTGGCCGGGCTCGAATCCGCTGGGCGGCCGCCTGGCCCTCGATTCGGTTCCGCCGAAGGTGGCCGAAATCGTGGGCGTGGTGGCCGGCGTGAAACCGGAGACCGTGCAGGGCGAAGACTGGCCCACTGTCTATAGCCCATACGACCAGGCCTCCACTTCGGCCACCAACATCGCGATCCGGACCGATGGCGACCCGCTGGCGCTGGCCTCCGCCGTGCAGGGCGAGTTGCGCCGGTTGGATCCCGATCAGCCGGTCGCCGACGTGCGCTCGGGCGAAGCGATCGCCGCCACCGCCATCGCCGGCGCGCGCTTCAGCACGCTGCTGTTCGGCCTCTTCGGCGCCATTGCGTTCGTGCTGGCGGCGGTGGGCATCTACGGCGTGGTCTCCTACGACGTCGGCGAGCGCGTGCGGGAATTGGGAATTCGCATCGCGCTGGGCGCGCAACCGGGCGACGTGCTCTCGATGATCGTGGCTGGCGCCGCGCGCCTGGCGGCCCTCGGCATCGCACTCGGGCTGGCCGGCGCCGTGGCGCTCACGCGCCTGATGGATTCGCTGCTCTATGGCGTCGCCGCGCGCGATTTTGCCACTTATGCGGCGGCCGCCGCGGGGCTGGCCGCGGTCGCGCTGGTCGCCAGCTACGTACCGGCGCGGCGCGCCATGGGCCTCGACCCGGTCCGCGCGCTTCGCCACGAATAGGACATCATGATTACACTGCGCAACGTGGAAAAGTTTTACGAAGCCGGCTACGGACGCACTTACGTCCTGCGCCGCATCAACCTCGAGATTCGCGAGGGCGAGTTCGTCACCATTATGGGCCCCTCCGGCGCCGGCAAGTCGACCTTGCTCAGCATCGTCGGCATGCTGGACGCTTCCTGGACCGGCGAGTTCGAATTCGCCGGCCACCAGGTGCACCGCATGAAGCCCAAGGAACGCGTCGAGCTGAATAAGAAGTATATCGGCTTCGTCTTTCAGAGCTATCACCTGATCGACAACCTGACGGTGTACGAGAACCTGGACATTCCGCTCTCCTATCGCAACGTGAAGAGCGCCGAGCGGCAAGCCATCGTTTGCGATTCGCTCGACCGTTTTCACATCGTGGGCAAGCGCGACCTCTACCCCAGCCAGCTCTCCGGCGGCCAGCAGCAACTGGTGGCCGTGGCGCGCGCCGTCATCGCCAGCCCCAAGCTGATCCTGGCCGACGAGCCGACCGGCAATCTCCACTCCAGCCAAGGCAAGGAGATCATGGAGCTGTTCAAGAAGTTGAACGATGAAGGGACCACCATCATTCAGGTGACCCACTCGGAAGCCAACGCCGCCTACGGCAATCGCATCGTCAACTTAGCCGATGGCTGGATTGTGTAGTCTCGCCGGCGCACGCCGTTCGCTGGGCCACCAATGCGTCGTGCCGGATTGAAAGGAGAGCCCTTTGATGAGGCGACTGGTTTGGATGGGTACTCTCGCCGCCGCGCTTGCGTCCGCAACCGCGGTGTTAGCCGAAGAGCAGAAGGCCGCGATGACATTCGAAGTGGCGTCCGTGCGACCCGCGACGCTGCCGCCGGGCGAAATGCCGAACCCGCTTTGGACGGGCGGCCCTGGCACGCCGGATCCAACCAATTTCCGCTGCCGATGCGCCCCGATGGCGATGCTCTTGACAAGAGCCTACGGCGTCGAGTGGCTCCAGCTCCGCGCGCCGGACTGGATGTGGCATACGGAGTCGGGCTTTCAGATCGCCGCCAAAGTGCCGCCGGGCGCCACCGAGGCCCAGTTCCAGGAGATGCTGAAAAATCTGCTCATCGAACGCTTCCACCTCACCGTGCACCGCGAAACCAAGCCCGTGCCGGCCTATTCGCTGGTGGTGGGAAAGGGTGGTCCGAAACTCAAGCCGCACGTGGTGCCGAAGGACGCGCCGCCGCTCGATCCGGCCACGGACGTGCCGAATGGCAGCGGTCGCCCGTGGTCGTGGACCCCCGTCGAACGGCACTATCGCCTGTCGGCGCAGAACTGGCCGATTGGTGACTTTGCCGGTTTCCTGAAGACAGTGATCCAACAGCCGGTCAGCGACGAAACGGGCCTCGCCGAGCGTTACGACATTGTGTTCAATTACGCCCCGCCGAACTGGCCGGCCGCGACGACCAACGACGATGATACCAGCGGTTTGGCGCCGGACGTGACGCGGGCCGTGCAGGATCAACTCGGACTGAAGCTGGTCGAGAAACAGCAGCCGCGCGAGTTCGTCGTGGTCGACCACTGCGACAAGACGCCGGCGGAAAACTAGGCGCGCCCGGGCAAACAACATTGGCCACGGATGAACACAGATGAACACGGATGAAAACCAAAACCTGATGTTCGGAAGTTTTCCATCTGCGTTTATCTGTGTTCATCCGTGGCTCGAAATTGGCTTTTCCATGCCTCGCATCCGATGACCGCCGCTAGCCGCATCGCCGCCATCTCCCGCCACTTCCGCCGCCGGCGGATGGCGCGGTTCGTTGCCATTATGGGCATCGGACCCGAGACGCGCGTGCTCGATATCGGCGGCACTCCGGACAACTGGCAACTGCTGGCCGCGCCGCCGCGGCTGGTGCTGCTGAACACGCCGCGCGCCGCCGCAGACTTGGCGGGCGCTCCGGTTTGGGTGGCCGGCGATGGCCGCGCGCTACCGTTCCGCGATGGCGCCTTCGACGTGGTGTTCAGCAACTCGGTGATCGAGCACGTCGGCGCCGCCGCCAGCCAGCGCCAATTCGCGCGCGAGGTGGCGCGCGTCGGCCGCGCCTACTGGGTGGAAACGCCCAGCCGCTGGTTCCCCGTCGAGCAACACCTCCTCACCCCGTTCCTGCACTGGCTGCCGCGGCGGTGGCAGCGCGCGCTGGTTCCCCGTTTCAATTGGTGGAGGGTACTGGTTCCACTATCCTCGGACCGGCGCGATTTCTATATCGACCACTACCTGCGCGATGTCCGCCTGCTCGATCCGCGCCAGTTTCGCGCGCTCTTTCCGGATGCGCGCATCCTGCGGGAGCGCGTGCTGGGCCTCACCAAGTCGCTCGTAGCGGTGCGCCGCATAGGGTAATTCCGAGTCAGCACGTTACCGCGAATGGGGGTAGCTTTGTGGGGACATACGGGGCTGGTGAGACAGCAGTACTATAAGTACGTACCCCGATTGATACGCGAAGTTCCTTTCTGCCATTCTATTAAGGCGAGTTCGTTGGCTTAGGAAAATGCTGGGCCAGGTAGCCCATTTTGGCCAGCGAAAACACGCGATCTTTGCGATGCTGATAAAATGCAGCGAAGCCGGCCAGGTGCTCTGGATGAGCCCCGTGGCGCGAGCGGCGCTCGGCGAAGCCCGCAGTCTGGCGGACACCGTGGTCGCGGCCACCGAACGTCCTGCGGGCCAGGCAGCACGACCCGCACGGGGGATTTGTCTTTCTCTGGTCTCCGGGGCGGCCGATGGGTTGCTGCTGAGTGCGCATCTGCTGGGCCGGGAGGCGGATCCGGGCGGCAAATCGGCACGGCGGGGCCTCGGCGGCGGCGACCTGCGCCGTTTCTCCCGTCTCGAGCAGACCGCGCGCAAACTGGTGGCGGATTCGCGGCGTCGGCAAACCGGCGGTGGGCGCGCCGTCATCGAGCTCCTCGAAGCCGAGCGGGCCCGGCTGGGCCAGGAGTTGCACACGGGAGTGGGCCAACTGCTGGTGAGCATCATCCGCCAGGCCGAATTGGCCGAGGCGCAGTTGCCGCCGGGCGAATCGGCGGCGAGCCAGACGATCGGCCGCATCTCGAGCGCTGCCTCGGCGGCTCTGGCCGCGGTGCGCACGGTCGGAGCGCGGCTGCATCCGCCCGAATGGCATCGCCTCACCCTCGCCGACGCTATCGAACAGTTGTGGAAGATCGGCGGCTTTCCGCAACGCTACCAAGGCGAACTCTCGCTCGCCGCGCTGCCCGCGCGGACTGAGCCCGCAATCAAGGCGCTCTTCTATCGGGCGGCGCAGGAGGCGCTTTCCAATATCGACGAACACGCTCACGCCACGCGCGTTCGTCTGACGCTTGCCGCCGGCGCCGAAGGGATGGAGTTGACGGTGTGGGACAATGGGCCCGGCGTGGATACCGCCGCGCTCGATGCCGCGCCGGCCGTGATCGGGGCCGGATTGGGATTGCGCTCGATTCGCGAACAAGCCGCCGCCGCCGGCGGGAAGGTGGTTTTCGAGAGTGGGCCACTCGGTACGAAACTGGTGGTTTCCGCCCCTTTCGCCATGCCGGCGTAGGTGCCCCCGGAGATGACGATGGACTCAGCCCGCCCAGCCACGGTTGTTTTGGCCGACGATCATGCCATCGTGCGGGAAGGATTCGCCGCCCTCTGCGAGGCGCAGGGCATGCGCGTTCTCGGGCAATGCGCCGACGGTCTGGAGGCGCTCGAAATGGTCAACGCGCTGCAGCCGGATTTCGCCGTTCTCGACCTGCAAATGCCCGGCATGGACGGCAGCGAAGTCGTGCGCCAGTTGCGCGCCGCCGGCTGTCCCGCCAAGCTCATTATCCTCTCGATCAGCCGCGAGGAGAATACCGTGCGCCGGGCCCTGCGCGCCGGCGCGGACGCTTACCTTTTAAAGGATGGCCCGGCGCGCCATCTGCGCGATGCGGTTTCTTTCGTCCAGGAGGGCGGCGTATATGTCTCTCCCCTGCTGCGCGGCGCCGGACTCTTCACCGAACACGACGACGGGCCGGCCGACATTCCCCTGGCCGCGCTCAGTCCCCGCGAACTCGAAGTCTTTCAGCAGCTCGTAAATGGCTTGCGCGCCAAGGACATTGCCACCATGCTTGGTATCAGCCCGAAGACCGTGGACACTTACCGCGCCAGCCTGTTTCGCAAACTCAACGTCCGCGACCTGGTCGGCCTGGTCAAGTTCGCCATTGATCGTGGACTGACTACCACGTAGCCGCGGGCGGAAGGCTGATGCATTCGCCCGGCACATTCTCCCGGGCGTGTTCGTATTCCTCGAGCGAACGGATCAATCCTTCCACCGCGACCCGGCGGCGATAGAGGCGATCGAGGGCCCGCCGCCGGATCAAATCCACCGACAGGAGGCGGCTGCGTTCGGGTGACGACGGTAAGGGAAGGATGATGGCGTTCGTCATAGTCCGCTGGTTCCTTGGTCCCGCTGCGCAAAGAAGCGGCTAGAACCCAGAATAATCCGAATAGCAATCGTAATCAAGGTAGATTTTTGGCAATTCGGATCATTCTGTCTCTTTTTGCGATACCCCCACGTTGGGGGATCGGCCCAGCCCGGCCTCTATGCGCTCCACCGGGGGCGAAAGTAGCCTCACACTCCAAGCAGACCTCAATGACGCGAGATTTCACCCAACTGTGGGCAGCTTTTCACCCAGTGGGGCAGTGCTTTCACCCACCTGTAATAGAGATGGATTTTACAGCACATTGCTGGAATATCCTACACTAAGATAACAAACGAGTTTCAGCCTGCGAATTCGCGGGGAAGGTTTGGCGCGGTAGGTGCTTTGCTTCCGGTGCTCGGCAGTTTTGCGCGTGCTTGCCCGACGGGTCGCTTCCCGCCGGTAGAGTGCGCGGCGTTTGTTCCGCTCGAGCGGAGGATCTGCATGCGCACATCGTTTTCGGTTTCTGCAGTATTGCTGCTGGTGGCCGGATCGGTAGCCTTGGTCGGTTCACCGACAAAACCCTATTCGCCCCGCGAGAAGGCATTCTACGCGGACAAGGCCCTGGTTGATTTCGTGCGCCCCGGCTTGTCGATCACCATTAACTCGGCCAGTATCTCGAGCGCCGGCGTGATCACTGTGACGTACACACTTACCGATCCCACCGGGCTGCCTTTGGACGCGGCGGGAATCACCACACCCGGCGCCGTCTCGCTCGCCTACGTCGCCGCGTACATTCCCAAGGGCCAGGAACAGTATGTGGCCTACACCACCGCGTCGGCGACCGGCAAGGCGCTGGGTACGATTACCCGGCCGAATTTCGAATTGGGCGCCCCCGCCACGCTGGTAGGCCCGGGCCAATACCAATACACGTTCACGGCGAAGGCTCCCGGCGGGTTCGATGCGACCGCGACGACCACCGTAGCGGTCGATGGGAATCGCAATCTCACGGCGTTTAACCTGGGCACGAACTATGCCGGCGCCACCTTCAATTTCGTTCCCAACGGCGCGGCGGTCGGCGTCACTCGCGATGTAATCAAAACGGCGAGTTGCAATACCTGCCACGACCAGTTGGCTTTCCATGGCGGCTACGCTCACGGCATGGAAATGTGTGTCATGTGCCATCAGCCGCAGAACCTGGATCCCACCACAGGCAATTCGCTGGACTTGAAAGTCATGGCGCACAAGATCCACATGGGCTCGCAGTTGCCCAGTGTGGTTGGCACTACGACCACGCCCGGCGTCCCGTACCAGATCGCCGGCTACGGGGGCAGCATGAGTAACTTCTCGACCGTGGTCGATCCGGCCGATCCGCGCCGTTGCGAAGTTTGCCACGATCAAACCAAAGGCGCCGTGCAGGCCAAGGCGTTCCTGACCGAACCTAGCCGCGCGGCTTGCGGCGCCTGCCACGACGACGTCAATTTCGCGACTGGCGTCAACCACGCCGGCGGATTCCAGGCGGACGATACGCAATGCGCCAATTGCCACATCCCGAAGGGAGAGACGCCATTCGACGCCTCCATTCTGGGCGCGCACGTGGTGCCCGCCGACACGGCGGCCCTGTATCCGCAGAATCCGGACACGCTGCTGGCCGGCTTCAACCTCGCTATCACTGGCGTGACCAATACGTTGGCAGGACAAGCGCCGACGGTTGCCTTTACCTTGACGGACGACGGCGGCAACAATATCGCCCCATCGAAAGCCTCCACGCTGCAATTCACCATGGCGGGCCCGACCACGGACTATGGCGCCGTCAGTTTCGGCAGCGACACCACCGGCACGCCGGGTTATGTGACGGAGAGTGCCGCGAAGGCCGCCTGTACTTCGACCGGCAACTGCAGCTACACGTTTACCCATGTCATTCCCACCGGTTCCACGGGAACCTACACCATTGGCGGTGAGGCGCGCATGACGGTGACCGTGCTGGCCGGCACCACTTCCTCGCAGAGCGTTACGGAAGCCGCCACCAATCCGGTGGTGAATTTCTCCGTCGACGGCTCGGCGGTCGCCCCGCGGCGCACCGTGATCGCCATCGCTAATTGCAATGCCTGCCATGTCGCGCTTTCGCTGCACGGCGGTTTGCGCAACCAGGTTCAGTACTGCGTGCTGTGCCACAATCCGTCCAACACGGATGCCAGCACACGCGCCACGGCCACGGTCGCATCCTATAAGAACCAGGCGCCGCAAGGCATCAACTTCGCATTGATGGTGCACCGGCTTCACGATGGCGTGAACGCGGTGCCCGCCGGCGCCAGGACTCCGTACATCGTGGTCGGCCACGGCGGCAATCTCAGCGACTTCTCCGGCGTGCTGTTCCCGGCGATGAGTCCGTCCGGCAATGCCACCTATATGCAGGACTGCTCGCTGTGTCACGTCAAGGGCAGTGAGCAGGTGATGCCGATCGGCCTGAATCAAGTGCAGGATCCGCAGGGCTGGATTCAGGCAATTACCAAGAACACGGTGCAACCGGCTTCGTCGGCGTGCAGCGGTTGCCACGTTTCGGAGGGCGAATCGTCGCACTTCCTGGCCAATACCGACGCGTTAGGAGAGAGTTGCGCGGTTTGCCACGCTTCCGGCGCGGCGTATTCGGTCGACTCGGTGCACACCGAGTAATCGCGCTGTATTGTAATACCAGTCCGCGGTCCGGCGGCGTGTGCGAGGTTTGCCGCGCTGCCGGGGCCGCGTATGATGTAGAGGTGGTTCACATCGCACACAGGAGATGACGCTCATGTCGCGACCGCCGTCGAAGGCGCGGTTGGCCCTGCTGGGGGCGGCACTGGTCGCCATCGCCGCCAGGGGCGCTCAGGATAAACCGGGCGGCACGGCGCCCGAGGCTGCGAAACCGGCGGAAGAAAAGCCGGCCGCCTACGTCGGCTCGGCAACCTGCCAGACGTGTCATGAGGATATCTTCAACGCGTTTCAGAAGAATCCGCATCACTTAGTAGAAACCGACAAGAAATACAAGCACACCACGCAGGCCTGCGAAGCCTGCCACGGCGCCGGCGGCAAGCACGCCGATTCGATGAGCGCCGCCGATATCACCCAGCCCGCCAAGCTGACCGCGGCGGCGGCCGATCGCATATGCCTTTCCTGCCACCTCAGCGAGGCCACTCACGTGGGTCGCATCAACGGCAGCCATGCCAGGAACCAAGTGAGCTGCGTAAGCTGCCACGCCATTCACAAGAACGGCCCCGACGGACTGGTGGCACGCAAGCCGGCCGAGATCAATCGCCAATGCGCCGCCTGCCACAGCGACGTGTGGGCCAGTTTCCTGCGCCCATATAAGCACAAACTGCCGGCGGGCGCCATGTCGTGCGTGGATTGCCACAACCCGCACGGCAGCGCGCTGCCGCACGCCATGCAGACGGTGGACGCGAACGAGCCGGGCTGCTTCAAATGCCACGGCGACAAGCGCGGGCCATTCACTTACGAACACGCTCCCGTGCGCATGGAAGGCTGCACCGCGTGCCATCAGCCGCACGGCTCCGCCAACCCGCGCATGTTGACGCGGGCACAGGTCGGCTTCGTCTGCCTGGAGTGCCACGCCAACCTGGCGCAGCGGACGCCTTCGGCCAGCGGAACGCTGGGGACGATTCCTCCGGCGATCCACGATCTGCGCCTGCCGCGCTTTCAGAACTGCACCATCTGCCACCAGAAGGTGCATGGGTCCTATGTGGACCGGAATTTTCTCAAATGAGATTGCTGCTGGCGTTACTCCTGACAATTCCGGCCCTGGCGCAGACCGCGCCGCCGGCGACTCCCGCGCCGGATCCGGCGCCGGCCGCAGCCGCGCAAACTCCCGCTACTCCCGCGCCACCCGCCGCCAGTCCTGCGCCCGCTGCCGGCGAGGACTTTCACGGCAGCATCGATTTCGGCTATCGCTGGGTGAGCGACATTCATGGCAGCGCGGACGTCTACCGCAGCGTCGTCGAACTGACCCAGGGGCCTCGATTGTTCGGCCTGGAGTTCACCTGGCGCGATCCCAAGCGGCGCCTCTTCGACCAACTCGACGTGCGCGCCGATGGTTGGGGCGGCGAGCCCGATCGCGCCGCACACCTCAATGCGCGCAAGCAGCGCCTGTACGATTTCAATTTCGATTACCGCGACATCGCCTACTTCAATGCGCTGCCTTCCTTCGCCAACCCTGGCGCGCCGGGCGGTTTCGACGAGCAGTCGATGGATATTCGCCGCCGCACGATCGACTCGCGCCTGGAACTGTTACCCGGCGGACACTTCGTTCCCTACCTGGCCTTCGATCGCAATTCCGGCTCCGGCAGCGGCATCGGGACCTGGGTGCAGGACGCCAACAACGAGTACGCCGTTCCCACCCTGCTCTCCGACAGCACCCAGAATTATCGCGGCGGCGTGCGCATCGAGTATTCGCGCGCTCATCTGACGCTCGAAGAGGGCGGCACCACTTATAAGGACGACGACCAGGCCGCCGACGCGACGCTCCTGACGGGCGGCAACACGACGCCGATTTTCGGCCAGAAGCTCAGCCTGAGCAGTCTCCAACAAGCTTACGGAATTCGCGGCCACAGCACTTACAGCAAGGCATTGTTTACCTCTCACCTGGCGCCCTGGATCGACATATACGGTCAGTTCCTGTACAGCGAACCTAAGACCGACATTCATTTTTACGAGGCCGCCAACGGGAACTTTCTCGATATCAGTCAGTTACTCTTCTACAGCAGTGTTACCACGATGGGCACCGGCACCGCTAATCAGCCGCACACTACCGGCAACATCGGTTTCGAACTGCGCCCGGCGCGCCGCCTGCGCGTGATCGAATCGTTGATGACCGACCGCTATCGCGACTCGGCCGCACCGCAATTTCTTACCGCGATAGCCACGGCGAATTTTGTCAGCAGCCTGCTCACTGCGGCGCGAAACGGGTCTGACGCCTACACCGAGGACGTCAATTACAACCAGCAACAGATCGACGCGATATACGATTTTACCCGCCGCATCACGCTGCGCGGCGGCTGGCGCTACGTGTGGGGCGACGCGCAAACGTCTCCCGCCGCAGTCAGCGAGACTGGCCCGCCGGCCACGGGCCAGTTGCGCCGCAACACGGGACTGGCCGGCGCGACTTATCGCGTGATAGAGAAGCTCACCGTCAGCCTGGATTTTGAGGGCGCATCGAGTGACAACGTCTACTTCCGCAGCAGTCTGAACGATTATGAAAAGGGCCGCGCGCGCGCCCGGTACCAGGTCGCCAAGGCGCTCTCATTGCAGGCTAACTTCCAGGTGTTGAGCAACCGGAACCCGGCGCAGGGAGTCAATTACAGTTTCACCAGCCGTGATAACGCGCTTTCGATTTTCTGGACGCCGGCGGCCGCCAAACGCATTAGCGTGATGGGCGAGTACGACCGCTCGACGATGAGTTCCAACATCGACTATCTCACGCTGCCGTTCTATACTTCGGCGGTTTCCCAGTATCGCGATAACGCACACACGGCAACTTCCGCGATCGACATCGCGCTGCCCGGTCTCAAGGACGGCAAACTGACCTTGGGCGGATCGCTGTTCGTCTCTTCCGGCAGCGCTCCATCGCGCTACTATCAGCCGCTGGCGCGCGTGTCGCTGCCGGTATCGAAGCATGTCTCGTGGAACGCCGCGTGGCAGTATTACGGCTATGGCGAGTCGTTCTACCTGTATGATGGATTCCGGGCGAATTCCTTCGTCACCGGCGTTCGACTGACCCAATAGGAGACCAGCCATGTCCATCATACGAGTGATAGCAGCCGGCGCGGCGCTGGCTTCGATCGCGCTCGCGGCCGATATCGCCGCCGGCGACGCACGGCGCGGCGAGGAGCTATTCGAGACCGAACAGTGTATCCGCTGCCACAGCGTGAAGGGTCGCGGCGCCGGGGTGGCGCCGGATCTTTCGCGGCGCATCGACCGCGAATTCACGCCCACTGCGATGGCCAGCCTGATGTGGAACCACGCGCCCGACATGTGGGCCGGGATGAAGCAGAAGGGCATCGTCAAAGCCGAATTGAGCCAGGAATCGGCCGCCGACCTGTTCGCCTATTTCGTCGCGGCGCGCTATTTCGAAAAGCCGGGCGATGCCGGCCGCGGCAAGCTCGCCTTCGACGAGAAGCACTGCTCCTCCTGCCACGGCGTGACGCGCTCGCCCAACGCGCTGGCGCCGCCGGTGGCGGAGTGGGAATCGCTCGCCGATCCGGTCGTGCTCGCGCAGCAGATGTGGAACCACGGCCCGGCCATGCGCGCGGCGTTCGCCAAACTGAAGCTGGCGTGGGGCGATCTGACCGCGCAGGATCTCACCGACATACTGGTCTATCTGCAGAACCTGCCGGAGACCAAGGCACTGGCGCATAACTTCCTCTTCCCGCCGAGCGATGCCGGTCCGGCGCTGTTCCAATCCAAGGGATGCGCCGCGTGTCATGTGGGCAAGCTCGGGATCGAGGCGCGTCTCCGCAATCAGACGCTGACCGATATCGCGGTCGATATGTGGAACCATCAACCCGCCATGAAGAGTTCACCGACCGAACTCTCACAGGAAGAGATGCGCCAGATCACCGGCTACATCTGGGCCAGACAGTATTTCCGCGGCGATGGCAACGCCGAGCGCGGGAAGAAAGTGTTTGCCGAAAAGAGCTGCGCCACGTGTCACAACGATCCGGTCGCCGGCGCGCCGAAGCTCGGCCAGGGCACGGCCAAGGGCGCCTATTCCGATATCGCCATGCTGTCGGTCCTCTGGGAACACGGCCCGCGCATGATGGAGAGCATGGGCGAGCGCAAGCTGGCTTGGCCCCGCTTCACCACGCAGCAAATGGCCGACGTGATCGCGTATCTGAATTCGCTGTAGTCGGAGCGCCCGGCACGAGCTTCCAATTTTGAACTCGCCCGTAAGCAGCCAGGCGGTGGGCAGCGACGCAAGTCACTTCCCGGCTCAGGCGGGAACCGGTCCGCACCAATCGCAATCGTCAGCGGCTAGATAAATGAGACCGGATCCCTCGTCTATCTTCTTCGCCTTAATGTAGTACTTGTGGGTTGAAGCGTATTCCCGGTGAATGTTCACGCCCTGATTGTTCGCCCCAACGAAGTTGGCCTTCTTGTCTTTTGCCTTGAAAATGAACATGAACATGTCCCCGCCGTGCAGCTTTCCGAGTCCAAGCTTACCCAACTTTTTTGTGTCTTCGCCGAGATCGGCTGGCGACAGTTCCGTCATGTAGAAGCCAGATGCGTGCTGATCTGCAAAAAGGGCGCCTTTCTGGGGCTGATTCTCTTTGATCGACCAGGTTGATCCCTCTGTTCGATCCTGGTAGGATTGGCCGGTTTTCTTCGATGCTCCGCAGCCCCCCGCAATCGCTTCAAAACCGGCTTTGGTAGTGTAGTGGTAATAGTAAAAGCTCATTGCGGAAAGCTATCACAGATCCTACTGCCGGTCAATAGGAAGTCCTGCAGGAGTTTCCTCAGATTTT
>PMKM01000056.1:3115-5620 GCA_003157745.1 Bryobacterales bacterium | reverse complement strand
CGCGAGATCTGAGGAAGCTCCTGATCGACAGTCATGGACCAAAGTGCCCGAGAGGTGTATACTCTGTTTTTGGCGAGCCAAAAACGAAGATCCCGGTTAAGGCGTCTTCACCTTGGAGGGGCTGCGCGTGGGACATCTGACAAGCAACTAACCGTGGGGAGAGTTGGATCTGGACACGTCGGTGGGGCGAGTTTTCTTTCAGCAGAAGTGGTTCTATACATGGCGCCTGTGGCCGGGCGTAGCGGCTCCTTGGAGTTACCATGAGAAGCTGGCCTTCCACACACGTGTCGACCGCGCCATCTGGCGTGTCTGGAGTAATCACGTTCATCTTCGTGTGGCTGGCCAAGTAAGTTTTGCCGGGAGTTTCGCCGCCGCCGCCGTGCCCATCAACTTCGACGTAAAGTGGAGCTTGCACGTCCCTTTCCATTGGAAAATCACGGCCTGGAAGGTGCCTGCGGGGAGTACACCCACCGCGCCACATCGCAGTTTCGTCAATTTTGCGCTGCGGACAATGGAGCTGAATACAGCCGATATTCGTCCAAGACCTGCCGGGAACGCCGCGGGTGCTATCCGCCCACGATTCGAGACGCCTCCCCACGAGTTGGTCCATACGTTGGACAACCCGGACGAGTATGGCGCAGGCAGCCCACATCTTGGCGACACGGACAGCCTGGCTAACATCGGCAAGCAGGTTCGTGGAAGACATCTTCACTTAGTCCTGACGGAGTTAGATCGGCTTGTCCCAGGCGCTCACTTTACCGGGGCCAATGTCTTAGTTGTCGGTGGGTAAACCTTCTCGAAATTGGGTGTGACTTATGCAACAACTTCCGTTGCTCGTGGGATTCGCGGTTCAAGTTGTTCTGTGCGGCTGCCTGACGGCCGATGCACCGCTTGAACCTGCTGGAGACCGGACGACGTGCTCGCTCAACGGCGCGTACTGCGCCTTTATGCGATACGGTGCGAAGAAAACCGAAGTCTGGAAGGTCGCCAGGAATGCGCAGCATCGCAAGCAGGAATTGACTTGGGAGATGGACGGCTGGTTCCGAAACGTCGCCCTTTCCAATGACGGGCAGGACTTGATAGTCGCGAGCGACGGCGGGAACCTGCTTGATCCAGGCTACAAGCCCGACCAAGTGATCCTGACCTTCTATCATCGTGGCAAGAAGATGTGCGACGTTCGACTGAATGAGCTGGTCCATGATCCATCGGCATTGGAGAAGACCGAGTCGCACTACCGGTGGTGCGAAAGCTACGGATTGGATGTGAGCGGCAAATACGTCGTGAACACCGTGGACGGCCACCGGTTGCTCTTCGATGCCAGCAGCGGACGCAAACTTTAGAGAAATAGGCAGGTGCCGAGCTACGTATTTCCCGATGCCCCCAGCCTGATGCCGGAATTTGAGGGAGACGGGAGTTACGGGCGGGAGGTCAGCGCAGCCAACGTCAACATTGAGGCAGCGATCATTCGCATAACTTGCCTTTCAGACGGGAAAGCCTCGAACTAGCCGGTTCTTTGCAATTCTATCCCCCTCACAGGCGCGCGGCCCTTAGGATATTGTGCGATCGAGCAGACCGTGGTAACAATGAATAAGAATATGCTGCAACCGGCTCGGTACGGAATTGCGCGATTTTGGGTGGCCTCCCTGCTGTTCCTGCCTGCGGCCACCGGACTGGTCAACGCCCAACCCAGATCCGGCCAACAGGCTCCGGCTATCCGGCTCGGCGAAGTTTTGCGCGGAACACAGCCGGCTCTCACGCCAGGGCATGCGCTGCTGATCGAATTCTGGGCTACGTGGTGCATGCCATGCCGCGAGAGTATGCCTCACTTGAACGAACTTGCGGACGAGTTTGAAACGAGCGGCATCGATTTTCTGTCCCTGAGCAGCGAACCGCGGGAAACCGTGAAGCGCTTCCTGGAAGATCACCCGATGCACGGGATCGTGGCGCTTGACCCCGATGGAGCCATGGCGAAAGCGTTTGGCGCAGCCGGGCTTCTTCCGGTCACGGTTCTGATCGACAGCACGGGCACGATTGCGGCAATTACCCATCCGGCGATGGTCGACGCGGCCGTGATCAAGGCGCTGCTTGCCCATACACCGCTGCCGCTGAGCCGTCTGGAAACGTTTAGCCACATGGTCAGCCGGCACCCGCTGGCCAGCGCCATCGGGGCCACGATCGCGGATGACGACGCCCAAGCACGAGTAGTGGTCCGGTTGGCAGACCGCGGGAATGGCTATTCTTTCGCGGACGATGAGTATGAAAGCAACGGCATCGATTTGGGGACGCTGCTCGCGGGTGCCTATGGCATACCGGGATCGCGGATCGAAATGCCTGCGTACCTGGCGAACCAGATCTATGCCGTTCAAGCGTGGGTGCCGCGGAGGCATCCCGAAACGCTGAAACCGCTATTGCAGGCGGCCCTGGCCGCGGGCGCGTCTATCCGGGTCCGGCGAGAGCAGCGTCCGATGGATGTGCTGGTCGTCAGCGGCGCGCCCGGCAAAATGG
>PMKM01000056.1:0-3063 GCA_003157745.1 Bryobacterales bacterium | reverse complement strand
CACGACCAGCTTGGGCTTGAACTCAAGACTGAAACGCGCACCCTGGAGTTCCTGGTGGTGGACAGCCTGGACGCCCCCACCGAGCCGACTCGGCGCTGAGGCCGGCTCCCGCAAGGTCGATGAAGTCTCCCTTCAAAACATGCGACTTTGAAAATATCCTGAGCATATATATGGCATGGCAATGGAAACCCGGCAGACGCGAGAACGGCAAGAGGGCTTGTGGATCGCGACCAGCGATGTAGTCGAGACTCCAGCTAATGCCTTCTACAATCGGCTGAGTCAGATTCCAGAGGAGCGCAAGTTCGATACGAAGGTGGAGCGTCTTTGCCGCAATCCTGGAGTGGTATCGTCTTTGTAACGCACCCGACTCCGGTTTCGTGCGAAAGTGGAAGAGCCGCGAGTAACTCCGGCAGGCGCCACTTATGCCCAAGAAGATACCAGCCAAGCCCGCTCGACCCGCCGTCCCGCACCAAACCGCCGCACCGGCGCCGGTGGATTTGAAGGATCCGGCGCTTTACGTGAATCGCGAGCTGAGTCTGCTGGCTTTTCAGCGCCGCGTGCTCGAAGAGGCCGAGGACGAGACCAACCCGCTGCTCGAGCGCGTGAAGTTCCTCTCCATTCTCGGTTCCAATCTCGACGAGTTCTTCATGGTGCGCGTGGCCGGCCTGGCCGCGCAAATGGAAGCCGGTTCGCTCGAAGCCGGCCCCGACGGCATGAGCCCGCGCGCCCAGTTGGTCGCCATCCGCCGCGAGGTGAAGCGCCTCCTGGCCGAAGCCCACCGCACACTGGAGCACTTACTCGCGGCCTTGGCCGAGCAGGGCATTTTCGTCCACGACTACGCCGAACTCACCGAAGCGCACCGCCAGCAGGCCGCCAGGTATTTCGACGAGACCGTGTTTCCCGTGCTCACGCCGCTCGCCTTCGATCCCGGCCGGCCTTTTCCCCACATTTCCAATCTCAGTTTGAACCTCGCGGTCTCGATTCGCGATCGCGCCGGCAACGAACATTTCGCCCGCGTCAAAGTGCCCGATTCGCTGCCGCAACTGGTTCCCGTGAGCGGCAGCGCCAAGGCCGCCACCAAGCGCGGCAAGCCCAAGCGGATCGACCTGGTCTGGCTTGAGCAGGTGATCGCCGCCCAGCTCGGCGCGCTCTTTCCCGGCATGGAGGTCCTCGAAGCGCACCCCTTCCACATCACCCGCGACGCCGACATGGCGATCAAGGAACTCGAGGCCGAGGACCTGCTCGAAACCGTCGAGGAGGGTCTTCGCCAGCGCCGCTTCCAGAGCGTGGTCCGCCTCCTCGTCACCGCCGAGATGCCCGCCCCCATGCTCAAGATCCTCATCAACAATCTCGAGATCGGGCCGGGCGAGGTCTACCGCTCCGTGCGCCCGCTCTCCCTGAGGCGTTTGATGAGCCTGCACAGCCTGGACCGGCCCGAGCTGCGCGACGCGCCCTTCCTGCCCGCCATCCCCGAAGGCCTCGCCGAAATCTCCGAAGAGGACGACGTTTTCGGCATGATTCGCAATCGCGACATCCTGCTCCACCATCCCTTCGATTCGTTCCAACCGGTCATCGAATTCCTGCGCAAGGCCGCCCGCGATCCCGACGTGCTCGCCATCAAGACCTGCCTCTACCGCGTGGGCCGCAACGCTCCCGTGGTCGAGGCGCTGCTTGAAGCCGTCGAGGAAGATAAGCAGGTCGCCGCTCTCGTCGAGCTCAAGGCCCGCTTCGACGAAGAGAGCAATATCGAATGGGCGCGCGCTCTCGAGCGCACTGGCGCGCACGTGGTCTATGGCCTGATCGGCCTCAAGATCCATTGCAAGGTCGCCCTCGTGGTGCGCCGCGAGCAGCATCGCATCGCGCGCTACGTCCACCTCTCCACCGGCAATTACAACGCCGTGACCGCGCATTTGTACACCGATATCGGCCTCTTCACCTGCGACGACCAGGTGGCCGAGGATGTCAGCAACCTGTTCAACTATCTGACCGGTTACTCGCATAAGTCCGATTACCAGAAGCTGCTGGTGGCCCCGGTGAATCTGCGCTCCAAGCTGGACGCCCTGATCGAGCGGGAGATCAAACACGCTAAGGCCGGCGCCAAGGCGCAACTGATCTTCAAAATGAATTCGCTGGTGGACCAGAAGATCATCCGCGCGCTTTATAAGGCGTCGCAGGCCGGCGTTCGCATCCAGTTACTCGTGCGCGGCATCTGCTGCCTGCGCCCCGGTGTGCCCGGCGTGAGCGACCGCATCGAAGTTACCAGCATCGTCGGCCGCTTTCTCGAGCATAGCCGTATTTACTATTTCCGCAACGGCGGCGAGGAAGAGGTGTACATCGGCAGCGCCGACCTGATGCCGCGCAACATCGACCATCGGGTGGAAGTATTGGTGCCCATCCGCGAGCCGGCCATGATTCGCCACCTGCGCGACAACGTGCTCGAGGTCTATCTGTCCGACAACGTGAAGGCCCGCCAGATGAACACAACCGGCGTCTACACCCGCCGCAAGGCCGGCGCGAAATCCAAAATGAATTCCCAGGAGTGGTTCATCCGCCAGCGCCGCCAGCCTCCCAAGAAGCGCGATCGCAACCGCGCCCGCCTGAAACCCCCGGCATAGGTGTCGGATCGAGTACAAACACCAGATCGCCTCGTGAGTGTCTACTACCGTTTCGCCATCATACATAGAGTAATCGGGGGGCAGCTTGGACAATCCAGGGAAAAGCGATCGTCGAGCGTAGCGTATCCGGCGCCTGGTGTAGGCGGTGCAGGCTCACCGCGACCAGATCGACGACCTCGTCGAGGTCGTCGAAGATGCGATTGCGCATGTCGTTCTCGCGGATGTACTCCCAGATATGCTCGGCGGGGTTCAATTCCGGGCTGTAGGGAGGCAGCGCCAACAGCTTCATATTGGCCGGAACCGTCGACTCTTGTGCGGTGTGCCAGCCCGCGCCATCCGGAATGAGGACGCAGTAGTCGCCGGCAAATTGGGCCGCCGTGTGGGCCAGGAACAGAAGCATCAGGCGGGCGTCGACCCAAGGCAAAATCAACGAGACCATTTGACCGTC
>PMKM01000083.1:6493-6683 GCA_003157745.1 Bryobacterales bacterium | reverse complement strand
AGGAACTGGACGCGCATCTCAAGCAGATCGAGGAAGCCAAGAAGCGCGACCACCGGAAGCTGGGCAAGGATCTGGACCTGTTCAGCATTCAGGAACTGGCCGGGCCGGGGCTGATTTTCTTCCATCCCAAGGGCGGCATCATCCGCAAGGAACTGGAAGACTGGATGCGCGACCAGTATCTGAAACGCGG
>PMKM01000083.1:196-6456 GCA_003157745.1 Bryobacterales bacterium | reverse complement strand
CAGTTACCGCGACCTGCCGGTGCGGCTGGGCGAACTGGGAACGGTCTATCGGTATGAGCGCTCCGGCGTGCTCAACGGGCTGTTCCGGGTGCGCGGCTTCACGCAGGACGACGCGCACATTTTCTGCACGCCCGAACAGATTGAAGACGAAGTCGTCAACTGCTTGCAGTTCGCCGTCGATACCCTGACGACCTATGGCTTCACCCAGTACGAAGCGGAGCTATCCACGTGGGATGGCGGCGCGAGCGGCAAGTACGACGGCTCGCCCGACCAATGGAAGCTGGGCGAGAACGCGCTACGCCGGGCCACCGAACGCGTCAACATGAAGGTCAAGATCGTGCCCGACGAGGCCGCGTTCTACGGGCCGAAGATCGACGTGAAACTGGTGGATGCGATTGGCCGCCCGTGGCAGCTCTCGACGGTGCAATTCGATTTCACTCTTCCGCGCCGCTTTGAGCTCGAGTACATCGGCGAAGACGGGAAGGCGCACCAGCCGCTGATGGTGCACCGCGCGCTATATGGATCGATCGAACGCTTCTTCGGCATTCTGATCGAACACTACGCCGGCGCGTTCCCGGTGTGGCTGTCGCCGATTCAGGCCATCGTGCTGCCTATCACCGACCGCCAGACCGAATACGCGCGCGCGATTCGTAAGCAACTGGACGACGCCGGCATACGCGCCACCGTGGACGACCGCAGCGAAAAGGTGAACCTCAAGATTCGCGACGCGCAGATGCAGAAGATTCCGTATATGCTCGTCGTCGGCGACCGGGAACAGGAGAACGGTTGCGTGGCCGTTCGCCAGCGCAAGCACGGCGACCAGGGCGTCAAACCGCTGGCCGAGTGCATCGCCTCCATCCGCGCGCTGATCGAAAGCAAGGCGAACGCGGACTAAGGGTCTTTCGGCAAATAGCAGTTTCGACGCCGACAACCGCTCCCTGACGGTCGCGGCTCCGATTGCGCTATGTGCTGCAAGCCCTATTCTTGCAGGAAAAAGTTGAACTGCTTTTCGCGGCCGATGGTGGTGAGGCCGCCGTGGCCGGGGATGACGGTGGTCTCCTCGGGCAGCGGCAACAGCTTGTCGTGAATCGAGCGCAGAATCTGGCGCCCGTCGCCACCGGGCAGATCGGTGCGGCCAATGCTGCCGGCGAACAGCGTATCGCCCGCCACCAGTTTCCGCTCCGAGGGAATCCACAAACTGACGCTCCCCTGCGTGTGGCCGGGCGTGTGCAGGACGTGAAACTCGGCCTCGCCCAGGTGCAGCGTGGCGCCATCGTCGAGCGGCGCGTCGATTTCCACCTTCTCCGGCGCGGGCATGCCCAGCCAGGACGCCTGCGTATCCATCATCGCCTGCAGACCGGCGTCGTTGCCATTCATGTAGACCGGCGCTCCGGTGATTCGTTTCAACTCGTGAGCGCCGCCGATGTGGTCGATGTGCGCGTGGGTGATGACGATGGCCTTCACCTTCAGCGCGTGCTTCTCAAGCACCTTCAGAATCTGGCTCACGTCGTCGCCGGGATCGATCACAATCGCCTCATGGGTTTGCTCGTCGCCGAAGACCGAGCAGTTGCATTGCAGCATCCCCACCGGAAGGATTTCGTGAATCATACAAGCCGATTGTATCCCGGCGCGCGGAAAGGGACTTGGCGGCCTGGGAGGGCCGGCGCTACAACCGGGTCAAAGCTCCGGCCGCAGGGCCCGACTCCCGCGGAGGCCGGAGCTTTCGACAAGGAGAAGGAAATTTTCTTGTCCCGTCACTACGGTGAGACGCGCGCGGAGGGAATTCGGTTATAGCCAATATTGCCACTGCCCGGCGGCGACGACGTAAATTCCCAGCGCCAGGTTGGTCACTGCGTGCGCCAACACACAGTCTTCCAGCGACTTAGTGCGCACCAGCCACCAGCCGTAAATGGCGCCCGCCGCCAGCCCCACTTCCCAGTAGGGACCGTGCTCGGAGGCGAACATCGCGGCCACCAGCCAAAAAGCGCCGGCCCGGTAGGTTCCCAGCGGCACCTTCTGCCAGTCGCGCGCCATCGCCCAGCGCATCAGCCAGCCGCGCCANNATCCGCACCGCCAGAAACCCGAAGTTGCGGCGCAACCCTTCCGGCAGCGCGCCCGCGGCCACGTGTGTGAGCGGGTTTTCAAATGGCCAGCTTTGCCTGTAATGGAACAGGATGTCCGGCGCAATCCAGATCGCAAACACGGCCACGCCAACCGCTACGCTCGCCGCCGGCAGCGTGAACCGAAACCGCAGCAGCGGGCGCGAAAACGCGGCCAGCGCCGCCACCACCGCAGCCAGCCGGAACGGATAGGCCCAGACGGGGTTGACGCCCAGAGCCCGCTCCAGCGCCAACAGCGCTACGAAGACCAGGAACGGTGCGACGTACGCCGCCGTTGCGCGGGACGGCAATTCGGGCATGGGCTGCGTGGGCACGGACCTTCCCATTCTACTCGGAGGGCAGTGGAAGGAAAGCGCGGAGACATGGCGGGATATTTGTTTCGCGGCTTGCCGCTGTCCGGCGACTTCCACAGACGAGAGGGAACGCGCTGCGGCGCGGCGAATGCACTATCGGAAAAGCGGTTGACAAAAAATTGAGGGGGGGGGGATAATCCCAGTTGTTACTTCTATCTCTAGTTTTTCATAGAAAGGATGCCCATTCAAATGAAGCCAATGATTGTCGCCGGAGCCGTTGCCGCCGCGATGTTGACGTCGGGCGGGCTGATAGCGCAGGGCCTGAATGTAGGATGCCCGTATCCCATCAGTTCGCAATACGAGTGTTATGACGCAGGGCCTCCGGTGTGTCAGAGGAAGATTGTCCTTAGAAACTGCAGCGGCCCGCTCACGTCCCCTTTGTGCTGCGATCCGGAGGACACGATCATGGAGGCAGTCTGCTGCGGCGAGGAGACCTACAGCGCGGGCGTTGCAGGTCCCTGCCCGGACGGTGGAGGCGCAAAGTGCACATACGGGGCCACCGTCGTGAACCCGGAGAGCGGCAAGGTCGTGCGGGCGTGCGCCGGCGCGCAACTCCCCCATCTGAAGACCGGGAACGTTCCGGAGCGAAAGGGGACAAGCTAAATGCGGCGGTTTTCGACCCTGGCAATGCTAGCCGCCTGCGCTTGGGGTGCCGACCAGCCGCCCGCGTCGGTTGTGCAGTCATCCAAGCCGGTGACAGCCCAGTCACCCGCGCCAGTGGCGATACATCGCGGAAGGATGG
The DNA here is from genome assembly GCA_003157745.1 of Bryobacterales bacterium. Lineage (GTDB taxonomy): Bacteria > Acidobacteriota > Terriglobia > Bryobacterales > Bryobacteraceae > Bog-375. The sequence continues at coordinate 3,241 of PMKM01000083.1, read as the reverse complement.
TGGACTTCACGTCCGTGCCCGCCGGGATGGTCATGGGCCCTACAAAGTGCGACGACTCCGGGGCCGTCTATTTTCGCCAGTACAAACCCCGGGACGTTTACGGTGCGGCGATCGTAAAGCTGGACCCACGGGAGAACCGGTCACTGGTGATCAATGTCTCCTCGATTGGCGACAGCAGCGTCGCCAAAGCCCCGACCCTGAGATTCGTGGACTTCACGGTGAATGGCGGAGCCGTCTACGTGGCCGCCACGAACGAGGATGCGAAAGCGTACATCCTCAAGTTCTCCGCGGGCGACGGGAGTTTCCAGAGCGCGATCTCCTTGGAGGAAAAGTTCTATCCGATGAAGATAGCCGCATTCAACTCGGGCGCACTGCTGGTCGCTGGAGTCAAGACCACACCGAAGCCCGATTCGACCAGTGCATTACAGAACGACACCGTACTGATCGATCGCACCGGCGTGATCGCAAAGCACTTGAACGCGGGCGACTGGGGCGACACAAAGGGCGACCAGGCTGTCGACCATGAGAGACTTGATGCCCTTTCCATGAGCCTGATGGAGGGCGCGGGCACGTCGGCCTACCTGATTCAATCCTCGGCCGCGACGACGCTTGCGGTGGTTGGGGACGGCGGAACGGTCGAGCCTCCACGGAAACTGCGGAGCCCGGGTGAGGATTACTCGGCGTTCAACCTTCGGGCGTCTGGGACTTCGATCCTGGTCGAATATGTCAAGGACTTGAAGAGCAGCGGAACGGTGACAGAGTTCGTGTTGTACGACCTGTCGCTCGACCAGCCCGTGCAGGTCTATCGGGCCGACGCAGACGTGGGTGGCGCGCTGGGGTGCTACGACGGGCGGGACGGGTTCACGTTCGTGAACAACCACGGGGGGCACACCGTCCTGATGAACGGTTCGCTGAATTAGGACCAGGCTTCGCTTATCGCCGTCGCGCCGCCGGCGTGAGCGGACGCGCGTTGACGACCGGAACCAGCGTTGTGCGTTCGTCGGGATCGAACGGGTGCACCGTGTGCGCCACCAGTTCGAGGTTCAAGGTGGCGACGAATTCCTGGATCTGGGCGTGCATCTGCCCCATCTTCTCACGCATATTGAGGATGATCTCGACGCCGGCCAGGTTGACGCCCAGGTCGCGCGTGAGGTGCAGGATCACGTCGAGGCGTTCCAGGTCCTCGGGCGTATAGAGCCGCGTGTTGCCATCGCTGCGCGAGGGCTTGAGCAGGCCTTCTCGCTCATAGAGGCGCAGCGTCTGCGGATGGATGGCGTATTGCTCCGCCACCGCCGAGATCATGTAAGCCGCTTTGGATTTTTTCGCCATGGGCTAGACCTTGCTCCACAACTCCGCGCGCGGGTCCTCGTCGTGATGCAGATCGCGCAACTGGCCGAGCAACTCGCGCGTCCGCTCATCGCGCGGGTCGGGCGCTTCCACGGCCACCTCGACGATCTGGTCGCCGCGATCGCCCGAGCGCGAACCCTGCACGCCCTTTTCGCGCAGGCGGAAGCGCTGGCCGTTCTTAGTGCCGTGGGGAATCTTCAGTAGCGTGCGCCCGTCGATGGTGGGCACTTCGATCTTGGCGCCCAGCGCGGCCTCCCAGACGGCCACCGGCACTTTGATTTCGATGTTGTCGCCTTCGCGGTGGAAGAAGGGGTGCTCCGCCACTTTGGTGGTGATGTAGAGATCGCCCGGCGCCGCGCCCCTGGTTCCGGCGTTGCCTTTGCCCGGCACCCGCAGGCGCGAACCGCTGCGCGCACCGGGCGGAATGCGAATATCCACCAGCTCGGCGCGCGTGACGCGTCCATCGCCGCCGCAAGTGGGACACGAGTTGCGCAGCCGCCCGCTGCCATTGCAGCGCGGGCAGGTGAGGTTGAAGCGCATCGCGCCCGCCATCTGGCTGACGTTGCCGGTGCCTTTGCACTGCGGGCAATTCACTTCGCCGGCGCCGGTTGCGCCCGAGCCGTGGCAGGTGCCGCAGATGTCGTAACGGTTGATGCTGAGCCGCGTCTGCGTCCCCTTGATGGCCTGCCAGAAATCGATATCCATCACATATTCGAGGTCGCCGCCCTTTTCCGCCTCCGGCTCCTGCGCCGCGCCGTGACCGGCAAAGAACTGAGAGAAGATGTCGCGAAAGCCGCCGCCGGTTTCCGTGTGCCGTCCGCCCGCACCGGCACCCGAGCCTGCACCCGCGCCGGCGCCACCGGCGTAATCGGAAAAATCGAAGCCGGAGAAATCCATGTTCGGCGTGGGGCCCGCTCCCGCCGCGCCGCCCTGCCCGCCGCCGGCCGCGAATCCGCTATCCGAGTAGAAGCCATACTGGTCGTACATCTTGCGCTTCTTCGCGTCGCCCAACACGTCGTAAGCTTCCTGGACGTTCTTGAAACGATCCTCGGCCGTCTTGTCGCCGGGGTTCAGATCCGGGTGGTGCTTGCGCGCCAGCTTGCGGTAGGCCTTGCGAAGTTCGTCCGCTGTGGCCGTTTTCGGCACACCCAACGTTTCGTAGTATTCGTGCTTGGGAGGAGACATAACCGGTGTTGGGACCCGTTTGTAAGTGCTACTCTAACCGCTCCCTTTGGTCGCGGCTCCGATAGGACGTGCACATGGGGGCCGGACGCGCCGATCGTGTCGCGCAACGTCCGGCCCCGCGGCCGCCTACTTCTTCTTGTCGTCGACGTCGACGAACTCGGCGTCCACGACGTTATCTTTGCCGCCGCCGTCTTTACCGCCGCCCTCGCCGCCGCCGGGAGCCGAGCCGGCGCCCTCGCCGCCCGGAGCCGGTCCTGCGCCTGGTTGCGAACTGGCCTTGTACATGGCCTCCGCCAGTTTGTGACTGGCGGTGGTGAGCCGGTCGGTGGCCGCGTTGATCCGCTCCGGATCGTTCTCCGCCATCGCCTTCTTGCTCTCTTCGAGCGCCGCTTCGATCTCCTTGGCTTCCGCCTCGCCGATCTTCGAGCGATGTTCCTTGAGCGTCTTCTCGACGTTGTAAACCATTGCGTCGGCGCGATTGCGCGCTTCGATGGTGTCGCGCTGCTTGCGGTC
>PMKM01000083.1:0-178 GCA_003157745.1 Bryobacterales bacterium | reverse complement strand
GCCGCGCGGCGCCGGCGGCAGGTTGCCCAACTGGAACACGCCCAGCAGCCGGTTGTCCTTCGCCATTGTGCGCTCGCCCTGGAATACCTTGATCTCGACCGAGCTCTGGTTGTCGCTCGCGGTCGAAAACACGTCGGTCTTGCGCGTCGGGATAGTCGTGTTGCGCTCGATCAGCTTG
>PMKM01000180.1 GCA_003157745.1 Bryobacterales bacterium | reverse complement strand
CGCGGACTTCTTCGGCAATGCGCTGAGTAGTTCGTCTTTTACGGTATGCGGATTCGGCTTCATCGTATTATCTCCTCGTCCGGACTTACGCGGCCAGACCGTAGTCCATCAACAGGTGCTCGAGAGTGTCCATCGTGAGCGGCTTCGGAATCACGAATTTCTGATTGGCGTCGATGGCGCGCGCCAGCTTCCGGTATTCGTCGGCTTGGGGCGCGTCGGACTTCCAGTCGATCACCGTCTTGCGATTGATTTCGGCGCGCTGCACGTCGTTGTCGCGAGGCACGAAGTGAATCATCTGGGTGCCGAGCTGTATGGCCAGCTCCTCGATCATTTCCCGTTCGTTGTCCACCTTGCGGCTGTTGCAGATCAACCCGCCCAGGCGGACGCCGCCGGCGTTGGCGAACTTCACGATTCCCTTGCAAATGTTGTTCGCGGCGTACATCGCCATCATTTCGCCGGAGCANNGAGCAGACGATGTAGATCTCCTGCGCCTTGCCCTCGCGAATCGGCATCGCGAATCCGCCGCACACCACGTCGCCGAGGACGTCGTAAAACACGTAGTCGAGGTTCTCGCTTTCCTGGTAGGCGCCCAACTGTTCGAGCAGGTTGATCGAGGTGATGATGCCGCGGCCGGCGCATCCCACGCCCGGTTCCGGCCCCCCGGACTCGGTACAGTAGGTGTTGCCGAAGCCCCGCAGGCGTATGTCCGCGAGATCGACGTCCTCACCTTCCTCGCGTAGCGTGTCGAGAACCGTCTTCTGTGCCAAGCCGCCCAACAGCAGGCGTGTGGAATCCGCCTTCGGGTCGCAGCCGACCACCATTACCTTCTTGCCCATTTCGGCGAGGGCCGCAACCGTGTTCTGTGTTGTGGTGGATTTGCCGATTCCGCCTTTACCGTAAATGGCTACTTTTCTCATGGTGATTCTGTCTCCTAACGATGGACTTGTGTGCAGATCGGCAACGGCGTACCCGGCATCCAACTGATCGGGGGACGCGAACGCAATCTGCGTAACTGCCTGATGCTGGTAGACACGTCTAGCAGACACGCGCGACGTGAGGACAGTGAGTGGCGGGGAGAGCCTGAAGTCTTCAAAACTGATGGCCGAAGCCGGTCCAGACAACCCTGTCTATCAGTGTAAGTGCTTCTCGAAGAAGCGGTTCAGCTCTCAATTAGAAGAGTACCACAGGCGACGATACGAGGCCAATCCAAAATATCTATTTGATTGATAGTTACAGATCTCAAACGGCTTAACCGCGTCGATGCATCCCGTTACGGCCGTTCGAAGCGGGCGTCTGCAACCGCGCCCAGTGCCGATACGCCTTCGTACCAGCCGACTCGTTCGACCGGGAAATGGTCGAAGGCTGGAACGTACGGCTTGATGTCCAGCAGCGGAGTGCCGTCCAGCATATCGACATCGGCGACGAGAAGCGCGTCGCCCTGCATGCCGAGCAAGCGGACCGGCGACATTCCAATGCGGTTCGGACGCGCCGGCGACCGGGTGGCGAAGATGCCGCGTTCGACGGTGTCCAGGTATGGCCGCGCCAATAGTTGCGGCTCCGACGCGCGGTCGAAGGAGTAGAGTAACCATATCCGCTCGAAGCCTTCAATGTCCCGCAGCCCCGCTCGAAAGCCCGCGAACAGTTCCACTCGGCCTTCCGCTCCGCGGGATACCGAGCTTTGAATCGGTGTGCCGGCCGCGCACGCGAATGGCGTCCGAATCACGCCGATCGGCCGTATTGCGGCCATCGTTGGCGGACAATCTGCCGAAGAATTCATATGCCTGGTATTGTGCGGCAGGAAGCACTTCTCGCGCAAGAAGAAACTGACAACACAAAACTGTCATTTACAGATTACAGCGGTCGTGTTATGATGACAGTTCTTACACGACAACGGCATCCGAAATCGCCGTGCGCGTATGTCACAGGGCCCCGCTGCCCGCTTCCTAGAGACGTCATCGCACGCCAACACAGTGAGCACATATGTGGGAAATCTATGACACTCTAATCGACGCTGTTCCTTCCGGCTCCAAGGTCCGGGACTGCCTCGCCGGCCTGCACTGGTTCGCGGTTCGCTCGGAGGGGATGGGACTCGCCATGACTCCGCGCGAAGGCGCCGCGCGCCAGCCCCGAGCCGGCGAAATTGCCGGCATGCGGACGCGCGATCTGGCCGCATTGGTCAAGTCGTGGAACTTCCACGAAGCTGCCCTAGGCTTGGCAGCCATCAACTCGGCGTTGAACTCGAGCACGTCCCTCTCGCACAGTGCGGGATTCAGCCCCGGACAACAACCGGACGAGGACGTCTTCACTTACTTACTCGATGAGTTTCGCGGCAAGAAGGTCGCCGTGGTCGGGCACTTCCGCAACCTGGAGCGGGTGCAGGCGGTGTGCGAGCTATCCATTCTGGAGCGCCTTCCGCAGCCCGGAGACTTTCCCGACCCGGCTTGTGAGTATATTCTGCCGGAACAGGATTTTGTGGTCATCACAGCCACCACGCTCATCAACAAGACGCTGCCGCGCCTGCTCGAACTCAGCCGGGATGCTCGCGTGATTTTGGCGGGTCCCAGCACACCGTTGACATCGAGACTCTTCGAGTTCGGGATCGACATACTCGGCGGATTGGTGGTGGAGGATGAATTGAGAGTGTGGACAGTTATCCAGGAAGGCGGCCAACACCAGATATTCCGCGCCGGCTCGCGAATGGTGAAACTCTCGCGCGAACACGCCACTTGTGAGGTGGCCTAGCGCCATGCTGGTAGAGCCACGACCGGCCGGGTGCGCGGAGATACTCGAGGAGAGGCGCACGCACGCCCGGCGGGCCGGCGCGCCCTTGATCATACTGGGTTTCGGGTTCCTGGCGGCGGTCTGGTGTTCGCTAATGGTGGGCCGATACGACGTTCCGCTGGCGACGTGGTGGCGCGTGCTGGTCGCGCCGGAGCGCGGCGGAATTGCCGGAATCGTGTTGCTGCAAGTCCGGCTTCCGCGCATCTTAGCCGGTGTCCTGATCGGGGCTGGCCTCGCGACATCGGGCGCGGCCTATCAGGGACTGTTCCGAAATCCGATGGTCTCGCCGGACATACTGGGAGCGTCGGCGGGAGCCGGTTTCGGAGCGGCTGCCGGGATATTGCTCGGATTCGGCATCGTCGGCATCGAGTGCATGTCGTTCGCCTTCGGTTTGGCCGCCGTGTTATTGACCTGCGCTGCCGCCGGACGCCTGGCGCGCTCCGGCGATCCCATCCTGACGCTGGTGCTGGTGGGCATTCTGGTCGGCTCCATTTTCACCGCGCTGGTTTCGCTGACGAAATATGTCGCGGATCCGTACAGTAAGTTGCCAGCCATCACGTTCTGGCTGATGGGGAGCCTGGCTGCTATCCACGTGCGCGATGTGGAATTCGCTCTGGCGCCGATGCTCGTCGGGTTGGTTCCTCTGGTGCTGCTGCGCTGGAATCTGAACGTGCTGTCATTTGGCGAGGAAGAGGCGCGCGCGCTCGGCGCTGCCACAGGAAAACTGCGGTGGATCATCATTTTCTGTGCCACCTTGCTGACGGTCTCGGCGGTATCGGTAGCAGGCATGGTGGGGTGGGTCGGGTTGGTGATCCCACATCTGGCGCGCATGATCGTCGGCCCGGACTACCGGGTACTTTTGCCGGCATCGCTTCTGCTCGGCGGCACTTACATGCTGTTAGTCGATGACTTAGCGAGGAGCATCCTGTCAACCGAGATTCCGCTGGGCATCCTGACATCTCTGGTGGGCGCGCCTTTCTTTCTGTATCTGCTGATGCGCACGCAAAGGGGCTGGACGTGAGGCTGGAGATCGAGCGCGCGGGCTGCGGATACGGCGGCAAGCCGGTAGTGGAGGATGTGTCTCTCTCACTCGATTCCGGGGATGTCCTATGTCTGCTGGGCGCCAATGGCTCCGGAAAGACCACGCTCTTCAAGGCGATCCTGGGACTTCTCCGGCTGCGTGGTGGGCGGATTCTGGTAGACGGCGCAGACACCGCGTCATGGCCGCAGCGCCGCCTGGCGCGCACGCTCGCATACGTACCGCAGGCGCACACACCGCCTTTTCCGTTCGCGGTGAGGGACGTCGTGCTGATGGCCCGAACCGCGCACCTGGGGATCTTCGGATCTCCGTCGCATCGCGACGCCGCCATCGCCGAAGACGCCATGGAGGCGCTCGGCGTCTCCCATCTGGCGCGCGCGCGATACACGGAAATCAGCGGTGGCGAGCGGCAACTGGTCCTGATCGCGCGGGCGTTGGCGCAGCAATCGGAGTTTCTCATCATGGACGAACCGACGTCCAACCTCGATTTCGGCAACCAGGTGCGCGTGCTTCGCCGGATTAAGGAACTCGCGGGCCGCAAACTCGGTCTGCTCATGACGACTCACTTTCCCGATCACGCGTTCCTGTGCGCATCGAGAGTCGCGGTCCTGAAAGCGGGAAAGCTGCTGGCGATGGGCAGGCCCGAGGAAGTGATCACCGGAGGGCAACTGGAAGGCGCCTATGGCGTGTCGGTGAGAGTGGTGGAAGTCGAGGCGGGACTGCGAGTCTGCGTTCCGGGAATGAGTTAAAGCGGGAGGTGTGTCGATGAAGATCGGACAAACCGTGGCACGACTGTTGGCTGTGCTGTTGCTCCAGTGTGTGTGGTGCGCGCCGGCGCAGGAACGCGTGCTGACTGACATGGCCGGCCGAAAGGTCACGGTTCCACGGCAGATACGGAAGGTCTATTGCATGAGTCCCGTCTGCACGGTGCTCGTCTATACGTTGGCACCCGAGCTTCTGGCCGGATGGAACTATCAGCCGGACCCCGGCGAGATGAAATGGATCGTCGATCCGTACCGGAAGCTGCCCGTGCTTGGCGGCTGGTTCGGCAAAAACAACACCGGCAACATCGAAGAGATCATCAAGGCTCATCCCGATGTGTTGATTTCGGCCGGGGACGTGCTGGCTTTCTCCACGGCAGAGAGGGTACAGGAACAGTCACACTTACCCGTGTTTGTCGGCGATGGGAGTTTGCAGCACCTGGACAAACTCTACCTGGCCGTCGGCGAACTATTGGGTAGACAGGCCCGCGCGGCGGAGCTTAGCAGTTACTGTCATAAGACGGTGCGCGAGATTGAAGATAAGGTGGCGGGCATCCCCGTCGCGCGCCGGCGCCGCGTATATTATGCCGAAGGTCCGACCGGTCTCGAGACCGATCCCGGGGGCTCCGCTCACTCCGAAGCCATCGATTTCTCGGGCGGCGTAAACGTAGCGCAGGTCCCGGGGCAAGGAGGCTACGGACACATCCCGGTTTCCATGGAGCAGGTTCTCACGTGGGATCCGGAAATCGTGATCGCTGGCTACGACCACAATTCGTCCCCCGGAGATTTCTATCGGAGCGTCTGGCAGGACCCGCTCTGGCAGCACGTCAAGGCGGTGAAGACGCATGCGGTCTACGAAGCGCCGCAGTATCCGTTCAACTGGATCGACCGGCCTCCGTCCGTGAACCGCATTATCGGCGTCAAATGGCTGGCGAACCTGTTTTATCCCGAACTGTTTCACTACGACATTCGAGCGGAGACGAGTGAGTTCTATCTCCGGTTCTATCACCGCAAACCGTCGGACGCGGAGTTGGCGGAGATACTCGCGCAGGCTGTCAGAAAACCATAGACCGAGGTCACTTATATGAGTGTTACATGGCAGGAACCAGTCACGATCAGGCCGATTGGCGTCGTGGTGTCGGAGTTTAAGGACTTTACGCAGAAAACGAGTTACGAAGCCGAGAGCGTGGTCTCGGTGCGCGAGGACTTAACCGACGGTCTGTTAGGGCTGGAACACTTTTCGCATATCTACGTGCTGTACTATCAGAATCGCCGGAAGGACTGGCAGAAGTTCGTCAAGTGGGCGGGCACCGATGAGCAGATACTGACTATGCCGCTCGTGGGCGAGCCATCCTGCAAGGGGATTTACACCTCCCGAGCGCCGGCGCGGCCGTCTGGCATCGGTTCCTGTGTGGTCGAATTGCTGCGGCGCGAAGGCAACCGTCTGTACGTTCGCGGACTGGACGCGTTCGACGGAACTCCCGTCCTCGACATTAAGATCTACATCCCGCGCTACGATTGTTTTCCGTTGGCCGACGCTCCCTTGCATTGGTGCAACCGCCACGATCTAAGTACCACTTCGCGCCTTTTGCATTGGGACACCATGAACGTCGGTCTTACTCTCGGGCTGCGCGCCGGACAAAGGGCGATGCGGGAGTTAGGGTTAGGGCGCAGCGATTTCAAACGGGCTCAGGTGGTCGGCGGCAACTTCTTTGCGCAGGGCGTGGAGGGCGTGACTGGCTGCAGTGTGCTTCACGGAACCATGTCCTTCACCGATAAGGCGGAGTCCATCGCGGCGTGGAAAGTTCGTCTGGAAACGGAAGCGGGTGCGGTCGACCTTCGCCTCCACGACCGGCTCTATGCGGGTGCGGACGAAGTTCTGAGCGTGTCCGACGAGGTTCTCTTTTCGGCCGTGGAGCGCTTACCGGCGTTGAGAGAGGCATGAGGTGCCTGGTCGTGTACGCTTCGCTGAATCAGGTGCATCGCCTGAAGCGGCACATCTATCGGGGCGGACTCTACGTGGATATGGTGCGCGCGCCGCAGTGCCTGGGCGTGCGCGGATGCAGTTTCGCGCTGGCGTGCGATCCCGCCTTGCTCCCGGCGATTCGCGACGCGTCGAAGGAACTGGCGATTGAGATCCGCGGTGTGTTCACGGAATCGCCCGACGGTTATGTGTCTCTCCGATGACCTATCTTGACAATGCCGCGACCTCCTGGCCGAAGCCTCCGGCCGTGCCGGCCGCAATGCGTGGGATGATCGAACACGCCGGCGGCAACCCGGGACGGAGCGGTCACCGGTTGGCGATGAAGGCCGGCGAGACCGTCTATGCATGCCGCGAGAACCTCGCCAGCCTGTTCGGCGTTTCCGATCCGCTGCGGATTTGCTTCACGTCGAATGCGACCGAGTCTTTGAACCTCGCCATCAAAGGCAGTCTCGAACCCGGCGATCATGTGGTCTTTTCGGCAATGGAGCATAACTCGGTGTGGCGTCCCTTGCGGGAGTTAGAACGATGCGGAGTTCGTATCTCGATGGTGCCAGCCGGGGCGAATGGTATTGTTCACTGCGATAGCATTGTAAGTCAGCTTCGACGGGATACGAGACTGATCGTTCTAATTCACGCCTCGAACGTGAACGGTGCCCTGAATCCCGTAGAGGAAGTGGGCCGCATCGCGCGCGATCGGAACGTCCGCTTCCTGGTGGATGCCGCACAGACGGCGGGCATGGTTCCGATTGACGTCGAGGCGATGAAGATCGACTTACTGGCATTCCCCGGTCACAAAGGCCTGTTGGGACCGCAGGGGACTGGAGGACTGTATGTGCACGATTCGATCCGGCTCCAACCACTGAAGCACGGCGGCACTGGGAGTGACTCGGACAGCCCGGTGCAACCCGAGTTCGCGCCCGACCGGTATGAGAGCGGCACGCTGAACACGCCAGGAATCGCGGGTCTAAACGAAGGCGTGAAGTATCTGCTGCGGCACGGTGTGGCTGAAGTCCAGCGCCGCGAGCGGGCACTTACCGAACGCTTACTGGCTGGCCTGGCGGAGATCCAACACATCCATGTCTACGGACCGGCGAACGCTGGCGAGAGAACCGGTGTGATTTCGTTTAACATCGAAGGCCGCGACCCGGTGGTCGCCGCCGACGAACTGGACCGCACTTTCGATATTGCCTGCCGGGCGGGACTCCATTGCGCCTGGCTCGCTCACAGGACGCAAGGAACCGACCAGACCGGCACCGTCCGCTTCAGCCTCGGAGCGCTCTCGACCGAGCAGGATGTGGACGCCGGGCTGGCTGCGGTGCGAACATTAGCGCAGAAGGGAAAACGATGACGCCCACCACCGAAGCCGCCGCTAGCCAGCCCGCTGGCGGCTGCAAGCACCACGCCGAGTTACAGCCGGCGCCGCAGCCCAAGTGCAGTTGCCAGGGTCTTCTGCGGCCGCGCCGCGTGCACGCGCTCTGCGGCTTATGGATGGCGTGTTTCCTCTCGGCGCATCTGGCCATCGCCGTCACCGGGTGGTCGCCTGCGGCGTATCAGAGAAACATCGGCTTCGTCCAGAAGACGCTGGGACATTTGCCCGGCTTCACTCTGGTCGCCATCTTACTGCCGCTGCTGTTCCAGGCCGCATCGGGACTCTATCTGCTGCGGAAGGAAGGGATGAGGTACGGCGTCAAGAAGTGCAACCGCGGCGGGAAGCTCCGCTTCTTCTTACAACGTCTGACGGGGCCGGCCATCCTTGCGTTTGCACTGTTCCACGTGGGGACGCTTCACGAATGGGGACTGCATCGGGTTTACCAGGCGACGCACACGGCTGCGCTGAGCAGGTACGCTACAGGTGGCCTGTTTCAGGCTGGCGGCGCTGCGTTCCGATCCACCGTCGAAGGGTTCGGCAGCTTCTGCGGCGCGTCGACCGCGGGCAACTTCCTGGTAGCCTTAGTTTGCCTGTTGGGAGTCTGGGCGGCGGCATTCCACGCTGCTAACGGCGCCTGGAGCGGTGGCGTCATTTGGAACCTGCTGCCCACTCCGGAATCCAAGCGGCGCTGGGGATACGTTTGCGTGGCGATCGGAATGGTGCTGATCGTGGGCGGCACGGCAGCATGGTACGCGTTCACTCTGAGCGACGCTGCCCGCGCGTTCTGAGCCGGGAAATCATACGATGGTTGGGTGATGTACTATTCCACTCCGAGCGGGCAACGATGTTCCGCGGGAAGTGAGTCCCATGAACGTCCG
>PMKM01000131.1 GCA_003157745.1 Bryobacterales bacterium | reverse complement strand
CTCGTCCGCTGGCGCCGCGGTGAAGTATGGACCGGAGCGAACCCGAGTTCCGCGCGCTGCTTCCGATGGTGCGCCGCGGACTGCGTCGCCACGAATCGAAAGGGCTCCTCTGCGTCCGACAATCGCATGAGGTCGCCGCGTCAGAGTTGGCTGATGATGATGCGGTGTACCTTGATCAGCAGATCCACCTCCTGGCGCGGGACTTCGAGCAGCGAGGCGATCCGGTCGGGGGGATCTCCACGACGGTGCATGCGCAGAACCTGCGCCCGCTTGTTGAGGTTCAGGGCGGCCTTGCCCGCATCCGGGGAGGCTACGGTGGGTTGGCGGCGGAGTGCCTCGGTTTGTTGCTCCAGGCTTTCGAACCGTGTGGACAAAGCCTCCATGCCGAACTGTATGCTCTGGCCCAGTTGGGTGGTCTGACGGGCGGCGCCAATCGCCAGGCGCGCCAGCAGTAGTGCCGTCCCGCCGCAAACGATGGCCAGCAGAAACGCCGCCGAAAAGACGATCAGACAGGCGTTCATGGAATGCTCCGCAGGCGCTCGTTGCGACTCGCGATTTCCTGGATCCTCACGCCGTAATTGCCCTCCACAACCACCACTTCCCCGCGCGCGATCAGCCGCTGGTTGACGAGCACCTCGACCGGGTCGTTCACATCGCGGTCCAGTTCCACGATGGACCCGGTGGTCAGCTTCAGGACCTCCTTCATGGGAAGGCGGGTCTTGCCAAACGAGATGCTGACGGGAAGGTCGACATCGAGCAGCAGTCCGATGGTTCGCGAATTTAGCGCCAACTGCCCGGCTTCGTTCGACTGCTCGGCCGGCGACGGCGCAGCGGGGGCCGACGCGGGAGGGGGCGGCGCCGCGATCAGCGATAACACGATTGGGCTGAGCGCCACCAGCAACGGCGGTTGCGCGCCATCCGCGAAGGCGATCGTGACCGAGGCCCATTCGGCCGACTCCGGGGCTCCTTCACGCTCGGCACCGGTGCCGCAGGTGACCTCATGGCCGACCAGCCCGCCAATCGATCGGGCCATCGCGGATAGAGACTGTCCGATGATCTCGAACCACGTATTTTGGGCTTCGCTGGTAGCCACCGTCTCCAGACCCGCGGCCTTGAGGGTGAGCGTGCCCACATGCTCCCAGGTGGGCTGCGGCGCACCGATCCACGCCACGGCTCCAGGCGCCGCCGAAAAAGGATGTTCCCACCAGAGGTAAGTGTATTCCGGGGACGACACTGCAGCCGCCGTGCCGGCGACCGCCTGCCAGGTAACCTGCGGCCGCTGATCGGTCATGGAATCCAAGACTTGCGCCAGGGCTTCGGCCCACTGGTCCAGAACGCCGGCGGCCCTGCCGCCCGCATCGAGCCCGCCGGTTCGCGGCTTGTCGCCCAAGTTCATACGGTCATGACTCCTTTCGTGATCGGCCACTGCGAGGCCAGGTAGCTTCGTAGGCGCAGGATCGCTTGCGACTTCAACTGCGATATTCGCGATTCGTGAAGGTTGACCACCTGCGCGATCTCGCGCAGCGTGAGTTCCTCATGGAAGTAGAGGCTGAGCACGGTCCGCTCAATCTCGGGAATAGCCTCGATCGCCGTCGCCAGCAGCCGCTCCAATTCCGAGCGTTCGAGAAGGCTGGCGGGCGAGTTGTCCCGCCCATCTGCGATGTAGCGCAAAAGGTCGCCCGAGCTTTCGCCGGAGGCATACTCCAGACTGGCGATGTTCAAGCCGCGGGTTTCGACCAGCCACTCGTGGTACTCGTCGAGCGTAACGCCCAGTTCGAGCGCGATCTCCTCTTCGGTTGGGCTGCGCTTCAAACGCTGCTCGGCCTGGCTGACAGCGGTCTCGATCTGTTTGGCCTTGCGGCGCTTCTGCCGCGGAGCCCAATCCAGGCCGCGCAGACTGTCGAGGATGGCCCCGCGAATCTTGTATTCGGCGTAGGTCTTCAGCTTCACGTTGAAGCGGGGATCGAAGTTGTCGATCGCCGAAATCAAGCCCAGCACGCCGGTCGAGACCAGGTCTTCCAGGATGATGTTCTCCGGCAGCCGTTCCTGGATCCGCCGCGCAATCAGCCGTACTTGCGGCAGGTGAAGCAGGATTAGCCGCTCGCGCTCTTCTTCACCGATCACCTCAGACACCGTTTCGGAGTACATTGGATTTCGCTCTTTTGCATGGGGTTCCTCAGGCCGCCGACACGGCCTGGCTCGCCGGCGCACCGAGCAGCCGCTCGACCAGCCGGTCCCACGTGACGGCTTCCAGATCTTCCGGAATGCGCTGGCCATTCGAGAAAAACGACAGTGGCTTCCTGGTGCGCGCGGCTTCGTTTAAAATCGGGCCGAGCGACTCGGTTTCGTCCAGCCGGGTAAACAGCAGCCGTTGCGGCCGAAAGATCTCAAAACGATCCACCATACGGGTTACATCGGCGGCTTTGGTCGAGGACGATAGGACCAGATGGGTGTCGATGTCGCTGCGCGAGGAAAGAAAACGTGCCAGGCCGCAGTCGGCTTCCATGTCGGCCGGGCCGAACCCCGGGGTGTCGATCAGGATGAGATCCTTGCTGCGGTTCTCCTCAATGGCCTGGGCCAGGGCGCCTACCGTTTCGAGCACCTGAATCCCGACCCCGAGGATGGCCGCGAAAGACCGCAGTTGCGCGGCGGCGGCAATGCGAAACGTGTCGACGGACAAGAGCAATACCGGGCGCCGGGCAGCGAGACCGTATTGCACGGCCAGTTTCACCAGCGTCGTGGTCTTGCCGGAGCCGGACGGCCCGACTAGCGCCGCGATGCGGGGCGGCGAATCGCCACGACCCAGGCTGGGCTCGACCGTGAAGCGGGAACGAACCTCCTCCACCAGGGCTTGCCGCCAGTTCGCCTTATCCGCGGCCGGCGACCCCGACCGCGCCACCAAAATCCGCGCTTCGGCCGCTTCGACGATTTCGCGAGCCAGGCTCGGTAGCACTTCCTGGGCAGCCAGCGCGGCGTAGGCATCCGAAGCCGTGGGCGATACGCCGCTCCAGCGGGAGGGCGCGAATGCCGAGCGCACCAGGGCCCGCCGCATGCCCTCGAGTTCTCTCTTGAGGCTGGCGACGTCCACCGATAGCCGGTCGGCGCCGTTCGCGGTCTGTGGCTGGACCTGCGCCGCCACGTCCTGCGCCGGGGCAGGAGAGTTCTCCGCCGCAAAAACGACCTCGTACTCCCCCAGATGCCGGGCCTCGGGCGGAGCCTTGCGGCTGTTCACCAGCATCGCCTCCGGCCCCAGTTCCTGGCGCGCCTGTGCCATGGCGTCTTCTACGGCGGCGGCGAAATACGACTTGATCCTCATCGATCGCTCCTCGCCCGGCGAGCGCGGATACTCTCCGGTCAAGAGGTTAATCGGCAGGGCGAGGGATTTTCTGTAGGCTCAGGACTAGGAAATGGTTCCGAGCGATTGCACGCGAACCCCGGGTGGAATCTCGTTGTGTGCCAGGAAGAAGAGGTTGGGAATGCTGGGCTCGGTGATTTGCCGCAAAAATGCGCGGGCGCCGGTCGAAGTGATTGCCACCACGGCGGTTTCCGGCGACGTCACACGCGCCGCGATGCGGTTCACAATGTCACGCACGGCTTGCGGCGACAGCGACAGGTGGCTGGTCTGCTCCCCATGCTCGACGGCGGACTCGATAGTCTGCTCGATGGCCGGATCGACGAACCAGGCGGGCAGTTCGCCGGCACGGTTCAAGTACGGTCTGACCACCGAGCGGCGGATGGCCTGGCGCGCGAACTCGGTCAACAGCATGGTGTTGCGCGTGGCGGCGCCGCCTTCGCCCAGTGCCTCCAGAATGGAAACCGCGTCGCGGATCGAGACGCGCTCGCGCAGCAGGTTCTGCAACACGCGTTGCACGGTGGCCAGCGGCAGGACCTTGGGAACCAGATCTTCCACTACCTTGGGATTGTCGATCGCCACCCGGTCCAGCAGCCGTTTGGCGTCCTGGCGCGAGAATAGTTCGTAGGCGTGGCGGCGGATCAGTTCCGAGAGATGGGTACCCAGCACGCTCACGCCGTCCACTACCGTATAGCCGGACTGGCGCGCCCGCTCCGCGCGGTCGGCCGGGATCCAGAAGGCGCCGATGCCGAAGGCGGGTTCGCGGGTCGGCTGGCCGTCGAGCGAGTTGTCGATCTGTGCCCCCGGTATGGCCAGTTCCCTGCCCTGCGGCAATTCGTAACGAGCGACTTCGACCCCTTTCATCGAAATGACATATTCCCGGCTGCGCAGCGACAGATTGTCGGTGACACGGACCGGCGGCAACAAGTAGCCCAGGTCGCCCGCCAACTGCTTGCGGATGGCGGATATGCGGCGCAGCAGGGGCGACTCCTGCGCGCCCTCGACCAGGTTCACCAGACCCAGCCCGACTTCGATCGCCAGCGGCTCGACGCGCAGCAACGCCTCGGGGTGATCCTTGCTGAGCGCCGGCTTGGCCTCCTTCACCGAGCTCAGCGCGAGGCGGTTCTCCGTCTTTCGCATCCTCCAGCCAATGGCCACGGTGCCACCGCCCAGCGCCAGAAACGGCAGCATGGGCAGCCCCGGCAGCAGAGCCATGGCGAGCAACACGCCGCCAGACAGCAGCAGCGGCTGCGAGTTACCGAAGATCTGCCGCTGAAACTCCACTCCAAGACGCGCGTCGGAACTGGCGCGGGTCACGATCAGACCTCCGGAAATGGAGATCATGAGGGCGGGAATCACCGTAACCAGACCGTCGCCGATGGTCAGAACGGTATAGGTCTCGAGGGCCTTCTGCAAGTCCATTCCATGCTGAAACACGCCAATCAGGAAACCCGCCACGATGTTGATTCCGGTGATCAGGATGCTCGCCACCGCGTCGCGCTGGGTGAAGCGCGAGGCGCCATCCATCGCGCCGTAGAATTCGGCCTCGGCGGAGAGCTGCTTGCGACGCCGTTTGGCCTCGGTTTCGTCGATCAAGCCGGAGTTCAGATCGGCATCGATCGACATCTGCTTGCCCGGCAGCGCATCCAACGTGAAGCGCGCCGTCACCTCGGAAATGCGCACGGCGCCGTGATTGATCACCACGTACTGGATGGCGATCAACACCAGGAAGATCACCGCTCCGATGATGTAATTGCCGCCCACCACGAAGCTGCCGAAGGCGCCGATCACGCGGCCAGCGGCGGTGGTGCCGGTGTTGCCGTTGAGCAGGATCAACCGCGCCGAGGAGATGTTCAGCGCCAGGCGGTAGAGCGTGAGCAGCAACAGGGTGGAGGGAAAGCTACTGAACTCGACCGGCCGGATCACGTACAGCGAGACCATCATTACCAATACGGACAGCAGGATATCGGTGACCACTAGAAAGTCCATCACGAACCCGGGCAGCGGGGTGATCAGGGCGATGATGATCGCCAGCACCGCGAGCGGCACCGCCATCTGGCGGAGCGAGTCGAGCGGCATGCCGCCCATCCATCCGGGCAGCGCGGATACCGGTATCGTCTTGGTGGGTGTCATGCGGTTACCCTGGCATCCTCCCGTGCATGAGTTTGAAGATGTAGGCCATGATCTCCGCCACCGCCCGGTAGAGGTGCGGCGGGATCTCCTGACCTACTTCGACCGAGTGATACAGCGCCTGCGCCAACGGCGCATTCTCGACGATCGGCACCTGGTTTTCGATCGCCCTCTGCCGGATGCGCAGGGCCAGGTAGTTCTTTCCCTTGGCCACCACCAGCGGCGCGGACATGGTCTCGGTCTGGTAGCGGAGGGCGACCGCGAAGTGCGTGGGGTTGACCACGACGGCGGTTGCGGTGGCAACGTCCTTCATCATCCGCCGCCGCGCCCGCTCGCGCTGCAGGCGCCGGATGCGGGCCTTCATTTGCGGATTGCCCTCGATGTCCTTCATCTCTTCCCTGATGTCCTGCTTGCTCATTCGCAGGTCGTTGCGGTAGCGGCGCATCTGCCGGAACAGGTCCACCGCGCCGAACACCAGGAATGCCCCCGCCGCCTTCCAGCACAGACCCATCAAGGTGACGCCCATAAAGCGCCAACCCGCCTCCACGCCAGCCAGCGGCAGCACCAGTAAGGCGTCCATCTTGTCCCGCGCCACGACGTAGACGGCCCAAAGAAACAGCGGCAGCAGGAGAGCGGCCTGGACGAACGCAGACAGGTTCTGGCGCGGCAGTTCGCGCAGGCGGCTGATCGGGCTGAAGCGCGCCGGGTCCGGCACCAGCCGCTTCAGACTGAATCCGAACCTGGTAGTGATTAACCGCAGCCCCAGGGTGGCAATCACCACCGCCACGCCAGCGAGGAACAGGGGTGTCAGGTTGCGCCAGAAGACCTGATAGACCGCGTGGACTAACCCCTCGGGGCGAAGCTCCCCTTGAAACGCAAGTTCGAGCAGCGCGTGCATGCTGAGGCGGAACTGCCGAAACCAGGCAGCGCCGCCCGCGCCAGCCAGCAGCAGAAACACCATGAACTGCAATGCCGACACGAATTCGCGCGCGGAGGGAAACTGTCCTTCCTCGCGTGCCTTCTTGATCCGCCGCTCGGTCGGCTGCTCGGTTTTGCCGCTGCGATCGGGCATCGGCGGTCATAACCCCAGCACCCGCTGCGCCACCCGCCAGGCGCTCAGGCTGAACTGGCCCATGACCCTGGGATACAGTGCCAGCACCGCCGTCAGGACGAACAGAGCGGTGAGCATCTTGGCCGGAAAAGCCAGCGAGAGCAGTTGCAATTGTGCGTTTAGCCGGCCCACCAGCGCCAGCGCCACATCCACCATCACCAGCAGAGCCACCACTGGCAATGCCAGCCGCGCGCCGGCCGCCAGGACGCTTCCCGACAGGCGGATGAAGGCTTCCGCCGAGGCGAGTTGAAACACGTACGCTCCGGGCGGTATTTTTTCCAGGCTGGCGGAGAACAGGCGCAGCACCTGTCCGTCCATGCCCATGACGAAAAACAGCAGGCCCGCCATCAGTTGCGCCACCACGATCAAAATGCTGGAATCGGCCAGCGTATTCGGGTCGATGGTCTGGGCATAGCCATATCCCGCCGGCATGCCCAGCATCTGGGCGGCGAAGGTAAGCACTTCGAGCACTGTCGCGGCGGCCAGTCCGATGGCGACTCCGATGGCGGCTTCGGCCACCGCCCAGGCGACCAGGGTTCCGGCACTGGGGCTGGCTCCTTGGAGGCTAGGCCAGCGCGGGGCCAGCGCCAGCGTAAAGGCCAACGAGAACGCCGCCCGCGCTATGCCCGGCGTGCCGCTGAAGCCAGGCAGCGGCACGAACACCATGGCGCCGGAGACTCGCGCCAGCACCAGCAGGAATGCCAGCACGGTGCTGGCGGAGATGGTGAGGCTAGCGGGCATAGCGGCTCAGATCCCCCCACAGCGTCAGGGTGTACGACATGGACTTCTGAATCAGCCACGGCATGAGCAGCAGGAACGCTATCAGGAACGTGACCAGGCGGGGAATGGCGCTGAACGCGTTGTCCTGCATCGAAGTGGCAATCTGCGCCAGACTGATGCAAATGGCGGAGGCGAAGCCGATGGCCAGTAGCGGCGCGGCCAGCCAGAATGCCATCAACAACATCTGCCGGATGAGGTCCACCACCATGCTGGGCGTCATTGGTAAAAACTCCTCATGAGCGATCCGATCACCAGGTTCCAGCCGTCGACCAGCACGAAAAGCAGGATCTTAAATGGCGCGGAAATCATCGCCGGCGGCAATTGCACCATGCCAACCGACAGCGTCACCGAGGCTACCACCAGATCGATCACTAGGAACGGCAGGAACAGCACGGCGCCGATCTGAAAACCGGTCTTGAGCTCGGAGAGGATGTAGGCGGGAATCAGGATCTTGAGATCGAGATCGGCCCGGTTCCGCGGGGCCGGAGCGTGGGAGAGTTCGAGAAACAGGCGGATGTCCTTTTCGCGCGCAAAACGCGCCAGAAACTGGCGCAGCGGCTGGGCCGCCTCCGTCATCGCCTGGTCGGTAGAGAGTTTGCCGGCCTCCATCGGCTCCCAGCCGCGATGGTACATGTCCGCCGCCACCGGCTGCATGATGAGTATGGTGAGAAACAGCGCCAGGCCCAGCAGGACCTGGTTGGAGGGCGTGGTCTGCGTCCCCAACGCCTGGCGGAGGAAGTGCAGCACCACCGTGATGCGCAGGAATGGCGTGATGGACATCACGGCGGCTGGCAGCAAGGTCATCAAGCTGAGCAGGATGACCACCTGCATGGGAACGCTGAGCGAGTTCTTTCCGGCCGATATGCCGAATAGCGAGAGAGGTTCGGAGGCGGCGCCAAATGCCGGCGTGGCCAACAGACAGAGCGCCAGGATGCGCGTTTTCATCGCTGCGGCTCCTCGGCGGCTGCCAGCACCGGCGCCGGACGCCGTTCGATCAGCCGGCAACCGGCCGGCGAGGCGGACACCAGCAGCATGGTCTCCCCCAGCCGCACCAGGTGGAGCGAGTGTTGCGGCCCGAGCGGCAGCCGCTCGAGCAGTTCCAGTTTGCGGCGCGAGCGCTTACGGCCCACCGCCAGGGTGGCGATGCCACGGTGCCGCAGCCACCAGAGCGTCGCTCCCAACAAGCCCAGAACGGCGGCTACCGCTCCTATCTGCCCGATCACGTCCATCGACGGTCACCTCGTGTTTCAGTCGTCGCGGAAGTCGGTGATCCGCACGCCCAGCGTGCTTTCAATCACCACGATCTCACCGGAGCCGCACAACACGCCGCCGATGTAGATGTCGATGTTCTCGCCCGCCGACCGCGTCGTTTCGATCACGCTGCCCTGCTCGAGACACAGGACTTCGCGCGCCGTCATGATGCGGCGGTCGAGCTCGATTTCGATCTCCACTGGGATATCTCCCAGTGGAGCAACTTCCTCTTGAGGATTCATCGGCGGATTGTCACCGTTTGATTAGGTCGTCTGTCACTGTCTGATTAGGGCGATCGTGTCGTCGCTCAACGTCGTGGCCGTAGTCACCACGCGGGCATTGGCTGCATAGGCCTGCTGGAACACAATCAACTGCATGAACTCGGCGGAGATACTCACCGTCGAAGCTTCGATCGACCCACCCTGGATGGTGCCGCGTCCGCCCGTGTTCGGCATGCCGATGGCCGGATTGGCCGTCATGGAACTGAGCTGAAGGTCGTTGTTCCCGGCTGCGATCAGCGTGTCCGGATTACGGATGGAGGCCATCGCCACCTGTCCCACCACCACCTGCGTGCCATCCGTGAATTGGGCCAGGATCTCCCCTTCGGCCCCCATGCCGACCTGCTCCAGTTGCACCGACGGCGACCCGTTCTGGGAGGTGGCCGAGTAGGCCGAAGCCTGGGCGAACTGGGTAATCGTTGAGCTGCCCGTGCTGTCGTAGGGATTCCAACTCAGGCTCATATCCGACGCCCCGTCCGTCAGGCCGGGGACCGTGATAGCGATCGGGCTTCCCAGAGCCGGAGAAGTGAGGTTGCCGTTGCTGTCGAAGGTGAGCGTTCCGCTGGCGCCCGAAAGGTCGTACGCCGTGCCCGTCGTGCCGCCGGTGATGTCCGCGCCCGGTATCGTCACCTGGTAGGTCCAACTATTGCTGGCGGTCTTCTGGAAGTTGATTGACAAGCTGTGGGCGTCGCCCAGACTGTCGTACACCGTGAGCGGCATTTCGAACGCCGTCGCGCCCACCGTCGCCGACGAATTCAGGTTCAGGTTCGCGCTGAGGATGGTCGAGGCGACGGGCGCTTTGAGCGTTCCCACCGGAACCACGATGTTGCTGATCGGCCCGTTCGTATTCACCAAGCCGGTCGTGTTGTCGACCGTCGACCAGCCCTGTACGTAATCCCCCGTGGACGTCATCAGATTGCCGGCCTTATCGGTCTTGAAGTTTCCGGCGCGCGTGAAAAGCGTGTTCCCCGCACTGTTGGTAACGACAAAGAAACCATTGCCCTGGATGGCCGCATCGAGCAACCCGCCGGATGTCTGTATGGCGCCCTGCTGGCTGTACTGGGCCTCGGTGATGGGCTGTGCTACCCCGAAGCCGACCTGGGTAACGCCGAGGCCCGCTCCCAGCGATTGCGTCACCAGGTCGCTAAAGCACAGCTCGGTGGCTTTATAGCCCGGCGTATTCAAATTAGCTAGGTCGTTGCCGACCACGTCAATCGCGGTGGAATCGGAACTGAGTGCGGAAAGCGCGGTCGAAAAGGAAGTAGACATTGGATCTCCTGTTATGATTTCGTGGTTGCCCCAACGGCGTTGGTGCCGGTGCCGCTGGTCGTGCCGCTGCTGCCTGTCAAGCTATTGAGGTCCTTCAGAATGGAGGCAACGTCCGATCCGGTGGTGACGGACGTGCTCAACTGCTGAAACTGCGCCAACTGGGTAACGAAGGTGGTTCCGTCCATTGGGTTCATCGGGTCCTGGTACTTCAACTGCGCCACCAGAAGCTGCAGAAACATGTCCTGGGTGTCGGCGGCGGTGGTGCCGGTGCTCGCGGTGCTGCCGCTCGAGGACGACGAGGTAGTCTTGGCTGTGGGTGACATGCAATTCTCCTTACGCTTCCTGTGATGGTGGCGCCGTATTCGCTACTTCCTGGGCAACCATCGTGTTGACCTGCGCCAGCGAAAAACCGAAGGTGTAGAACGAGGCCACGAGGCCGGGATTGATGAGCGCTCCATTGGGCATCTTCACCATGTAATTCGGCTGTTGCTGCGGGAACGCGCCGGTCCCCGGCGCGCAGAACTGGTCGGCGATGACCACGGTGCCGCCCACCATTTGCGCCACCTTCTGCGCCGTGCTTGGGGTGGCGAAGTAGATCGGGTTGTATTCGAAGGTGGTGCCGGTGGGATTGAGTCCGATGGGATCGGTCATCCACACGTCGTCGCCAAAGACCGATTGTGCCGTGGGAACGGTTGCCGTATCCGGGGTGCTGGCTGCAATCGGCTTGGCGATCATCGGGTTCGTGGCGTTATAGGAACTGCCGCCGAACAACAGTTCGAAATCGGAAGCACCGCTGGTCGCGGTGGAAGCCGACGACGTGCTTGAGCTCGAGGCGCTCGTGCCGGAGCTCGCCGTCGAGGAAGCGGCGGCGGAAGTTGCGGTCGCGCCGGAACGCCTGGCGGTCGCGGTGGTAACGGCCGCGGTCGCCCTCTCGGACGAGGCACTGCTCGCTACCAACGAATCGAAACTGGCGGTGGCGCGCGTCGCCAGGGTCGCCGTTGCCGACTTCGTGGCGGCCTGTCCGGTTGCGACGCTGGCCGCCGTTGCGCGGCGACTGGAGGTTTCCGCGACCGGTAGCGGAGAGTGTGCTACGTGAGTGACGTGTAAAGCCATGAGAACTCCTTGGATTCGGATTCGGGGTGATGCTGCCGTTTTTCCTGCGGCTCGCCGTCGCGCGGGTCACGCCCGCCACCTTCCCGCCGCGACTGGTTCTGAGACGATTCGAAGCCGGCGCTGGAGGCGGTCTCCGCGATGCGGCCGCGCCCGGCCGCGGCCGCCGGAGCGTCGTGCCAGGTTTCGGCGCGCAAGCCGCTCTGCTCCAGACGGGCGGCGAGCGCGGGCAGGTCGTCGCGCAAAGAGCTGGCCAGATGGCCGTCGGCGGTGCGCACATCCACCTGGACCGTGCCCGCGCGCTCGACCAGCCGCACGTCGACACGAGCGTCGGCATCGCGCAGTTCGAGACGGATTTCGCGCGCCGCGCCGCTGGCGGCGGGCTTGGGTGCGGCAGCCAGTTCGGCGGCACTCGCGGCGGAAGAACCCGCCGAAGCCGGCACCGGGCTCTGAGACGATTTGGCACTCTGCGCTGGTGCCGCGACCGCGTTCGAGGCAACCGGCGGAGCCGCATCCGGAGACTGCGCAGCCGCGCCAGCCCGAACGGCGAGCAGCGCCGCTGCCCGGCCGGGATCGGGATCGCGGGAAGCCGACGAGCCGGAACGACCGCCGCCCAAACCGGCGCTCGATCCGGCCGCGGGAATGGCGGCTGCACCGGCGTCGCCGCTTGCCAGTGGCGCCTGGCTAGTAAGTTGCGCACCGGAAGCGGGCAGCGGAACAAGCAGCGCCCGGAAGGCTAACGTGCCCGCTCCGGCGGCGCCATCGCCGCCAGTTCGCCCGACATCCGCCGACGCCGCGGTCGCGGCCT
The DNA here is from genome assembly GCA_003157745.1 of Bryobacterales bacterium. GTDB lineage: Bacteria > Acidobacteriota > Terriglobia > Bryobacterales > Bryobacteraceae > Bog-375. Next base: position 7,799 of record PMKM01000131.1, on the reverse strand, counting down.
GGTCTCGCGCCGCGCCGTCCTGCTCCGGGGTCTGGCCCTGGTTGTGCGCAGCCAGCCGTGCAAACAGGCTCGCCGCCGTGTCCACCGCTTCAGTTGCGACGCTCGAGACCTGCGCTGCCATGGCAGCCGACTCCGACGAGGCCCTCTCCGTCCCACCCGGCCGCCGCGCTTGCGGCTTCGCTGTGTTCCCGGTCGACGCGGTCGCCGTTCGTCCGCTCTCCGGCGTCCGCTCATCGGGCGGCGTGACGGCGACCGGCATCGCAGCAGAGGCGGACGACTGGCTGCTCGCAACGGCCTCCGCCAGCGCCCGATGCCCCGTCGGGCCGGCTGCGTCTGCGGCTTCACCGAGCGTGCCGCCGACCACTGGCCCCAGACCTGCCAAATCCGCCGGCTGCCCCGCTGCCGCGGCGCCAGCCGCTCCCGTCCCAGCCGACGATGCGGTGGCCTGACTGCCAGACGATACTGGTGCAGCCGCGGCGAAGAACGTCTGGACGAGATTGGCCGCAAGATTGGGCGCGCTGGACGGCTGGCAGGCCGGCACCGGGACGGACGCCGCATCCGTTCCCGCTCCGGCTGCGGTAGTTGCCTGTGAGTCCGCTGCGCCATCGCTGCCGTCGCCGCCGGTTTCGAAGCCTGCATCGCGCGAGGTAATCGCGAACGCCAACTGGCCGCTCTGGGGCAGCCATGGGTACGCGGCGAGCACGGACACCGCATCCGATGCGGCAGGATTCTGCCCGGAATCGGGTGCGGCGGTTCCGGATGCGCTCCGGCCCTTCACGCCATCCGTCTTCTTGGATGCCGCGCCGGCTGGCGCGGTGGCTGCCTTCGATTCCGCTGCGTCTCCCCGCAGGAAGGAGACGGCCTGTTGCCGGTTTTCGGCATCCAACATCTGCCCGAACAAGTCCGGGAACCTCGCCGCGGAGCTCCCCGTCGGCGAGGCGGCTCCGGATGTCTTTGGCGCAGGCGTGTTGGATGTCGCGGCGAGCGCGGCTGCAATTCCGGTGGAGGGTGCCTGCGACGCTGCGACGCTCATGCCGACCCAAAATGCACCTGTCGGGCCAAACCGGCGCCAGCGCGTTTTCAACGGATTGCAGCGGAGGCACGCGGCAAGAAAATGCCGCGCGGTCGATTGGCGGCAAGAAACCGCCGCGAACATGGACCTCTCGCCTCTTTCTTATCGGCCGCTATCGCTGCGTTTTGAGGGACCTCCAGCCACTGCCCCGCTTGGCCCACCACGTGCAATGGTTGATTGCGCCATGGATGCCATGACTGCAATGGCGGCTAGCGGCCTTCGCTCCCGCCTGGAATCGCTCGACATGCTGGCCAACAACGTGGCCAACACTTCCACCAGCGGATACAAAGCCGACCGCGAGTTCTACGGCCTCTACGCATCGCCCGAGGCTGTGGATTCCGGTCAGGGGGTCACCATGCCGGTGATCGAGCGGCCTTGGATCGATCTGGCGCAGGGCGCCATGCTCCCCACCGGAAACACATTGGACCTGGCGCTTTCCGGCAAGGGCTTCTTCACGGTCCAATCACCAGGCGGTTCGCTCTACACGCGCAACGGCAGTTTTCACCTGGCGGCCGATGGAACACTGACGACGGCGGATGGCTATCCGGTCAGCGGCACGGCTGGCGCCGTGCTCCGCCTCCAGACCACGGGGAAGATCGACGTCTCGCGCGATGGCACGGTGACCCAGGACGGTCAAATTGTCGGCCAACTGCAACTGGTCGATTTTCCGGGAGCGGCTGGGCTCGCCAAGCGGGGCAACAACTATTTCCGCGCGGCCGGCGCAGTTCCCGCCGCGCCGGCGGATGCGGCGACCACCGTCGAGCAGGGCAGGTTGGAAGCCTCCAACACCGGCACCGCGGAATCGGCGGTGCGGCTGATCAGTATTATGCGGCAGTTCGAGATGATGCAAAAGGCCGCCTCGACGGCGCTCGATATGAGCAAGGAGGCGGTTGAACAGGTGGCCAAGGTGTGAGGGAATCGAGCGTTTCGGCAAGTGGGTTCGAGCGGGCAAGGAGACACGGATGATTCGGGCATTATACAGTGCGGCCAGCGGCATGTCGGCACAGGAGATGAACGTCGACAACATCGCCAATAACCTGGCCAACTCCAACACGGTGGGTTACAAAGCGCGGCGCGCCCAGTTTCAGGACCTCATGTACCAGAGCGTGCTGCAGCCGGGAGCATCCTCGGGCCAGCAGACCCTGATTCCCGCCGGGTTGCAACTCGGGCTCGGTACGCGCCCCACCTCGAACGAGATCGTCTTCAGCGAAGGGGCCTTTTCGTCGACCGACAACCCGCTCGACGTGGCGATCCAGGGCAGCGGCTTCTTCCAGATCATGCAGCCGAATGGCGAGCTGGCCTACACCCGCGACGGGCAGTTCCAACTGGACAAGAATGGCAATGTCGTCGACGGAGCCGGCTACGCGCTGCAGCCCCAGATCACCCTGCCGGCCGCCGCGCAAAAGGTAGCCATCGGCGCCGACGGCACTGTCAGCTACATCCTGCCAAACCAGACCGCAACCCAGCAGGCCGGCCAGATCCAATTAGCCAATTTTCAGAATCCGGCCGGCTTGAGCAGTCTGGGCAACGGACTCTACACACCTACCGATGCTTCCGGGGACGCGATTGTCGGCTTGCCCGGCGGGTCCGAGGGGATGGGCTCGCTGCTGCAGGGCTACGTCGAGCAGTCCAACACCTCGATCGTGAACGAGTTCATCAACCTCATTCAGGCGCAGCGCGGCTATGAGGCCAACTCGAAAGTGGTCACGGCCGCCGACGAGATGTATCAGTTGGTGAACAACCTCACCAAATGATCGCCACACTCACCTTCGCCGCGTGCATGGCCCTGGCGCCCGGCTCCTCGCAGATTCTGGCGCGCGATCTGGCGCCGGTCTGGCCGGCCATGCTCCGGCTCGAGCCGGACACGCCGCTGGTGCCGGCTCCCATGCCCGGCGTGGTGCGCGTGTTTCGTTCCCTCGAACTGCACCAACTGGCAGTACATTGGCACCTGGACCAGGCGCCCGCCACACGGCTTTGCGTCGTGCGGCCGGTCGAGATTCTCGACCCCGCGGCAATGCTCGATGCCATGCGCCGGTCGTGGCCCAAGGCAACCATCGAGATTCTCGACTTCAGCCGGCAGCCGGCGCCCGCCGGTTCGCTCGATTTTCCTCGCTCCGGCCTGCACCGCGAAGTGGACGCAGCCCGCTGGAACGGGTGGGTAACGTACGCGGAGAACCGGCGCTTTCAGGTCTGGGCGCGGGTTCGCGTCACCGAAAGCGTCGAGCGCGTGGTGGCAACCGCCGACCTCCCACCGGGGCGGCCGGTTGCGGCCTCGCAGGTATCGGCGGTGACGCGGCAGGAATTCCCGGCCGAGCAGCCTTTCGCGCAATCGCTGGCCGAGGTGGTTGGCCGCTGGCCCCGCCGCCCCATCCCGGCCGGCAGCGCCCTGCGCACCGACCAACTCGTCGAACCAAAGGTCGTCCTGGCGGGCGACCAAGTGGAAGTGGAAGTACATAACGGTGGCGCATTCCTCAAACTGGACGGCCAGGCGGAAAGCGCGGGGGCGCTGGGCGAACTCGTCAGCGTGCGCAATCCATCGTCGCGCCAACTCATTCGCGCGCGCGTGGTCGGACCCGGCCAAGCCACCATGGATCCGGCGCCACGCGCGGCTCTGAACGGCCAGCCCTATAAGGAGACCCAACCATGAGATCGATTCTCGTCCTGGCGCTGATCGCCGCCTGCTGCTTCGCGGCGCCGGCACGGGCGAAAAAGAAGAAGACGACCGGGGGCGGGCCTAACCCGCTCAACCAGTTCGTGGCGGAATCGGAAGCGCGCTCGGCGATCGCGCCGGCGGCCTCGCCCGGCTCCATCTGGCAGGCCAGTTCGCGGCTGGCCGACGCGGCTCGCGATGTGCGGGCCAGCCAGGTCGACGATGTGCTGACCATCATCGTCAACGAGTCCGCGTCGGCGGTGGCGACCGGCGTCACCAAGACCCAGCGCGCCTCGAGCGCGGTCAACTCCGTCAATAGCCTGGCGGGAATCAACCCGCCCGGCGGATCGCTGGTGAACCTGGCCAACATGGCGGGCTCCTCGCAACTGAACGGGCAAGGCACCACCAGCCGCACTACCACCCTCACCACCACGCTCACCGCGCGCGTGACGCGCGTGCTGCCGAACGGATGCCTGGTGGTCGAGTCGTCCAAGGAGATTCAGGTCAATGCCGAACACCAGATCATCACCGTGCGCGGCGTGGTCCGGCCGGCCGACATCGATACCACCAACAGCGTACTGTCCTCGCGCCTGGCACAGCTCGAGGTCCATATCGACGGCAAGGGCGTCGTGAACGACGCCATCCGCCGGCCCAATCCGCTGTACCGGCTGATGCTCTGGTTGTTGCCATTCTAATGAGAATACGCATCGGCATCGGCATTTGGATCGCCTGCTGCCTGGCCGCCGGCGTGGCGGGAGCGGCGCGCCTGAAGGATCTGGTCACGATTGAAGGCGTGCGCGAAAACCAACTGATCGGATACGGCGTGGTGGTTGGCCTCGCCGGCACCGGAGACACGCAGCAGACCGTCTTCTCCAACCAGAGTCTGACCAATATCCTCGAGCGCATGGGCGTGGCTGTGTCGCCCACCGCCATCCGCGTCAAGAACACCGCCGCCGTGATGGTGACCGCCATCCTGCCGGCGTTCGCCCAGCCCGGAATGAAGATCGATATCACCGCCGGGGCCGTTGGCGACGCCCTCAACCTGCAAGGGGGGCTCCTGGTCTTGACCTCGCTGCGCGGCGCCGACGGACTCGTTTACGCGGTGGCGCAAGGCCCCATCGTCACCGGAGGGTTCGCCGCCAAGGGTGGCGGCTCCTCGCAGACCGTCAATCATCCCACCGTGGGCCGCGGCCCCAATGGCGCCATCATCGAACGCGCGGCGCCGTCGATCGAGCCCAAGTCGCTCGTGCACCTGCAACTCCGGCAGTACGACTACACCACGTCGGCGCGCATCGCCGAAGTCATCAACAAGAGGTTCGCCGGTCCCCCTGCGCTGGCACGCACGGAGAACGCGGGGCTGGTCGCGGTGACCATTCCGGCCGAGTTCGCCGCGCGCTCGACCGAGTTTCTGGCGGAGCTCGAAAACCTGTCGGTCGAGGCCGATCTTCCCGCGCGCGTTGTGATTAACGAACGCACCGGCACTATCGTGCTCGGCAAGGACGTGCGCATCCTGCCGGTGGCCATTCTGCACGGCAAGCTGAGCGTCGAAATTCAGACGAGCCTGGCCGTCTCGCAGCCGGAACCGCTGTCGCAGGGGTCCACACTACTGGTACCGCAGACCACAATCGCGACCAAGGAAGAAAAGGCGCGCAATGTGGTGCTCAAGCAGGGCGCCACGGTCGAGGAACTGGTGCGCGCGCTGGCGGCGATCGGCTCCACGCCGCGCGACGTGATCGCGATCCTGCAAGCCCTGCGCGCGGCCGGGGCTCTCGAAGCCGACATCGAGGTAATCTAATCCATGGATACGATGGCAATTGCGCAGACCGCGGTGGCCCCCGCCACCCCCCCAACGACTCCCAAAGGCGACGATCCGGCCAAGATCAAGGACGCGGCACAACAATTCGAGGCGCTGCTCATCGGGCAGATCCTCGAATCGGCGAGCCATGGCGGCGGTTGGCTGGGCTCGGGAGAAGATTCCTCCTCCAGTTGCGTCAATGGATTTGCCCAGGAGCAACTGGCAAACATGATGGCCAAGCAAGGCGGCTTTGGCCTCTCCGACATGATCGCGCAGGGCCTGACGCGCGGCAAATAGGCGGCTGCCCGCCAACCACCGGATCGGGCGCCGCGGACCGCTCCGGCGTGGCGCGCGCTGCCCGACGCGCGTCGCCGCCGCGAATATTCGAGCCTGAACGGTTGCGGCGAAAATGTCCCGGCGGGGCTTTCCTGCTTGCTTGAACTGGAGAAGGCGTTATCGCGCAAGCCACCGCGACCGGCGCTACGCGTACCAATCGTCCCGGACGTCTGCCGACAGCGCGGTTCGCGCAACGAGACCTTATAGTGGCACGTGGCCCGAGCCCTGCCCGCGAAACTGCGGCCGGGCCGGCTCGCGGCGCAGCTCTTCAATCAACTCAACGACTTTGCGTTCGATCGAGTCGCGGATCTCGCAGTGCTCCGCATACGTCAAGCCGATCGGGTCCGGGATCTCCCATTCCATTTCCCGCGCCGGCGTGGCATCCGGCTGCGTCAAGGGCAGCGGGCGCTGGCTCATGTTGACGATCAGGTCGAATCGCACCCGCGCCAGGTTCCGCAGGCTCTTCGGGAAGTGATCGCGCAGGACGATCTCCTTCTCCGCCATGGCGCGAACCGTATCGCGCGCGATTCCCATCGCGGGCGCAAGGCCGGCGCTGGCCGGAATCAGCACGTCGCTGCCGAGCGCGCGCGCAAAGGCCTCGGCCATCTGGCTCCGGCAGGAATTGCCGATACAGACGAAGAGCACGCGCTGGCGATGGTCGTTCACAGCTTTTCCAGAAACAGCCGATGCACCCGCACATCGCGAGTCAATTCGGGATGAAACGTGGCGGCCAGGTGCGGCCCTTGCTCCACCAGCACCGGATCGCCGCCATAGCGCGCCAGCACTTTCGCTCCGGCTCCAACGCGGCGAATGATCGGCGCGCGAATGAACACCGCCTCGATCGGGCCCGGCGCGGTGCGCCGCTCGAAATCGGCATCGGGTTCGACCAGGGTGACGCGGCTATCGACCTGCCGCCCATAGCCGTTGCGCTCCACCGCAATATCCATCAGGCCGAGGCTCTCCTGCTCCGGCGCCGTTACTTCGCTCGCCATCAGAATCGCTCCCGCACAGGTGCCGAACACCGGCTTGCGGCGCGCGAATTCGGCGAGCGGCGCCCAAAGACAATCGTATCGCAGCAATTTGAGCATGGTCGTGCTTTCGCCGCCGGGAATCACCAACCCATCCAGGCCCGCCAGTTCCGCGGCGTGGCGCACGTACACCGGCTCCGCGCCGGCGCGCCGCAACGCCTCGCCATGGGCGGCGAAATCCCCCTGCAGCGAAAGCACGCCCACCCGCTTCATTACCAGCCCCTGGTCTGCATCAACTCGCCTTCGGGCACCTTGGCGATGTCGAGCCCCGGCATGGCGTCGCCCAGCGCGCGGCTGGCTTCGAGCAGCTTCTCCGCGTTTTCGAAATTCTTCGCCGCCTGCACGATCGCCACCGCGCGCGCCGAAGGATCGGACGATTTGAAAATGCCCGAACCGACGAACACCGCCTCCGCGCCCAACTGCATCACCAGCGCCGCATCGGCCGGCGTCGCGATGCCGCCCGCCGAGAAGTTCGGCACCGGCAGCTTGCCGTGCGCGGCCACCCACTCGACCAGTTCGAGCGGCGCCTGCAATTCTTTCGCCTGGTGCACCAGTTCCTCTTTGCCCAACACCGTGAGTTGCTTCATCTGCTTGACGATCGTGCGTATGTGGCGCACCGCCTCGACGATGTTGCCGCTGCCGGCTTCGCCCTTCGTCCGCACCATCGCCGCGCCTTCCGCGATCCGCCGCAGCGCCTCGCCCAGGTTGCGCGCGCCNNTCGAGTATGCGCGCCTCCACGAAGTGACCGATGCGAGCCTTCGCCATCACCGGAATATTCACTTCGCGCATGATCTTCTCGATGATGCCGATATTGGCCATCCGCGCCACCCCGCCATCCTTGCGGATGTCCGACGGCACGCGTTCGAGCGCCATCACCGCCGACGCCCCCGCGTCTTCCGCGATCTTGGCCTGCTCGGC
>PMKM01000234.1 GCA_003157745.1 Bryobacterales bacterium | reverse complement strand
CGGTATGATCGGCAGATTCCGCTTGGTGCTGTATAGCGACTGGGCGAAGAATTCCCGATGACGCCCTGGATCACCCCGTTCGGCAATTCCGGCCCTGCCCATCACGCCGCACCCAGTCACGCCCTCCGCCATTTTTCCCCACACCCTTAACTCTCCATCCCTGAGCGGCTTCCAACCGCCCGCCCCAATTTCCCCACAGCCGCGCCAACCACGCCCATGTCACAGTGATTACGGGAAGTCCGCGCGGTGCCAGTTTTGCACAATTTCGCCGGGCCGCCCGCCAAACGGGGCAAATTCGCCCCGTTTGGGGCTACCAGTTTTGCTTGTTTTCAACAACTTAGTAGGCCTCAGGCGGGGCAAATTCACCCCGTTTTGGAAGCACTTGTAACATGGATCACTCGACCCCCACACCCGATCTCGCCGCCACGCTCGAACTCGGTTCCGCGCTCGGCCAGTCTCACGCATTCGGCCTCGTCGCCGGCCGCTGTTCCGCCGCCCAGGCCTCCTGCCTCCATCGCATCCGCAACACGCGCGTGTATCTTCACCAATCGTCCTGCTGGCGCGACTTCTGTTCCCATCACCTCGGCATCGACGGCCGAAACGCCGATAAGATCGTCCACCTTTGGGAGGAGTTCGGCGCCACTTACTTCGAACTCGCGCAACTTACTTCCATCCCTCCGGACACTTATCGCGCCCTCGCCCCCTCCATCCACGATGGCGCGCTCCATCTCAACGGCGAAGTCATCGAACTCATCCCGGGGAATTCCCCACGCCTCGCGTTGGCCATCGCCGGGTTCCGCCGCACCATCCCGCCTCCCCAGCCCCGCCACCTTCAGCCCCATGAACGGCTCGCCCTTCTCGACGAGCGTTGCGATGCCATCGTCGCCGAACTCCGCCACTTCTCCAAAAAGGAGCGCTGCGGCGAGAACTGGCTGCAGTTCACGCAAGTCCTCTCCCGCCTCTCCGCCGCCTTGCACCGCCTCGAACTCGAAAACGGTCTGCTCTAGAATCGCGCCGCCAACGTTCGCTATCGCGGGAGATTTTTCCGGCGCTGTGAACTTTCCGATTTACCGTGCGTAATAGACCATGTCTTTCGGTCTGTTTCCAGTCCAGGAAAACTTGGGGGAGAACTCCGTGTTCCAGTCTCGCCGTCGGCTTAGTTTGCTGTTGCTTGCAGTGCCCGCCATCCTGTCCCTGCCGTCGCTCGCCCAGCCTCCCGCTCCGGCCGGACAAGGGCAGGACTGGCTCCCGGCCCAGGACGCCCGCGACGACCTCCGCCAACTCTGGACGGACATCGAGGCCACCCATCCCGATCCCTTCCTGCGCTCCGGAGGCATGGTCGCGTTTCGCAAACGCTTCACCGAGGCCCACGCCGCCATCCCTGTTACCGGGATTCACCGCCACGCGTTCGAGCGCCTGCTGCTGCCCCTGCTGGCCCAGGTCGGCGATGGCCATACCACGTTCGACCGCGAATCCTCCAAGACCGACGCCCAGGTCCTCGTCGACCTCACCCCAGTCGAGGAACGCCTGGTGGTCGCCGCCGTCTACGATCCCGCCCAACTGAGCTTGGGGGGAGCCACCGTCCAGGCCATCGAGGGCGTGCCCGTGGCCACTCTCGCCGAGCGCATGGGAGCCCGGTTGGGGTACGAGAACGTCTACACGAACCTCGCGCACCTGGTCGAGGCCGCCGCTTCCTCCGGCCGCTTGGCGGACCTCCTGGACCGCCCGGCCCTCACCGCTCCCGTGACCTTTCACCTGCTTCTGCCCGGCGGCGAACCCGCGACTTTGCGGGCGCCCCTCCGGTCCGGGGCCCGCACCGGACGCCTGACCCCGCCCAGCCGTCTCCATCTGCCCCCCATGGACGGCTCCAGGATGGCCGCGGGCTTCCTCGACGATGCCGGCCAGGTCGGCTATTTCCCCCTCGATTCGTCCATGCGCTACCGCGAAGCCTTCGAGGTGTGGCGCCTGACCGGCATGAATATGGGTGATCTGCTCGATCGGGTGGTGGAGGACGTGACCGGCCGCAAGGCCTCCGGCACCGAGGCCGAGAAGCTCGCCCAGGTCCCCTCCGTGACCGAGCGGCTCATGGCCCTGTGCACTGAGATGAAGGCGCGGCGCACGCCCGTCCTCATCGTGGATTTGAGAGAGAATCCCGGGGGCCAATCCGTCTTCGCCGACATCCTCGAATACTTCCTCTACCCCGTTGACGACACCGTGGCTGTGGACCACGGCTACCAGGTGTCCCGTTTCTCCGCCCTATACTTCCGGACCCACAGCGCGGATTCGCTCGACAAGGTGCGGGCCCGGACCACGGCCGATTTCCAACTGGGCGACCTGGACTTCACCGGCCTCGACCAGTGGCAGCACTTGCGTGCCGTCCCCCCTTCGCCCGCCGAAAGGAAACGCCTTGGCCAGCGCTGCCTGGACCAACTGCGCGGCCTCCCCACCTTCGCCAAGCTCCTCGACATGGGGGGCTGGAACGCCGCCTGGACCCCGCGCGTCGTCGTGCTCACCGCCGCGCGCACTTACAGCGCGGCCTTCGATGCCGTCTTGCAACTCCGGGCCCACGGTGCGGCCGTCGTCGGCGTGCCCAGCTCCCAGGCGGCCAACTGCTTCATCGACGCCGTCCAATTCCAACTTGCCCATTCCGGCCTCACCGGCAGCATCTCCTTCAAGTGGAGCGCCGGCCTGCCCCGGGACCTTCCGAACGGCACTCTGCTCCGCCCCGACCGCGAACTTACCTATGCCGACGATCGGGCCTACCAGTTCGATCCCAACGCCACCATCCTGCTCGCCATGGATTTTCTATCCAAGCCCCACCCCGCCGCCCAGAAGGACCGGAACTAGTGGGTCCAGCGCTCCGTCCAGTCGGATTTCTTCGCCGTACGAAGCCTGGCCGCGCTCGCCAGCGGCGGGATTGCGCCCTCCGGCATCGACCAGGCACCGGCGCGCCGCTACACGCAGATGTTCCGCAGCGGCCTGGCTACTTAAGTCCGCGCTCGAGTATCTGCCGTGAGGGCATCCATTTTTGCAGAGCGCCGCGAAGATCGCCTGGCTTGACAGGCTTGGAGATGTAGTCGTCCATGCCCGCTGCGATACACAATTCGCGCGAACCTTCCATCGCATCGGCTGTCATAGCGACAATCGGGGCCCGCTGTCCGGGCAATTCCCGGTTGCGGATCTCGCGGCAAGCGGCATACCCGTCCAATTCGGGCATCTGACAATCCATGAAAACGACATCGTACGGCGCGGTTTCGAACATCTCGACGGCCTGGCGTCCGTTCGATGCCAAGTCGGGAAGGATGCCCAGCCTACCCAAAATCAGGACCGCAACCTTTCTGTTGACGGGATTGTCTTCGGCAACCAGAACCCGCAGGCCTTGCCAGGGAAACTCCGCAGCCGGATTCGGGTCTATGTGCCCCGCCAGGTTGGCGATCGTGGAGGTGCCCTGCTCCGCGATTGTCAGGCAACCGGAACGTGAGGCGGTAAGCGCATTCAGTAACTGCGCCTGCCGGACCGGTTTGACCAGACAGGCATCCACGCGCCCGCCCTGCTTGCATTTGAGCTCGCACCACTGGCTGGCGGAGACCAGCAGGACGACTGCAGTATCCCGTATGTCCGGATCCGCCTTTACCGCTTCGGCCACTTCGGCTCCGCCCATGCCCGCCATCTGGTAATCCAGAAGCACGAAGCCATACGGGTCGCCGCAAACACTGGCGTCTCGCAGCGCACCGAGGACCTCGTCCCCGGATGCGCGAATCCCGCTGCGCATTCCCCAACTGGCAAGCTGTTCGTGGAGCGCACTCCGGCTTGCTTCGTTGTCGTCCACAATCAATACCCGTAGGTCCCGCAGGCGGGCTGCAGCGCCAGACTCGGGATGGGTGCTGGCATCGAGGCCCAGCGGCAAAGAGAACCAGAACGTGGAGCCTTCGCCCAGATGGCTACGCACGCCGACCGAGCCTTCCATCAGTTCCGCGAGTTGTTTGGAAATCGCCAGCCCCAATCCGGTGCCGCCGTACTTTCTAGTGGTGGAACTATCGGCCTGGCTGAATTTCTGAAACAGTAACCCAAGCTTCTCCGGCGCAATACCGCACCCTGTGTCGCGCACGGAGATTCGCATGCGGGCCGATGGGGCGCTCTCGAACTCGCATTGGACATCGATCAGGACCTGGCCGAGCGCCGTAAATTTCACGGCGTTGTTGACCAGGTTCGTGACTACCTGACGGATTCTGCTCGAATCTCCTCTGAAGTAACGCGGCAGATCGGGCGGATAATGCAGAGCCAGATCGAGCTTCTTCTCCTCCGCCTTTGGAGCCAGCACCGCCGCCACATCTTCGAGCACAATGCGGAGGTCGAAGGGTAGCGACTCAATCGTTAACTTGCCGGCTTCGATCTTGGAGAAATCCAGAATATCGTCGATTACGGCGAGCAGCGCGTCTCCGGAGACGCGCACGGTCTCGACAAAGTCCCGCTGTTCGGGCGTGAGGTCGGTCTCCAGCAGCAGTCCCGTCATGCCGATCACACCATTCATGGGGGTACGAATTTCGTGGCTCATGTTAGCCAGAAACTCGGTTTTGGCGCGGCTAGCAGCCCGTGCCGCGTAGACGGCGAATCTCAGCCACACGGCCATCGAGAGCAGCAGCACAACGGCGCCGCCGACAATTGCGAGCCAAACACCTCGCGTGCGGGACTGCCGATCGGCGGCCGTGATACTTTCGATCAGCATCGCCTCATTCGTCGGTGAGCCGGACCACTTGAGCGAAATGGAGGAGAAGGTGCCGTCTTCCACCATTGCGCCGATTTCGCGCCGCATCGTGTCCGCCACCCGGGCGGCGCCGGAATCATCCGGAGCTGCGGCGATGCCGGCCGACATGCCGGAACACGGAATCCGCCACAGCCGCAACTCGCAGCCCTGCGGCTTCTGTAGCGGCGAGTTCAGCCACATGTTATCCGCGCCGAGCGCCGCAAAGACCTCGCCGTTGCACACTGCCCGCAACAACTCTGGGATTGTCGCGTAGACCTTGATCTCGCTCTTGGGTAGGTACTTTCGGGCTATCCGTTGCAGGAGTCCCCCCATGCTGCCGACCGGCCGGCCATTGGCGGCATTCAGGTCGACTATCGATGACTGGGGCGTTGCGATGAGCCAGTAGGCCCACATCGCGATCGGCGTGGAGAAGTGCAGCCGGCTCCGCTCGGGCAAACGATTCGCAATCGGCCACAGATCGACTTTACCGGCGGCAAAGGCGCGATCCGGGCCCTCCGGCATTTGGACCCACCGCAGCTTCACGTTCCCGCGGCGCGCCGCTTCCCGTATTACGTCGATCATCTCGCCATATGGCTGCCCTTGTGCATCCACGAACTGGCGCGGCGGGGATTGCTGGTACCCAATCCGGTAGGTTCGGGAATCCCGCTTCGGGCGCAATCCCAGCCAGCCAGCCCCGGCGAGCATCGATGCCGCTATGACCAAGATCGCGATTCGCGAACCGACCGTCACGGTTCCTTAATCGTCAATTGGTGGCGAAACCTGTAGGTTGGCAGCCTGATCCCGCGGGGAAAAACCTGCGCTTGCGTTGAAACCCCGCCTGCCGTATCTTTATCTGTACCTTACGAACGCAAACCGGGGATAGGCCCTAGACTCTCTCGTCCACCCGCGCTTTCGCGAAAACTCCCGGCGCGGCCCATGTGAGCGCCAGCGACACTCCGACCACCACCACGCAGCCGATCACGTTGAACCAGAGGTACGAAATGCCGCCGTGCAGAAACACGCTGAAGATAGCCAACTCTCCCGCCAGCATTCCCAGAAACACCGCCGTGCCGCCGACTCTCTTGAACGCGAACGCCACCACGAAGCAACCCAGTAGCGAGCCGTAAAACAGCGACCCCACCACGTTGACTGCCACGATCAGCGATCCCAGCTTCTTGCCCCAACCTGCGAACGCGACCGCGTAAACGCCCCAGAACACAGTGGCCCACCGCGAAGCCAATAAGTAATGATGGTCGCTCGCGCCGCGCCGAAAATGCCGCCGGTATATATCCACCACGCTGACGGTAGCCAGTGAGTTGATCTCGCCCGCGCTTGCCGACATAGTGGCCGCCATGATCACCGCAATCACCAACCCCACCAACCCAGCCGGCAGGTAGCGCGTCACGAACGATAGGAATATGTAATTCGTGTCGCTGAAGCCCGGTTCGCCGCCGTTCGCTTCCACCAGTCGCGCGGCGTCGGTCCGCGCCGCATCAAGCGATTGCTGCGCGCCGCGATACTCGGCCAAGCCGTGCGCGTGTGCCGCCTTGTCGCCCGCGCGATGCGCCTCGGCGAGTGAGAGCGCCGCGTCGCGCCGCCGCTCGAACGCCTCGTGGTAGCGCGTCTCGACCCCGCTGTACTCGCTCACCTGCGCAATGCGCTGGAGTTCGGTGTGCTGAAACAGCACCGGCGGCTCGACGAACACGTAAAAGACGAACACCATCGCGCCGATGAACAGAATGAAGAACTGCATCGGGATCTTAGCCACCGCATTGCATAGCAGCCCGATGCGGCTCTCGGCGAGCGAGCGGCCGGTGAGGTACCGCTGCACCTGCGATTGGTCGCACCCGAAGTAAGACAGAAACAGAAACGTGCTGCCAATAAGTCCGCTCCAGATATTGAACCGGTCGTTCCAATTGAAGTTAGTCGTCACTGCGTTCAGGCGTCCCGCGGCGCCGGCGAGATAGACCGCGTCGCCAAACGAGACCGCGTGCGGCAGCATCACGATCACAGTGACCAGCGCCACCAGCAGACCGAGGACGATGACCACCATCTGTTGCACGTCCGACCATGTGACAGCCTTAATGCCGCCAATCACCGTGTAAGTGACCACCACCATTCCCATCAGCATCGTCGTGGCGCGCTCCGGCCATCCCAGAATCACCGAGAGCACGATGGCCGGCGCGTAGATCGTGAGTCCAGCCGAGAGACCGCGCTGGCAAAGAAAGATGACGCTCGCGAGAGAGCGCGTCTTCGCGTCGAACCGGTTCTCGAGATACTCATACGCCGTGTAGACGCGGGCGCGATAAAACACCGGCACCACCGTCGCGCAGATCACGACCATCGCGATCGGCAGTCCGAAGTACGCCTGCACGAACCGCATGCCATCGGTGTACGATTGTCCNNCACCGTGTTGCTGCCGCGGCTGCGATAGAGGCCATAGGCAACGATGAAGACGAGCGACGCGAGCAGGACCACCCAATCGAGCGCTCTCATCGGTAGGCACGTGTGAACCAATACGCCGCCAGAATCACGCACGCCAGGTACACCAGCACCGCCCAATACACCCGCCGCCACGTTCCCAGAAACGGCGGCGGCTCGTCCGGCAGATCGCGAAGCTCCGGCATGAGAGGCAGTGTAGCACGGCGGAACCGCGGCGCAGCGCCTTCGCGTAGTCAATCCTGTCCGTATTCCGTCCGTAAGCGGGCGTGATAGGAACCAACGGTCCTGGCACGTAACCAACCGCCGCCCGCGTCAGCGCACCTGCTGGGTGCGACCGCTCCCTATGGTCGCGGCTCTGAAAGCGAATCGGAGCCGCGACCATAGGGAGCGGTCGTAGGTGGCGCGCGCTTACCGACGGATTACGGTCATGTCTCCGATTCGGGCGGTGTCCGCCCAGTCGTGGGTTACAATGCGAAACGTGGGTGATGCGGATCCAGTTTCGATCGTCGTACCGGTTTTCAACAGCCAGGAATCGCTGCCCGTCCTCTTCCAGAGAATCACGGACGTTCTTGCCGCCGAACGCCGCGAATTCGAGTTGATTCTGGTCGACGATTGCAGCCGCGATGGCAGTTGGAGTGTCGTCACCGCCCTCGCCCGCGATCACAGCCACGTGCGCGGCTTTCGCATGCTCCGCAACTTCGGCCAGCATAACGCCCTGCTCTGCGGCATCCGCGCGGCCAGACATCCGACCGTGGTGACCATCGACGACGATCTGCAGAATCCGCCCGAGGAGATACCGAAACTCCTCGCCCGGCTCGATGCCGATGCCGACGTGGTCTATGGCACTCCGCGCGCGGAAAGCCACGGCCTGTGGCGCGATCTCGCATCGCAGATTACCAAGTTGGTCCTGCACGGCGCCATGGGCGCGGAGACGGCGCGCAAAGTGAGCGCCTTTCGCGTCTTTCGCCGCCACGTCGCCCGCGCCTTCGACGAATATCGTTCGCCCTATGTCTCGATCGACGTCCTGCTTACCTGGGGAACTCAGCGGTTTGCCGCCGTCACCGTGCGCAACGACCCGCGGCCGTACGGTGTCAGCAGTTACACGGTCGCGAAACTCATCCGTCATGCGCTGAATATGATGACGGGCTTTAGCGTGCTGCCCCTCCAGACCGCCAGCATGCTGGGCTTCGCCATGACCGGCGGCGGCGCATGTGCCCTCGCCTGGGTGCTCGGCCGGTACCTTATATATGGATCGGTCGTGCCCGGGTTCGCGTTTCTCGGTTGCATGATTGCCATCTTCTCGGGAGCCCAATTGTTTGCGCTCGGCATTATCGGCGAGTACATCGCGCGGATTCACGTCCGCACCATGGACCGGCCGAGCTATGTACTAGAAACCTCGACTGACGAGCGGACCCATGCAGCCCATTGAAATTCTGCCGTGGGATTCGGCGTTCTTTGGCGTCAAGATTGGCCGCGTTCTTCTCGAGAGTCCAACCGAGCAGGCGATGTCGGAAGCCATCCACCAAGCCGACCGGGACGGCATCCGGTGCCTGTACTGGCTGGTGGACTGCGCCGGCCCGCTCCCCTACCACGCGGCCACCAGCTACGGTTTCCAGCTGGCGGATATTCGCGTGACGTTCGAGCGGGCCCTGAGCGCTGGCGTCGAGCGTGACCCGCTCGTGCCCGGCGTGCGCCGCTATGTTCCGGAAGATCTGCCGGCGCTTGTTTCACTGGCCCGCGAGAGTCATCGCGATTCGCGTTTCTTCCGCGACGGCAACTTCCCGGTCGAGCGTTGCGAGGCCTTGTACGAGGAGTGGATTCGCCAGAGTTGTCAAAGCGGCTCCGCGACAGTGCTGGTGGCCGTAGAGGACCGGCAGCCCGCCGGTTACTGCGTTTGTTCCGTTCTTGAGGACGGTACCGGCAGTATCGGGTTGATCGCGGTCGACCCGGCTTGCCGGCGCGCCCGTCTGGGCACGGCGCTGGTCGAAAGCGCGCTCGGCTATTTTCGCGCCTCCGGAATGCGCGTCGCCACCGTTGTCACCCAGGGTCGCAACATCTCCTCGCAACGCCTGTACCAAGGATGCGGCTTCGTTACCCGGTCGATCGGGTTGTGGTATCACCGATGGACATCCGCCGGCCCGGGAGGTTGCGGCTGATATGACCTACCGGATACCGTTCAACAAGCCGAGCCTGACCGGCAACGAGTTGAACTACGTCGCCGATGCCGTCGTCAGGGGGCATAGCGCCGGTGACGGGCTGTACACCCGGCGCTGTCATGAGTTTCTCGAAAAGGCGCTGGGAGTGCCGCGTGTGTTCCTCACCACGTCGTGCACCGACGCGCTCGAGATGGCGGCCTTCCTGCTGAATGTCGGACCGGGAGACGAGGTCATCGTCCCCTCGTTCACGTTCGTTTCCACGGCCAACGCATTTGCGATACGCGGCGCGCGCCCTGTGTTCGCCGACATTCGCCCAGATACCCTCAACCTGGACGAGAATCAACTGGCTTCTCTCATCACCGGGCGCACGCGCGCCATCGTGCCGGTGCATTATGCCGGCGTCGGTTGTGAGATGCGTTCCATCCTCGAACTCGCGGCGGCACATGGCGTCGCGGTCGTTGAAGACAACGCGCACGGCCTGTTCGCGAAGCACGAAGGCCGCTTCCTCGGCACTTTCGGCTGTCTGGCCACGCAGAGTTTTCATGAGACGAAAAACGTCACCTGCGGGGAGGGAGGCGCGCTGGTCGTCAACGATCCGGCACTCGTCGACCGGGCGGAAATCGTGCGCGAGAAAGGCACCAACCGGAGCCGCTATTTCCGCGGCGAAGTAGACAAGTACGCCTGGGTGGATCTGGGCTCGAGTTTTCTGCCGTCCGACATACTGGCCGGCTTCCTGCTCGCGCAACTCGAGGCTGCCGAAGAGATTCAGGCGCAACGCTGCCGCATCTGGCAGCGTTATCACGAGTCGCTAGCCGAGTGGGCCGGCCGCCACGATGTGCGCACGCCGTTCATACCGGCCAGCTCCGAGCAGGCCTGCCATATGTACTATCTGATCCTGCCGTCGCTCGATGCGCGCCAGCGGCTGATCGCGTTCCTCAAGAGCCAGGGCATACTCGCGGCGTTTCACTACGTTCCTCTGCACCTTTCCGATATGGGGATGCGCTTCGGCGGACGGCCGGGCCAGTGTCCGGTGACCGAATCGGTCAGCGAGCGCCTGGTCCGGCTCCCCTTCTATAACAGCCTCGGCGAGAGCGAACAGTTCGAAGTCGTCGAGACTATCCAGCGTTTCGACGACTGGCCGCAATAGGGCTCTGTTCGCGCCGCGCTCTCAAAGAAAGCGGCGGCTCGTCCCGCGGATCGCGAAACTCCGCCATGAGAGGCAGCGTAGTACGGGACAAGGGGCCAGACTGGTCCGCGCGAGCCCGCTTGCTACAATCAAGTCATCCCCATGCCCACCCAGGCCCGCGGTAGCAGCGCGCGCAATTTCTTTTCGGCATATGGCACGCTCGCCAAGTGGCATCCGAATTACGAATTCCGCGCCGGGCAGGTCGAGATGGCGGAGGCCGTGGAAGCGGCGCTCGCCGCCAAGCGCCACCTGATCGTCGAGGCCGGCACGGGCACCGGCAAAACGCTCGCCTACCTGGTGCCGGCGCTCGCTTCGGGCAAGCGCATCGTGGTCTCGACCGGCACCAAGAATTTGCAGGAGCAGCTTTTCTTCAAGGACGTCCCATTCCTGCAGCAGCACTTCGACCGGCCGCTCAAGGTCTGCTACATGAAGGGCCGCAATAATTACGCCTGCCGGCAGAAGATTTACGATGCCGAAAAGCAGGCCGTGCTCGCGGGCCTGGAAGAGGTGGCCGATTTCGAAATCATCCACGCCTGGGAGAAGACGACCGGGATTGGCGACCGGGCGGAAATCAAGACGCTGCCCGAATCCTCCACCGCCTGGGCCAAGATGGACGCGCGCGCCGAGCTTTGCTCCGGACAGAAGTGTCCGAACTTCTCGCGCTGCTTCCTCACCCTGATGCATCAGCGCGCGGTCGAGAGCGACATCGTCATCGTCAACCATCACCTCTTCTTCGCCGACCTGGCGCTGCGCGACGAGAACCGCGAAGGCGGCGTGCTGCCCGAATACCACGCCGTGGTTTTCGACGAAGCCCACGAGATCGAAGACGTGGCGGGCCAGTACTTCGGCGTCGCCGTCAGCAGTTACCGCTTCGAGGAGCTACGCCGCGATATCGCCGTGGTCAGCCGCATGAAGAAGTTCGCGACGCCCGAACTCGACCGCGTGCTCGAGCGCCTGGCGCAGTTGGCGGAACAGTTCTTCGCCCTCTTCCCGGAACAGGAACGGCGCATTGCGTTTCAGGGTCGCGACGCCTTTCGCGATGCGAACGACGAGGTTTACCGCAACCTCATGGCCGTGCTCGAACTGGTCGGCTCGCACTTGAAGCTGTTGCCGAATCCGCCCGAGGAAACCATCCCGCTGGCGCGGCGCAATCAGGAACTGCTGTTCGGCCTGCGCTTCATCATGGAAGAGGACGACGACCGGTTCGTCTTCTGGGTGGAGCGGCGCGGGCGCGGCTGCTTCCTGCAAGCCACGCCCATCGAGGTTTCGAGCATTCTCTCCGACCGCCTGTTCGACCAGGTCGAAACCGTGGTGCTGACCTCGGCCACGCTCGCCGTCGCCGGTGGTTTCGATTACGTCGAGGCGCGCCTGGGCGTGAAGAATCCGCGCACGCTACTGGTGCCGGGCCATTTCGATTATCAAAAACAGGCGCTGCTGTACGTGGCGGAGCACTTGCCCGAACCGCGCGATCCGGCTTTCTCGCGGGCCGCCGCCGACGAAGTGGTCCGCCTCCTCGAAGCCAGCCGCGGCCGCGCGTTCGTGCTCTTCACCAGCCACCAGCAGATGCGCCTGGTCTACGACCGCGTGTCGAACGAAATCGATTACCCGACCCTGCTGCAAGGCACCGGCCCGCGCACGGCCCTGCTCGAGGAGTTCCGCTCCACGCCGCACGCGGTGCTCTTCGCGACCTCATCCTTCTGGCAGGGCGTCGACGTCCCGGGCGAGCAGTTGAGCTGCGTCATCATCGATAAGCTGCCCTTCGCGGTGCCGAACGATCCGGTGGTGAACGCGCGCATCGAAGCCATTCGCGCGGCCGGCGGCAATCCGTTTTACGATTACCAGATTCCGCAGGCCGCCATCGCGCTGAAGCAGGGGTTCGGCCGCTTGATCCGCAGCAAATCGGACCGCGGCGTGCTCGTGCTCCTGGACAACCGCATTACAAAGAAGCAGTACGGCAAGGTGTTTTTCGAAAGCCTGCCGAATTACCGTTTCACCACCAGGTTCGAAGAGGTAGAGGATTTTTTTCATGTTTGAAGCCACTATCGAAGAGAGTTTCTCCGCCGGCCACGCGCTGCGCAATTACAAAGGCAAATGCGAAAACGTGCACGGGCACAATTACCGCTGCCAGGTGTCGATCGCGGGCGCCGAGCTGAATGAAATCGGCCTGCTGGTGGATTTCGTCGAGCTGAAGAAAACCGTCCACGCCGTGATCGACCGCATGGATCACCAGTGGCTCAACGAGCTGCCACCGTTCGACAAGCTGAACCCCTCGGCCGAAAACATGGCGCGCTTCATTTATGAAGAGGTCGCCGCGGTCCTGGCCGTGCCCCCCGGCGTGGCCATCCAGTCCGTCCGTCTGTGGGAGACGGATACCTGCAGCGCTACGTACCGCCAGTCGTGATGCCGGCTGAGAGCGCTCCGCCCTTGCGCCAATGCACCTCGAAGAGCCCCTGCATGGCTTCCCCCATGCCTTCGTGCTCGAACACCACGGTCGTCCAGGCCGGCTTGGTGATCACCGGATCGAGCAGCGCCACCAGGCCCCGGGCGCCGTCGAATACCGCCAGCTTCATCGGCAGCGAGTCGGCCACCCGCACCTCCACGCCTACCGCCGCGTAGTCGGCCAGCCGCTGCCGGTGCTCTTCGTCGATCCGGGCGGCTTCGATCAGCAGACGGCAGCGGACGCCGTTCGCGGCGGCCTGCTTCACCATCTGTTCCTTCAACGGGTCCACCGCGTAGGGCGGCCGCGAAAACTCCAGGTAGTCCGTCTGCACGTTCGCCAACATGCGCCGGTATTCGGCCGCCGTCTGCGCCGGTTCGCTCACGATGCGCAGGTAGTCGAGCGTGCCGCGCCCGCCCTGGCCCTCCGAATAGAGCGCCGTCAATTCGCCCGTCAAGGCCGCGCCCGTGCGGCCATGGTCGGCCAGCTCCTGCTCGAGCGCCGCGCGCTGGCGGCTCAGATAACCGGCGATGGCCAGGCTCGGTTCCACCGCGGAAAACAGCTTAGTGCGTTCCTGTACGACTTGCGCGAAGCCTTTTTCCACCAGGCTGTCCAAAACCTCGTAAATCTTTTGCCGCGGCACGTGCGCCCGCGCCGCCAGCTCCAGCGCCTTGAATCGCGGGTGCCCGAGCAATACCAGGTACGAACGCGACTCGTACGCGTTCAATCCTAACTGTTGCAGCCTTCGCCAGAATCGTTGGAAGTCTACGGGGGCCAACTCTTCGTCCATATGCTTTCAACCTTACCAAACGCAATCGTCCCCAGGTGAAACCGAAGTTAGCGACGCGTGCGCCCTGAATTACCGCTCCGAACCGCTTACTTTTTCAATAATAACCGTTGGTCATTTGCCTTGGAACTGTGCCATATCTACCTTAAAGGTTTGGAATGGTTTGACTTGGAAGTAATGGGACCATACAATAGGCCTAACGGGTGGTGTATGCCTGATAATGACGCGGCAATTGACGGACCCATCTCCGGCATGGGTATTGGGGGCAGGCCTAAGATCCGCATCGTAGTGGCCGACGATCATCCGATCTTTCGCGATGGTCTGTGCAAGCTGCTGGCTCTCGAGGACGATTTCGACGTCGTGGCGCAGGCGCAGGACGGCCGGCAAGTACTCGACGTAATACAACAGACGGAACCGGACATTCTGCTGCTGGATCTGAAAATGCCCGGTCTGGATGGACTCGGCACGTTGCAGCGGTTGCAGGTATCCAAGGGCAAGACGCGCGTCATCGTGCTGACCGCCTCCGACGACAAGAACGAATTCGTGCAGGCCATGAAGCTGGGCACCTCCGGAATCGTGCTCAAGCAGACGGCCACCGACCAGTTGATCAAGAGCATCCGCAAAGTGCACGCGGGTGAAATCTGGCTCGATTCGCATACTACCGCGGCCGTGATCCGCCAGTTCGTGGCGAACGAAGATGCCGCTCCGATGCCGCCTCCGCAGATTTCCGGCCCGCCGCGCGAGCGCGAACGTTCGCCGCTCAGCCAGCGCGAGCGCGAAATCGTCGCTCTGGTCGCGCAGGGTTTCAAGAATAAGGAAATGGCCGAGAAGATGTTTATCAGCGAGCAGACGGTGAAGAACCATCTGCACAACATCTTCGACAAGCTGGGCGTCTCCGACCGCCTGGAACTTGCGCTCTACGCGATTCACAACAATCTTCACAACGGCCGCTAGGCGCCGGTTCCGCGTGCCGCCCACCGTGCCAGCGCCAGTGAAATCGTCGACCGGGAGGCCAAGGCGCTGACGCCCGCTGCGGTCTATCGGCGGCTTTACGAAGGCGTCAATCATCGCCTGCGCTCCTTCTCGGGCGGCCGTTTCGCCCATTGCTGCCGCCCCGTCTCGATCATGTTCCTGCTCACTGAGCGCTGCAACGCCCGCTGCGTTCATTGCGACATCTGGAAGAACAAGGGCGATGAGGGCTCGCCCACTGCCGCCCAGTGGTCGCGGGTTCTCGACGACCTGCGCTCCTGGCTGGGGCCGGTCTCGATTGTCTTCACCGGCGGCGAAGCGCTGCTCAAGCCGTACGCGCTCGAGTTGGCCGCACACGCCGCGTCGCGCGGATTCGCCCTCGAGTTTCTCACTCACGGCTATTGGAAGGACCAGGCGAAGATCGAACAACTCGCTCTGGCCGGGCCTTCCCGCATCACTATTTCGGTCGATGGCGTCGGTGCCGTGCATTCGCTCATTCGCGGCCGCGAGGATTTTTTCGAACACACCGACCGCACCATCGAGACTCTGCTGCGGATCCGCGCCGGGCGCCAGCTCCGCTACCGGCTGTTGCTGAAGACCGTCATCATGGAGCAGAACCTCGCGTCGCTCGGCGATGTGGCCCGCTACGCCACACGCGAGGGGATGGAGGTTTTCTACCAGCCGATCGAGCAGAATTACAATACCGCCGAAGATCCCACCTGGTTCCGCTCGAGTCCCACCTGGCCGCGCGACCCCGCCGCCGCCGTACGCGCCGTGCGCGAACTCATCGAGCTCAAGCGCGCCGGCCTGCACATCGCTAACTCCGAAGCGCACTTCGACTCGATGATTCGCTACTTTCTCGATCCCGCCGGCTTGCGGCAACTCACCCAGGCGCACGTCGCGCAACAAAAGCGGCCGCTCTGCGCCGCGCTCACTATGCTGCAAATTCAGAGCAACGGCGACGTCACCATCTGCAGCCACCGCCCCCCGGTCGGCAACATCAAGGACGCGCCCATTCGCCAGATCTGGCAGCGGCGCACACGCTACTGGGAGCGCCAATGCTGCCTCGCCGGCGAGGCCGTCGACAATCCTCCCGCGCCGCCGCTGCAGGCGGACGAACGGAGCGGTTAATTGCCGGGCACCGTTCTTTCCGCCTTCGTCGTCGACCCGCAACGGATCGGCGGCGTCGAGATGTTCGCTCGCGAGCTTTCGCTGCAACTCGCTGCCGCCGGTTGGAAAAGCGTTCTCTGCTTCACCGCCGCGCCGCCCGAAAACGTGCGCCGCTTTCTGTCGGTGCCCGGCGTTTCGATCGAATGTCTGCCCGGCCTCGGCGGCACTTCCTATGGCGCGCTGCGCAGTATGTCCGCGTTGCTCCGCAAGCATCGCCCCGCCATTCTGCACATGCACTTCGTGCCGCAAATCGGCCCTTACCCGTGGCTCGCGCGGCTGCATGGGGTCCGCCGGAATTATCTGACCGATCACGTTTCCCGCGCCGAAGGCTCTGCGGCGAAACGCGCTGCGTGGTGGAAGCTGGCTATCGCGCGGGAGTTGCTCTGGCCGCTCACGGGCATCGTCGCCGTCAGCGATTTCAACGCGCTCGCCGATGCGACTTACGCCGCGGTGCCGCTGCGCCGCATCGTGCGAATCTATAATGGCGTCGATCTCTCGCGCCTCCCTGGCGACGCCGCCCGCTTTCGTCGCGAATACAATATCCCCGAGGGCCGCGCGATCGTGCTCCAGTTGTGCTGGATGATCCCGGAGAAAGGCGTCGAGGATCTGATCGATGCCGCGCGCCTGGTGCTCGCCGCGCGTCCCGACGTGCAATTCGTGCTGGCCGGCGAAGGCGCTCACCGCGCCGAATACCTGGTCCGCGCCGCCGCGGCCGGCATCGCCGACCACTTCACCTGGACTGGCCTTCTCGCCGATCCGCTCGCGAGCGGCGTCTACCAGGCAGCCGACGTGGTCTGCCAGTTGTCGCGCTGGCAGGAGGCGTTTGGCTGGATGATCGCCGAGGCCATGGCCTGCGCCCGGCCCGTGGTCGCCACGCGCGTTGGCGGCATTCCGGAGATCGTCGAAGACGGCGTTACCGGCTACCTCATTCCCCGCCGCCAGCCCGCCGCAGCCGCCGAAAGAATCCTGCGCCTGTTAGCCGACCCCGATCTGCGTCAGGCGATGGGCGCCCGCGGCCGGCGCGCCGTCGAGTCCCGATTCAACCTGCAATCGAACGTCGCTGAGCTTCTGGACCTGTACCGCAACGGCGCCGCCGGACGATAAGTTCGAGGCCGCGCCTGATTGGCCGACCGCAACCGGTTGGTACAATGGGTCAGGGTGCCATGGAACTCACGGTCCGGATTCCGGGCGACATCGCCAGGAGCATGGGCGTTTCCGCGCGCTGGGTCGGGGGATGCCTGGAAGGGAGGACTGATGACGATTACCGTTGACGTCACGCCCGAGGTTCAGGCTGAGCTTGCACGCCAGGCTGTCGCCAACGGCCGCGCCGTTGAGGCGTATGCAGCGAGCTTGCTCGAAGGGGCCGTCCGTCGTCCCGTTGGCGGTGAGACGCTGAGCCAGGAGCGGCTTGAAAACGCTTTGCGGGAAATGGCGCAGTTTTCGCAGAAGGTCCCGGTTCTGCCCGATGAGGCCTTCACTCGCGAGAGTCTGTATCGGGATCACGACTGATGCCGGATGCCGCCCGGTGGCTCCTCGATACCAATATCCTGTTGCGCATGAGCAAGGGCGACGATCCGCACTACTCGATGATTAGCGAGGCGCTTCGGGCCCTGGTGGCGCAGGGCGCGCGTTTCTGTTTTACCTCGCAAATCCTCGGCGAGTTCTGGAACGCATCCACGCGTCCCCGCGACCGGAATGGATTCGGCCTGAGCCCCTACGAGACGGATCGCATGGCCCGCGTGATCGAACGGGATTTTGAGCTTCTGCCCGACAGCCGAGACGTGCACGACCGTTGGCGGCAACTTCTGGTCGCGCATGACATCAAGGGAGTGCAGGTCCACGACGCTCGTCTGGCTGCGAGCGTGTACGTGCACGGCGTGGCACAATTGCTGACAGTCAACGTGCGGGACTTTCGACGTTTCGAGGGGCTGCGCGCAATCCATCAGGCCGAACTGACCCGCTTGGCGCAAGAATAATGTCAAATGGAGGGCAGCGGCGAGAACCGGGATTGAGGGGAAGGACACAAAGCAATGCCAACATGCGATGAGATCACGACAGCCGTAAACGAGTACAACGGCGAGAACTCGGCGCTCGATTCCGCGCTTAGGTCGGCGCTTGACGCAACATCGAGCCTGCCATCGACTTCGGGGCGTTTTCTAGCGGAGGTTTGCTTGATTGTCGACTGGGGATCGATTCCGTTCTTAAGCTTCGAGAATCGCATTGCCCTGGCCCACGAAATCGAAACCGCGTGGCCTATGCTTCGACCGATGCGAAGTTGGCACACTGAGAATTGGGATGACGAAACCAGGATGCTGATTCGTGCGGTAGAGAGCCTGTCTGACACTCACCCGCTTCCGACGCCGGGGTTAAAACGGCGTCAGCTCAGTTTCCTTTCGAAATACCTCCACGCTTGCGTGAATGGGGCGTTTCCGATTTGGGACAAGAACGCCCGCACTGCGTTGCACATCGAGAACGATGAAGCATGCTGGCCGTCTTATCGAGATTGGGTGATCCGCGTCCGGCAGGAAGCGGCGACGCACAAGGCTTGCTGTCTGGAACAAATCCGGTTACCCGCCGAGTGTCTCCTGCGAACCTTGGATAAGGCGCTGTATGTCATTGGCGGAAAAGTCTTAGCGGAGAAGCGGGACAAGGGCCGGTAGTGGCGCGTTGCGCCTCCTCCGATGCCCTCACAGAAGTCGGCGAAATCGGTGCTCCGTGAGGCCGGCGTCCTGGACGATGCCGCCCATCGTGATCGCATCCACAGGGTCGTGCCTTGGGATGGTCACAATCCGCTTTCCGTCCGTCATGACGATGTGCTTGCCTTGCCTGGCAACACGGAATCCGGCCTTTTCGAGCGCCCTGACGGCTCGAAGGTGGGGGATCCCGGATATCTTTGGCATTCGCTACGCCGGGACTTCGACTTCCCTCAGATATCGCTCACCGGCGAGTTGTTTGGCGACTTCCAGGTATTCGCGGATGGCGGCTCGAATATTCTCTAACGCCTCTTCCTCCGTGGCGCCTTGTGACCAGCATCCAGGGAGGCCGGGGCAGGACACGCTGTAGCCTTCCTCTGTCGGCATCAAAGCCACTGGGTACTTCATACCTCTCACTTTAGCATTTACCCGGCGCGTGACTCGGGTCTTCTATAGGGAAGGTGAAGAGAGCTTCTAATGGAAATTGTGCACTTCGGCGGCGGCGCCTTCGGGGAGGGCGGCGATTCTGGCGGCTTTTACCGAGGCTACGCCATCGACGTTCTGCAGGGCGCCATCGATCAGGAGGAAGTGTTCGGTCAGGACCACGAGTTTGTGGCGGGCGAAAGTTATCGGATCGATGATGACGTTCGAGACGCCGGTTTCGTCCTCGACGCTGAGGAAGACGAAACCCTTGGCGGTGCCGGGGCGCTGGCGCACGATCACGCAGCCGGCGATTCGCACGGCGCGTCCGTTGGGCAGGCGCGCGAGATCGGCGGCGCGGGTGGCGCCGAGCGCGTCCATTTCGGCGCGGCGATGCGCCATGGGATGGCGGCCGATGGTCAGGCCGGTGCCGCGGTAATCGGCCCACAGGCGCTCTTCGGTATCCATTTGGGAGAGCGGCGATTCGCCCGTTTCCTCGAGCGGCGCGAGCAGCGGGCCGACCGGGAGCGTGGCCCGCTGCGCTTGCCAAAGGGCGTCGCGGCGATGGAACGGGGGAGCGGGTTGACAGGCGGGGGAGGGTTGACAGGCGGAAGCGCCTGTCCCACTTGGCTGTGAGGTGGGACAGGCGCTTCCGCCTGTCAACTTCACCGCTGTGCCGCCGAGCGAATTCAGCGCGCCGATTTCGGCCAGGCGGTCGATTTCGTCCTTGCGCAACTCGGGCACGCGCAGAGCCAGATCGTCGATACTGCTGAACGGGCGGGCGTGGACGATAGCGCGGGCAGCCTCTTCGCGGAGGCCCCGGGCGTAACGGAGACCGAGACGCAATGACGGGGCATTCTTCCCACCCTGCGCCGGCTCAATCGCTTGCACCGTACAATCCCAATCCGATTCCAATACGTCCACCGGGAGCATGCGCAGGCCGTGGCGCTGCGCGTCTTTGATCAACACGGCGGGCGAGTAGAAGCCCATCGGCTGGTTGTTCAACATGGCGCAAGTGAAGGCGGCGAGGTAGTGGCATTTCAAATACGCGCTGGCATAGGCGAGCAGAGCGAAGCTGGCCGCGTGCGATTCGGGAAACCCGTACAGCGCGAACGACGAGATCGAATGCACGATCGCATCCTGCACGGCGCCCACGATGCCCTTGGCCTGCATGCCGGCGCGCAGGCGGCCTTCGAGATCGGCCATGCGTTTTTCCGAGCGCTTGAAGCCCATCGCGCGGCGCAATTCCTCCGCTTCGCCCCCGCTGAATCCGGCCGCGATCATCGCCATCCGCAGCAACTGCTCCTGAAACAGCGGCACGCCGAGCGTGCGGCGCAGCACCGGTTCGAGCGATGGATGCAAACAATCGACCGCCTCCCGCCCCTGCCGCCGGTTCAAATACGGATGCACCATTTTGCCGACGATGGGCCCCGGCCGAATGATCGCCACCTGCACCACGATGTCGTAAAAATGGCGCGGCATCATGCGCGGCAGGCACGCCATCTGCGCGCGACTCTCCACCTGAAACATGCCGATGGTGTCGGCCCGCTGGAGCGCCCGGTAGACCGCCGGATCGTCCTGCGGCAGGTGCGCCAGGTCCACCGGCTCGCCGTAGATTTCGGGAATCAGCTTCAGGCTGTCCTCAATCACGGCCATCATGCCGAGGCCGAGCAAGTCCACTTTGATGATGCCCATGTCGGCGCAGTCTTCCTTGTCCCACTGGACGACCACGCGGCCGGGCATGGTGGCCGGTTCGAGCGGCACCACCGAATCCAGTTGTCCCTGGCAGATCACCATGCCGCCCGAATGCTGGCCGAGGTGCCGCGGCATGTCCTGCGCCATTTTGTATAGCTCGAAAAACTTGCGAACGCGCGGATGAGTGAGATCGAGACCGGCGTCGCGAAACTGAGCGTCGGCCGAATCCTTGGGATCGCGCCACTCCCAGGTGTGCGCCAGCTTCGAGAGCTTTTCGAGCGAGGTGACTTCGAACCCCAGTGCCTTGCCCACCTCGCGCGCGGCGGAGCGTCCGCGATACGTGATGACGTTGGCCGTCATCGCCGCGCCCAGCTTTCCGAAGCGCTCGTACACGTGTTGAATCACGCGCTCGCGCTGTTGGCCGCTGGGCAGATCGAGATCGATGTCGGGCCACTCGCCGCGCTCTTCCGATAGGAAGCGCTCGAACAGCAGGTCCATCCCGACCGGGTCCACGGCGGTGATTTCGAGCGCGTAGCAAACCGCGCTGTTGGCCGCGGAGCCGCGCCCCTGCGCCAGAATTCCGTTGGCCTTGGCGAAGCGGACGATGTCCCAGACCACCAGGAAATAGCCGGGCAGCATGAGTTTTTCGATCAGATCGAGCTCGCGTTCGATCTGCCGCCGCGCGCGCTCGTGATACGGTTGATAGCGGCGGCGCGCGCCTTCATCCACCCGCGCGCGCAGGAAGCTCGCCATGGTTTCGCCGGCCGGCACGGGATAGCGCGGGAACTCGTAACCGAGGTCGGCCAACGTGAATACCAGGCGCGAGGAGATTTCCGCCGTCGCGTCAATCGCCTCCGGCAGGTCGGCGAACAGGCGCGCCATTTCCGCCGGCGTCTTGACATGGCGTTCCGCATTGCGTTCGAGCAGCCGGCCGGCTTGGGGGAGTGTCACATGGTTGCGGATGCAGGTGAACACGTCGAGCAGTTCGCGCTGCGCGGGCGCGGCGTAAGCGGGGCCATTGGTGGCGACCAGCGGCATGCGCAAGCTGCGCGCGCGTTCGACGATGGCCTGGTTGTCCGCTTCCTCTTCCCGCCGATGGTGGCGCTGCAATTCGGCGTACACGTTCGAGCGGCCGAAGATCTCCACCAGCCGCTGCTCGGGATGGCGCGTAAGGCAAATCGTGCCGCGCGCGAATTCGGCCATCTCTTCGAGCGTGGCCGCGCCTTCTCCTTTCTTCGCGCGCAGCTTCATGCGGGTGATCAGCCGGCANNGTGAAAGCGCGGCGCGCCGTAGAAACCGTTGCGGTCCACCAGCGCCATGGCGGGCGCGCCCGAGTGCGCGCATGCCTCCGCCATCTCTTCCGGCACCGCGGCGCCTTCGAGAAAACTGAAACCGGAGCGTGCGTGCAGTTCCACGTACATCTGAGTGGCGACCCGCCGTCTCTACATATGGTAAGGATTCGCGGGACCGGGTGGAGCCTGCGCGCCGCCGGGCGGGCTTACTCGCCGAGCGCCTTCTGAATCGCAGCGCGCAGTTCCGGGGCGTCCGGCGTGACCTTGCTCGGGAAGAACGCGATCACCTGCCCGTTCTTATCGATCAAATACTTGCTGAAGTTCCATTGCGGCAGGTTCCCGGAAGCGCCGAGAAACTTATAGACGGGCGATTGATCCGGGTTGGCCTTGGTGACCACTTTCGAAAACATCGGGAAGTCGACATCGTAAGTGCGCTTGCAGAACGTGGCGATCTCCGCGGGCGTGCCCGGTTCCTGTCCGCCGAAATCGTTGCTGGGAAACCCGAGCACTTCAAACGGCTTCCCGTTCATTTCCCGGTGCAGTCTCTCGAGACCCTCGTACTGCGGTGTGAAACCGCACCTGCTGGCCACGTTGACCACCAGCGTCACTTTGCCTTGATACGCGGCCAGGTCGGCCGGTTTCCCATCGAGATAAGTTGTCTTCAATTCGTAGAACGACTTCACAACGCCTCCTGAGTCCTGCGCGGTCGCGGCCGGTGCGGCCATGGCGGCAGCCATCGCAAGCCATACCCAAACGTGTTTCATCTGTTTATTCCTCTCCAGTGCGGCGGAACTCGCGGTTCGAGTTCCGATAGCGTAATTCAAAGTTATCCCAAGACGGCGGTCCGGGTCAAACGGACACGCGTCGCGTCGCCTTTGTGGAGATAAGTGTCCGGTAATCGCAAACCGAACTTACTTGCTCATAAGAGTGGAACCTACCCGCACCAGTTACACGCCATTAGCCGCTGGAAACCTCGTCAGCCGAATATCTCGGCCAGTGGCAGCGTCTCGCCGCCGAATGCGGTCAAAGGGACGGATTGTGGAACCTGCATCCGCAGACTGGACCCGTCCCGGTGAATCACCGTAATAGTCGCGTCGTCTGCATCGACGATCCAGAACTCCACGCAACCGTTGGCCAATCCGAGCGAAGCCAGTTCCCGCAGTTGCCGGTCCGTATTGGAGGGCGACTTGATCTCAATGACGAGTTCCGGGGCTCCACGGAGGTTGTCTTCCGGATCGATCTGGTCATAGCGTAGGTGCGAAACCACCGCTACGTCGGCTACCCGCAAATCGAACTCGGCAACCGGGCGGTAAGGAAACTCCATCCCAGCCTGCCCGAATCCGGCCAGCCTGCTTTCCAGCAGGCGCACGAACTGCCGTTGCAAGTGATAGTGCTTTGCCTTGGGCCGTGTCACAGTCACCACCTCGCCGTGATGCAGTTCATAGGCGCGGCCGTCCTCTGGCATCAGCCGGAATTGCTGCACGGTGATCAGGTCGGGAAGCGCCGCCATGGGATTCTCCCTCCACTCTACACCTTCCGCGCCGTTCGAACCACCGAGCCATGAATCGTGAATAGTGGAATCGAACGGGTGAGACCTCCGGCGATTAGCTGGCACGGGCAATGTGCTAGCATGACAATCTCGCGTGACGCATGATCGATACACATAGCCACATCGTCTGGGGCGTCGACGATGGATCGCGCAGCATGGAAGAGAGCGTCGCCATGCTGGAGGCGGCCAGGGACGGAGGGACCACCGACATTGTCGCGACACCCCATGCCGACGCCCAGTTCACTTACCAGCCCGAGTTAGTGGAGGAGCGGATCCGCGAACTTACCGCTCACACCAATGGCACGCCGAAGATTCATCGCGGGTGCGAATTCCATCTCAGCTTCGACAACGTCGATCATCTCCTGGCGAACCCGTTCGCGTACACGATCAACGGCAAGCAGTACTTACTGATCGAGTGTCCCGACTTGCACGTCGGCCGCTATACCGATACCGTTCTGCAACGCCTGGTGGATGCCGGGCTGACGCCCATCGTCGCCCACCCCGAGCGGAACCCGGCCATCCGCAAGGAGCCCGAGAGATTGGAGCGCTGGGTGGAACTCGGCTGTCTGACGCAGATCACAGCGCTATCGATTTTGGGCGGCTTCGGCGGCTCGGCTAAATCCGCCTGCATGCGCCTGCTCGATCGGGGCCTGGTGCACATCGTCGCCAGCGACGCGCATGACCCGGTCCGCCGCCATCCGCGTCTGGACGAAGCCTACAGCATCGTTCGCTCGCGATGCGACGAAGATATCGCCGGGATACTTTTTACCGATAATCCGCGCGCGGTGGTGGAGGGCCGTGTCCTCGCTGGAGGCCGCCTGATTTCCTATCAAGCGGCGCCGCGGTGGTACCAGTTTTGGAGATAACCCGATTTCGGAGTAGAATAACGGGGTCTGGAGCTTTTTGTAACTGTGCTGTGTCCCAGGTGTAAGACCGATCATTACCACCGCTCACACCGGCGCGGTCTGTGGGAGCGTCTCGCCAGCCTGGGCGCGAGATACCCGTATCGTTGCCGGGACTGCGGGTACCGCGCCATGCAATCCCGCTACAAGACCGAAGAGGCCGCCGCGGACCAGGTTCCGAAGGATCGCGAAGTCACCGCCACTCGCGGCGCGATTCAGTGGCGGCGGAGACGGCGGGAGTTCCTGCTGTACACTGGCGGGTTTCTGTTGTTCGTGGCATTCCTTTACTTCATCACGCGCGAACGCAGCGGACCTTCCAACGGGAATTAGGCGGCTACTTAGCCAACTCCATCGCGACGGACCGGAGGACGACATAGCCGGCAATACGCGTGGTGCCCAGACTCCGCTGGTAGACGAGAGAGAGGCGCACCAGCCGGCAGCCGGCCGGCGTAACGAAAGACACTCGGTCCTCGCGCTCGTCTTCCGCGGATAAGTCGCTCGCTTCGCCGAAACTCCCGGAGCCGTTCGCGCCGGTGACTCGCCATGCGAGCCCGGTGCCGGCCGCGATCCCCGACGTGCGATACCGGGAGCGCAAGCTATATGTTCGATTCTCTTCGACCGGCACAAACTGGGCGAGCGTTTCGCAACGCTCCGGCTGCCGCCCGGAGAAGGTGAGCCGCAGCCCGCCCGGGCTTTCTTCGCTCGCCGCGTCGACGCCGTCCACCTCGGGCAGCCGCCAGTCGAAGCCCCGAGAAGTGGGCGCGGTCGAGAACGTGCTATTCGTAATGGCGGAACCCGCGAGCCGCACGCCACGCGGGATTCGCCCAGTCTCCGCGAGTCCGTTCCATATGTCGAGAGCTTCGCCCGCGCTGCCTTGCTCCAGCAGCCGGTCGCACACTGCCAGCAGCACCGGCGTGTCGACCTCGCGATTTTCCTCGATCACGCTGCGGCTCGCCGGACCCACCAGATCGGTGCGATTCTGCCCAACCAGATAGGCGAGGTACCCCGCGCGCACGGACGGATTGCGTATCGCCAGTCGCACGATCAACTTCCCATCCTCTTCCATCTGTCCGCACAGACGGAACAAGGGCAGCGGATCGCCATACGCCATGCCCGCGGCCTGCTTGGCCCAAAACCAGAATCGCGGCGGATCGTTGCGCCGGAAATAGTAGTTTGCCAGCGTCCAGCGCGGTAAGTACTCCGCGTCCTCTTCCGCCGCGCGCAGCAGGCATCGCCCGGCGCGCGCGTTGTCGCCACCCGCCTCGTACTGCAAGCCGAGGTCGATCCAGGATTGTGCGTCGGCCGGATTCAACTTGAGTGCGCGCTCGAGCGCTTCGGTCGCTCGTGCCGGGCGATCGTCGGAGGACAGCAGGGCCAGCCTGTAATAGTAAGACGCGCGGTCGGGTGTAATCGCGATCGCTCTCTCAGTTCCGGCCAGGGTCTCTTTGCGGAACCAATAGTCGGCCCACCCCAGGCGGGCGCTCCACACGGCTGCCGCCGCAAAGCCGGCCACCGCGATCGCAATTCCGAGAAAGCGGGCGATTCGATACCACATCACGGGGCCTGCTGCCGGGTCAGGACTGCCATGCCGGAACTCAGCGCCGCACGCCGGCCGAACACCTTGGTCCACCAGGTCACGTTCAACTGATTCATCGAACGCAGTGTCAGTTCCGCTTCGCCCTGCGCGCCGTCCTCCGACGCCCATGTCACTCTGCACACCTTCCCATTCGTCGATTTACCCTGCACGCGGAACTGCACCTCGGGAGAGATCGCCTGATCGGGGACTCTGTACTTGGCGTGGTAAGTGCCCGCCAGGCTTCCATTCTCCTCCGCCAGCAGGAACTCCACGCTGGTCGCCGGATAGAGATTAGGGTCGGTCCTGCTCGCCGTCTCCGGAGCGTAGAGCCAGTTCCCGGCGAAGGAAACCTCGTGCGCTTTCGCTGTTGGGACTGCGGGTTCCGCCTTGGTTGCCGCGGGCACCACCTTCGCGAACTCCGCCGCCACGGGCGGGGCCGGAAGCGGCGGCGGTGGCTCGATTGCCGGAGAAGGGCGCGCGGGCTCGGACGGCTTCGCCACGGCCGCGGCCTTTTCCATCACAGCGGGCTGTCGCGTGCCGGTGTGCGTTGCTTCGCGCGATGCCGCCGCGGAGGCGCCATGCGGCGCCGTGCGTATAACGGCTTTGCCCGTAGGCTGCTGCGGCGCTTCACCGCCGGCGGGCTTGTCAGTCGCCGGTCCGCCTGGAATCGGTGTCACCTGAGATACCGCGGAATTGCTCTGCTGCACGCACCACAGACCGACGCCAACCACGACCAGCCCGATCAGAATCCAGAACCAGTGCCGCAGGCCGAAGAACACCACCCGGTACCAATAGGCCGGCTCGACCATTGCCGGAGGCTCCCAGTCCGGCGCCGCTGTCGGGTTCTGGCATAGGCTCTCGTCGTACTGGCGGCGTTTCATCGGATCCGTGAGGATGGCGAGGATTTCGTTCAGCCGCCGCATCTGGCACTCGCCCATGGCTTTCAACCGCGCCTCCGGCTGCCCATCCGGGTGCAGCAGGCGCGCCAGCAGCTTGTACGCTTGACGGATCTCTTCGAGCGGCGCGTCCTGCCGTATGCCGAGTTCCTCGTAGTAGTTCATCCCGCTGCCTGTAGCGTGCCAGTGATCGGAGCGTGCGACGTTCGGTAAGCCGCATCACACACTTCGGATATCTTGCTCTTTACCCGTCTATAGGTATACTTTAAATGAGGTATTGGCCTGTTGGAGATCAAAATGTCGAAATTCGCAATTTTTCTTGTTTGCCTCATGTGCTTGTTGTTGGTGGCCGTGGCGGCACCGCTTTCCATCGGATTCGTAAAGTCCACGGGGGATTTCCGGGTGGATGGTTCCACAATTCGTCAGAACGGCACGGTGTTCGACGGCAACCTGATTGAGACATCCGCGGCGCGCTCGGTGGTCGAACTAGCCAGCGTCGAGATAACGTTGTCTCCGGAATCGCGCGCCAAGATCTTTCGCGATCACACCATTCTCGAGAAGGGTACCGGCGTGGTGAAGGAATCCGGCAATCACGTCATCGAAGCCGACACGTTGCGCATTTCCCCTTCGGCCAAAGATAGCGTCGTGCAGATCGACGTCACCTCTCCCACCGACATTACGGTTGTCGCTCGCAGCGGCTCCGCCGACGTACGCAGCGCTGCCGGCGTGCTGGTCGCCAGCGTTCGCCCGGGCCTCGCGATGGCGTTCGGTTCGCAGGCGGGCGCGGCCACGGCTTTCGACATGACCGGCGTCGAGGAATTCAAGGATGGGAAGTACTTCCTGACGGATTCGACGACCCATGTCACGGTCCAGTTGGACGGAACGGAGCTGGCGAAGTACGTCGGTAAGTGCGTGGAAGTCACTGGCGCCATCATTCCGGGTGTGACGCCTCCCGCTCCGGCTTCGGAGTTGGTGCAAGTCGCCCGCATCAAGGCTGGTTCCTGCAGTGCGAGCGGCGCGGGAGCTGCCGGTGGCGCGGCGGCGCGCGGCGGACTTTCCACGGCCGCCAAGATCGCCATCATCGGCGGCGTTGCCGCCGGCGGCACCGTAGTCGGTTTGGCTGCTGCTGGCAGGTTCGGTTCCTCGCCCTCCGCCAGCACTCCGTAAAACAGCGCGGCGCTGCGGGGCGGCTGGCTATACTGAGGCATGCACGTCGTTCTGGCGGCACTTTTTTTCTTCGCCATACTCACTCTCTGGGTGCCCGCCTACTGGCCGGTCGCTGTCTTTCAAGTTGGCGTTTTCGCGCTGGCTGTCTCTGCCCTCGCCGTCTATGGCATCCGCCGCATGCGGCTGTCCGATCTGTACCCTGTCGTTCCCCTGTCGTTCGCGGTTGTCTGGGGGCTGTTTCAATGGGGCACCGGGCGCACCGCCTACGGCTTCGATACGAAGACCGCCATCGTCCATTGGGCCACGTTTCTCGCCGTGTTTCTCGCTGGCGTCTCTCTCTTCCGGGACACTGAGGTCCGCCACTGGTTTCGTTCCGCCATACTCTGGTTCGGCTCCGCGATCGCGGTGGTGGCCACGCTGCAAACCTTCACCTCCCACGACCGAATCTTCTGGCTGTTTCCCACCGCCTATACCGGTTCCGTGATGGGTCCCATTCTCTATCACAACCACTATGCGGCGTTTGTCGAGGTTGTGCTGCCCATCGCCATCTACGAAGCTCTGCGCCGCGAACGCGATTCGCTGCTGTATTCCGGCATGGCCGCTGCCCTGTTCGCATCCGTGATCGCCTCGGCCTCCCGCAGCGGCACCATCCTGATTACGGCGGAAACTATCGTCGTCATCGCGCTGCTGTTGGCGCGCGGACGCACCAGCGCCCACGCGGCCGGCGCGGCGCTTCTCAAGATGGCAGTGCTGTTCGCCGTCTTTGCTTCCGTAGTGGGCTGGGACAACGTCTGGCGCCGCTTCTGGCAGCCGGATCCCATGCAGATGCGCCGTGAGCTTGCCATTTCCTCTCTCCACATGGCCGCCGCGCACCCGTGGTTTGGCGTCGGTCTCGGCACCTGGCCCACCGTGTATCCGCGCTACGCCATCGCCGACTATGGAGTGTTCGCCAACCAGGCGCACAGCGACTGGCTGCAGTGGACGGCCGAAGGAGGCGTTGTCTTCGGTATCGTCATCGCTACTATCTTTCTGTGGTGTCTGCGCCCCGCCTTTCGTTCCGTCTGGGGCATCGGCGCCGTTGCCGTGTTTCTTCACGCCTTGGTGGATTATCCCTTTTCCCGCCCCGCCCTCGGCTCATGGCCCATCCTCATCCTCGCCATGCTCGCCGCCCGGCAAAGCGCCTCGCAGCCGGAACGCCCGATCGGTGAAGCGGAGCGAGTCACTGCGAGACATATATGAATGCGCCGTTCCCGCGCGCTGAGTGGATACTATCGAAGATGGTAGCCGGCTGCCGGGAACTGCCTCCCAGTCGTACCTGTATCCATTGCGCTACATGACACAACTTTGCCACTCACTGTTAATCTCGGCTATCATAGTTGCATAGATGTTGGGGTGTGTTAGCACCTAACTTTGTATAACAGTGCGTGTGGTAGTTAACATTACCTTAGTGGACTGGCGGGATTCGTCGAAATGGAGAACACGGGCTGGTATGGAATTCGCGTGAAGTCGCGCTGTGAGTTTCGCGCGCATGACGATCTCTCTCTGCGAGGCTTTGAAGTTTTCCTTCCGTTATGTACTGTCAAACGCCGTTGGTCCGACAGAGTCAAGACACTCGAGACTCCCATGTTTCGGGGCTACTTATTCTGCCGGTTCGCGCTGCCGGATCGTCTCAGAGTTCTTACCGCCG
Organism: Bryobacterales bacterium; assembly: GCA_003157745.1. Classification (GTDB taxonomy): domain Bacteria; phylum Acidobacteriota; class Terriglobia; order Bryobacterales; family Bryobacteraceae; genus Bog-375. The sequence goes on along the minus strand of PMKM01000234.1, from coordinate 28,325 downwards.
CAGGCGTGGCTCAGATTGTCGGATGCGGAAATAGCCCCGTCCCCATTAGCGAAAACGAGATTCGCTCCGTGCAAACGCTAGTGACTTCCAAGGTCGCCTGTACGCCGTGGCCCTATTTGCAAACCGGCCAGAGAGTATCTATAGATAACGGTCCTTTGGCGGGTGTTGAGGGAGTTATCGTAAAAGCGGAAGACGGAAAGCCGCGAGTCGTAGTTTCGGTCTCTTTACTCCTTCGCTCCGTCGCCGCGGAAATCGAACGGGACTGGATCGGTCGCGTGCAGTAACTCCACGACGAGCTTCGAACGTCTTACACCGCCGGTTTCTCCTAGGTGCGTCATGTCACCCTATTTAGTACTTCTATATCCTGATATCTTGACACACGTAAATCGTTCGTGATACGCTCACCTTTCTCTAGTACTACTTAGACGCACCTAGTAATTGCGTAACAAACGTGTCTTCAGGTTTTGTCAGACCATTTTGCGTGCCGGTCGGTGTGACTGGAAGGGCGAAGCTTGGTCCAAACACTCTTCGCACACCCGCTGTCAGCCCTTTGAACGCTGCGGCGCACGACTGAGCCGCAGGCCGCCACTCGTAATCTCCGCGCTGCGGGCAATTCATGAACGCGATTCGAAAACGACTTGTCAACTTCCGTGTGACCGACCAGGAATTCGAGCGGATCAAGGCCGCTTCGGATCGCCAGGGAGCGCGCTGCGTTTCCGAATTCGCTCGTGCCGTCATGTTGGGCGGGGCAGCGCCGGACTTTCCTTCCGATACCGCCGGCTCCGTCAACGTTGCCGATAAGCTGCTCTCCTTCGAGCGGCGGCTGGCCATGATCGAGCTCTGCGTCACACGGTTGGCCGATGGGCGTCCCGATCCAAAGTCCGGTCCGGGTAACTCTGAGAATTAAGGTGCCGTCATGCGTTTGCTCCTTTCGACGATAGTCTTTGCCGCGGCCGCTCTGGCCCAGCTGCAGCAGCAGGTCAACCGCGCCGCCACCATCCCCGAACAGGGAGCCAATCTACCGGCCCAAGCGGTCGGTCCCAACGACCTCATCGCCGTCTCCGTCTACGATGCCCCGGAACTTAGCCGCACCATCCGCATCGGCACCGACGGCCTGATCCGCCTCCCCATGCTCAAGAAGCTCATCAAGGCGGAAGGACTGTTTCCGGCCGAGCTCGAGACCGCGATCGCGCAGGCGCTTCGCGACGAACAGATCCTGGTCGACCCCTTCGTCACCGTCACCATCGCCGAGTATCACAGCCGCCCCATCAGCGTCTCCGGCGCCGTCAAGATGCCGCTGGTCTTCCAGGCCGAAGGCCCCGTCTCGCTGCTCGAAGCCATCGCCCGCGCGCAGGGGCTGAGTGAAAATGCCGGCCCCGAGATTCTTGTCAGCCGCTCCCAGCCCGGCCCGGATGGCGTATCCTCGACGCTCACTCGCCGCGTCGCCGTGCGCAACCTGATCAACGACGCCGACCCCGCCGTCAATCTCAAACTCTCCGGCGGCGAAGAAATCCGCGTCCCCGAGGTCGCCAAGATCTACGTCGTCGGCAACGTCAAGAAGCCCGGCGCCTACCCGGTTCAAAACGGTTCGGATACCACCGTCCTCCAAATGCTGGCGCTCAGCGAAGGGCTGGAATCGTTTTCCAATAAGAACGCTTTCATCTATCGCCGCGAAGCCAACGGCACCAAGAACGAAATCCCCGTGCAGCTCGACAAGATCCTGCAGCGCAAGTCCCCCGACGTCCCCCTCGTCGCCAACGACATCTTCTACGTCCCGGATAACAGAGGCAAGCGGATCGGCGTGAAAGCCCTTGAAGCCATCGTCGGGTTCGGCACTGGCGCCGCATCTACCGCGCTCATCTACGGAGTAGCGCACTAAGTCCGCTGTTCGAGGCACACACATCAGAAGCGCCCAAAGCTGAACCCCATGCCTGAAGAAAAAGAACTTCGCGCGCTCCCCGCTCCGGCAGCCAACGGTAACGGTGCCAGCCACGTGCCCGCAGCCCCCGACTCGGTCACGGTCTACCCGCCGTTCGCCTACACCCAGCCCGAGCCCGAGGAGGCGGCCGTCCCGCTCTCCCACTATCTGTGGATACTCAAGCGCCACCGATGGAAGATCCTCGCCTTCGCCATGGTCTCGGTAGTCTGCACCGTGGTCGTGTCTTCGCGTCTGACTCCTATCTACGAATCTACCGCCACGATTGACATTGACCGCCAGGCGCCCGCCGCCGTCATCGGTCAGGACGCCTCGCGCGCCGCCCCCAACGACTCCGATCAGTTCCTTGCCACGCAGGTCAAAATCATCGAGTCCGATTCCGTCCTGCGCCCCGTCGCCGAACGCTTCAAACTCCCTATCAGTGGGGACGCAACCCTGCCAGGCGAGCCGCCTATTCCAACCGTGCGCGCGCAGAATGCCCCGATCACCCTCAAAAAGCTGAAGATCACGCGCCCGCCCAACACTTACCTGCTGCTTATCAGTTACCGCTCGCCCGACGCGGAACTCGCCGCCAATGTCGCCAACGGCATCGCCGAAAGCTACATCCAGCACACCTATGACATTCGCTTCCGCGCCACCGCCGGCCTCTCCGCTTACATGGAAAAGCAGATCGAGGAATTGCGCGCCAAGATGGAGCGCTCCTCCGCCGCCCTGGCCCAGTTCGAAAAGGATTTGAGCGTCATCAACCCCGAGGAGAAAACCAGCATCCTCTCCGCCCGCCTCCTCCAGCTCAACACCGAGTTCACCACCGCCCAGGGCGATCGCGTCCGCCAGCAGGCCGCGTATAACTCCGTCAAGAGCGGTTCCATGGAAGCCGCCCAAGCCTCCACCCAGGGCGAGCAGCTCCGCCACCTCGCCGACCACCTCGACGAAGCCCGCGAACGCTTCGCCACCGTCGCCGCCCAGTATGGCCCCGGCCATCCCGAGTATAAGAAGGCGCACTCCCAGGTCGCCGAACTCGAGCGCCAACTCGAAGCTCTGAAGTCCAATATCGAAAATCGCGTCAGCCTCGCGTTCAAGGAATCCGCCAACCGCGAATCCATGCTCGCCAGCGCCGTCGCAGAGACCAAGGCCGAATTCGACCGCATCAACGCGCGGTCATTCGAGTACAAGGCCCTCAAGCAGGAAGCCGATAGCGACAAGGGTCTCTACGAGGAACTCATTCGTAAGATCAAGGAAGCCGGCATCAATTCCACTTTCCAGAACAGTTCCATCCGGCTCGCCGATTCCGCCCGCCCGGCCGTCAAGCCCGTCTTCCCCGACCTGCGCCTGAACGCGCTACTGGCTTTCCTCGTGTCTACTCTGCTCGCCATTGGCATGGCCATCCTATCGGATACCATCGACAACACGGTGCGCGATCCCGAAGACATACAGCGCTCTCTCCGCACCGAGGTGCTCGGTTCGCTTCCCGTCGTCAAGCACTGGCGCAGCCGCCTGCTCCGAGTTCGCATGACGGGCAACGGCACCACCGCCCTGGTCAGATACAGCGGTCACAACGCGCAGGAATCGGCTTATGAAGAGGCCATACGGACGCTGCGCGATTCGATTTTGCTCTCCGATCTCGGCCACCGCCCGCGCAGTCTGCTCATCACTTCCGCCGCGCCGCGCGAGGGTAAGACCACCGCTTCCATGCGCCTCGCCATCGTACACAGCTTGCAGAATCGCAAGACTCTCTTAATCGACGCCGACCTGCGCCGCCCCGGTATTCACGGCCGCTTCGATATCTCGAACGATCGCGGCCTCTCGACCGTCATTCGCGGTGAAGCCAACTGGCGCGAGGTCCTGCAGAGATGCCCCGAGTATCCGGACCTGGACATTCTCCCCGCCGGCCCCGCCTCCCGCACCGCCGCCGACCGCCTTGGCGCCACCATAGAGAAGTTACTCGCCGAAGCCAATCCCGACTATGATCTCATCGTTGTCGACGCTCCCCCGCTCCTCGGCTTCGCCGAACCCCTGCAAATGGCCGTCGTCGTCGATGGCGTCATCGTCATGGCCCTCGCCGGCCAGACCAATCGCAACGCAGTCAACGGCGTACTCGCCAGCCTCAAGAGAGTAAAGGCGAACGTGATCGGCATGGCGCTCAATGAAGTCCGCAAAGACATGAGCGACCGCTATTATTACTACGGATATTACGGCAAGTATTATTCGAAGTATTACAAGCCGACCAGTACCCAGGTGTGATGCGCCAAGTGGGGACTTGTCTGACCGTAAGTGTCTGTTCGGCACACGAGCAGTTGTATTGCCAGTGCTTCGCGCCCGGCGCAGACCGGCAGTGAGCTTTTCATGCTCGCGCGCTGCCCGCAGCCGGATCCACCCAATATGTTGAGTTCAGCCTCCACGGCCACCGGCGTCCTCGATGACGCGGCGCCGAATCCGACTGGCGCATTCGTTCGCTTCCACAGTGCGTGCGCCTCCGTCGGAAGCGCCATTGCCATCCTCCGCGCGCGGCCCTTCGACGTCTCGACGGAGGTTGGCAGGTCCAAAGAACGCTACCGCCGCGCCGCGCTCGCAGGCATCGCCGCCGGCGCCGGCAGGGGCATCCGCATGCTGAATAGCGTTGTGGCCGTGCCGGTGACCGTTGGCTACCTTGGGGCGGAACGCTTCGGCATTTGGATGAGCCTTAGTTCGCTGATCGCACTGGCGTTCGGCGTCGCCGACCTCGGTTTGGGATCTACCTTGCAGAACGCGGTGTCGGCGGCCAATGGGAAGAACGACCCGGGGAGAATGAAGCGGGATCTGTCCAGCGCGTTCTTTGTCATGCTGGCTGTCCCGTTGATGCTGCTGGCGCTGTTCCTAGCCATACACAGTGTCCTGCCCTGGAGTCGTGTCTTTAACCTGAGAACCGCGCTGGCCGCTCGCGAGGTTGGTCCGGCAGTGGCACTGTTCGTCGTCTGCTATCTGGCAGCCATACCGCTGGGGGTCGCGGCGCGCGTTCAAGCCGGCTTCCAGGAGGGTTTCCGCCTGAACGCTTGGGATTGCCTGGCAGGCACTTTGGGGTTGGCCGGCACTCTGTTGGCGGCTCACCTTCACGCCAGCCTGCCTATGCTGGTGCTGGCCAGTTCGGGGCTGCCATTAGTTGCCATGGCCGTGAACTCCGGAGCCGAGTTCGGCCGGCGAAGATCCTGGCTGCGGCCGCAGTGGAGGTGTTTCGAATGGCGGCGTGGGCGCGCGCTCATGGCCTCCGGCGTCAGTTTCCTGGTGTCGTCTGTGGGAACGTTGGCCCTAGCTGCGGCCCCGGTCCTGGTGATCGGAAATCGCTTCGGTGCCGCGCAAGTGGGTGCATACGCGCTGACCTACAAGATCCTTTCTATTCCCATGCTCCTATTCTCACTGTTCTGGTACCCTCTTTGGCCAGCTTACGCGGACGCGCACGCCCGGGGAGATTTTGGCTGGATGCGTCTGACGCTGCGTCGTTGCCGCCAACTCGCTTTGTTTGGGCAGGCACCCATTGTCGGCGCCATCGGCTTGGCCGTGCCTTGGCTGGTTGCCGCATGGACGGGCGGGCGCATACGACCATCGCTTGCCGAGGCCTGCGCGACTGCGGTGTTCGTCATCTTCGTTTCTCTCACCGCGGTTTATGCCATCCCGCTGCTTGCCTGCGGGCGCGTCCGAGTGCTCTCCGCCTCTATGGTGGTCGTGGGTGCCATGGCATTCTCGCCCATGGTCATGCCTGCCAACACGCTTCCGCTATCCGCCGTGCCGCTGTGGGTCGCCGGCTGCGAGGCCCTCGCGCTGGCCGTGTGCATTTGGGAATGTCGGAAGTTGCGCGTTAGCATAGCGGACTTGGGCGGACGAACGACCAGAAGTCTGGTCGACCAAATAGAAGGGAACGGAAGCCCTGAACCGGTGCCACTCGTGCACGGTGCAGAGCGCGGAAGGTTTAGCTAATGCGGGCTATTGACGTCCACGCAGCATCTTTGTATATGCGGTCCTTGGCCGCGCTCGGTCTACGCCGGAAAACTCAGACCCTGGCCTCGGGCGAGAGAATGCGGCTTCGGACGAACGACGCTCTCGGGCAGCGACTGGTAGCGGAGAAGTGGTTTGAGCCACGCGTTCGAGAGAAGCTGAGGCAACACTCGCTGTCCGGCGCCACGGTTCTGGATATTGGCGCCAATATCGGCTATTACACCGTTCAAATGGCGACTTTGGTGGGACCCGGCGGCAGGGTGATGTCCTTCGAGCCACAGCCGTCGATGCGGCAAGAACTCGCCGCGAACCTGACTCTCAACCGGCTTTCGAACGTCACGATCATACCGTACGCGCTGTCCGACCGCGCTGAAACCGTGCGCTTCTGTGTGCCGGCCGCCGGCCGTGAGGCCATGGGCAGCCTCAGATCCAACCCAAGGTTCAAGGCGGATTGCGAGATCGAGGTCGAAACCCGCCGTCTGGATGACGTTCTCGAATCCGCCAGTTGTCTGCACGTGGACTTAGTGAAACTGGATGCGGAAGGTGCCGAACTGCCCATCGTCAAAGGTGCGTCGCGGCTCCTCTCCGGGCCAGATAAGCCTTGCGTCGTTTTCGAGGCTAACGAGGAGAACTGCGCGCCGTTTGGCTATCGCGTCTTCGATCTACTGAAAGCGTTCTGGGACTTCGGCTACCAAATAACGCAGATCGACGCAGAGAACTGGTTCGCGGAAGACCGCAACTGCGGCGAGTGTTCATAACGCGGGCGCCGGAACCGTCGTCCATTTTCCTGGCTCTATGGCTCCTCGCATCACCGTCGTTACTCCATCGTTCAACCAGGGTCGGTTCCTCGAACAGACCATCCTCAGCGTTCTGGAGCAGAACTATCCTAACGTTGAGTACTTCGTAGTGGATGGCGGCTCCTCCGATAACAGCGTCGACATAATCCGGAAGTACTCCAGCGACATTACCTGGTGGGTCAGCGAAAGAGACAAAGGGCAGACCGATGCGCTGATCAAGGGGTTTTCGCGGGCCTCGGGTGACGTGCTGGGTTGGATCAATTCCGACGATTTCCTTGAACCTGGGGCACTGAATTCGGTCGGACTGGCTTACGGCAAGAACCCCGGAAGCCTCATCGCCGGCAATGTCAAACTGTTTTCTGACTCCACGGGTCGAGAGCGTCTGCTTCGTCAGCGGCGGCTGGAGTTTGAACACATGGTCAGGATATGGACTAGGCGATCCTTCTACAGCCAGCCGGGCGTCTTCTTTCCGCGCAGCGCATATATCGCGGCCGGGGGGCTCGATAGGAGCCTGCACTACTGCATGGATCACGACCTGATGGTCCGCCTCTTGCGAACCTGTCCGGTGCATTACTTGGACGATGTTCTGGCACGAGCCCGCCAGCACGCAGCCAGCAAGACGTGCTCCCAATCCGGCCACATGGTTGCGGAGTCCTGCGTCGTAGCCCGCCGGTATCTGAGCGAAGTGGCCGGAGGCGGTCGACTTCTCTCTGCGTGGTGCCTGAAGGCCTACATTTTGCGTTGCGCCGTGGCCCGACTCTATCATGGTGCCCCAGCGGCGGTTTGGCCCGTCTTGAAAGAGCTGGGTCGCAGTCCCCGGTAACCTTGGATGGTTCCTCAAACCCGAGAGCGTGTGATGCCATTTGCGAATAGCGCCGGCTCGTCGCGCCCGATCAGGGTTCTTCATGTCGTCGGGAGTCTGAATCGCGGCGGCATCGAAACGTGGCTTCGCGGCGTCGTCGGCTGCTTGCCACGCGACCGATATAAGTCCGATTTCTGCACTTACCGATTTGGTCGCGGGGCGTATGCGGCCGAGTTGGAGCAACTCGGTTGCGAGATCCATAATATCCCGCTGGGATCGACTCCTGTGTCGGTTTTCCGGTTTGCCAAGCGCTTTCGGCGGCTCCTTCGCGAAGGCCGTTACGATGTCGTCCACTGTCATGGGCTGCTGCTGGTCGGCTTCATCCTGTTCCTGTCGAGGGCGGAGAACACGCCAGTCCGCATAGGTCACGCCCACAACATCTACAGGAAGGGCGCCGACGTCACCTCACTGGTGAACCGCCCGGCCGGAGCGCTTAACCGATCTCTGACCCGCGTGTTCTCGACCCATGGCATCGGCTGCTCGACGGAATCGGCGGAAACGCTATTCGGTAAACGTTGGTGGCGGAATCCGAAGTACCAGGTCATTCACTGTGGTATCGATCTGACGCCATTTGAGGTTTCCCTCAACGCGGACTTGGTGCGAAGCCAGTTCGGCATCGAGCCCGGCGCAAACGTAATGGGACATGTTGGAAGCTTCACCGTCGCCAAAAACCACCGCTTTCTGATTGAAGTCGCAGCCAATGTGATCCGGCAGCGCGAGAACACCGTCCTGCTGTTGGTGGGAGACGGCATCCTCCGGCCCTCAATCGAGAAAGCGTGTGCCGAGTTTGGCATTTCGCAACGAGTGATCTTCGCTGGTGTCAGCTCGCGCGTTCCGGAACTGATGCGGTGCGCCATCGACGTATTCGTAATGCCATCGCTCCACGAGGGGCTTCCGCTGGTCCTTCTGGAGGCGCAGGCAGCCGGGTTGCCATGCCTTGTCTCCGACGTTGTGCCGCGAGAAGTCATGGTCTCGGAGGACACGATTCGGTTCCTGCCTCTCGACAGCGGCTCCGAGTGTTGGGGGAGCGCCGTCCTATCCTTGCTGGACAAGCCGAATCGTCGTCCTGATCTGCTGGCGCGAATGGCCACGAGCGACTATAACGTGGTTGCCTCCGCGCGGCACCTGGAAGACCTGTATGGTGCGGCCGTCGCGGGCATCGTCCGGAATGCGCCAATGCTCCCGGATGGCCGCCGTGAACCGGCGACTGGCGACGTCTCCGGAAAAATTTAGATGCTGCTGTTTCTTGACTGGCAATCCGATGGCATCGCCGCACGCCTCGCGCTGATCCTGTATGGCGTGATTCTCGTGATAGCGCTGCTGCCCGGCCTCCGCCGCTGCGGCGCAGTCTCCCGGCTGGTGCCGGCAGCTCTGGCGTGGCATGGCGTGATCTGGGCCTTTATCGCTTTCTGGCTACTTCCCTACTATGCGGCCGCGACCGGGGCTGATTGCTATGGGTACCACCACAACGGCATGATGGTCGCTCAAGTGATTCGCGCCGGCAACTGGGGCGCCATCTCCTGGCAACTGGGCAGCGACACGATGCCGATCGTCACAGGATTGCTGTACGCTCCCTTCGGCGGAGACATTTACGGGATGTTGCTCTTCTCCGCCGCCTTAGGCTTCTGCGCCGCCCTGTATCTTTGCAGGGCGTTCGCGCTTTGGGCCACACCGGCTCAGCTCAAGCAGTACGCCATCATTATCCTATTCCTACCGTCGCTCGGGATGTGGGCGGGTTACTACGGCAAGGATAGCTGGGTCGCCATGGGGCTCGGGATGGCGGCGTACGGCTACTCCTCGACGCTAAAACCCCATGGTCCGGTAGGTGTCTGGCACCTGTTAGCCGGCGTGGCGATCGTAACGGTCGTCCGCCCGCATATCGCGCTGGTCCTCGCCGCGTCAATGGGCCTCGCCTACGTGTGGGGCCTGACGCAATCGCGCCGCCTGTCGGTCCTTGCCAAGCTCGGAATGATCGTCATGCTGATCGCCATGTTCGGTCTTCTCGCCGCGGTGGCGCGTGGGTTCCTTGGGTTATCGGAGGTCTCGGCCGACAGTCTTCAGGAGTACGCGCGCACCAAATCGGCGGGAAACGCAATCGGCGGGTCGGCCGTCGAGGTCCAGTCGTCGCCGGGCGTCGTCGGCGCGCTTCTCAATTTTCCCCGCGGTGTCGTGCGCGTTCTGTTCCAGCCGTTTCCGTGGGAGATCCACAATTTCGCCGCAGGCATGGCTGCGCTAGAGAACCTCTTCATCCTCTGGTTCGTTCTGAGCCGCGCCGGCCGCATGCGCAAGCTATTTCGCGGAATGGTACGGAGGCCATACATTCTGTTTTCATCGCTCCTTGCGGGCATGCTGCTGCTCATGTTCAGCTTCATCCCCAATCTTGGGCTTTTGTCCCGGCAGCGCGTGCAGCTACTGCCGTTCCTGTTTGTGGTGCTGGTCGGGGCAGAGGCGGTGCAGAAACGCGGCACGCGCCCACTCGGCATAACGTCGCACGCATGGCGGCCGCGCGGCCCAGGCCGCACATCGCCACTTCCGCAACCAGGGCCTTCACTCGCGCCGGAGGGCTCCATGATTCCGTCAGCGCCGCGAGTGCATGGCGCGTGGAGTTGAGATGAGCCCGGTGCGGACCGAAATCGAATCTGAGCGCCCGGCGGCACTCAACCCGCATAAGCGGGCAGCACGTCCACGGATTCTGGCGATCTGCACCCTGGACGTGATGGCGTGGAAGCTGCTGCTGCCTTGGCTCCGCGGGCTGCGCGAAGCGGGATACGAAGTACACGTTGCGTGTGCCAAAGCGGGATATTTCGACCAACTCGCGGCGGACGGGTTCCACATGCACGAGGTGCCGCTGCGGCGGCGAATGAATCCGCTCGTACACATTGCACCGCTGTGGGCGCTGTACCGGACAATTCGGCGAGGGCACTTCGAGGTCGTGAATGCGCATAGCCCGATCGCTGCCGCAGTCGGGCGGGTGGCGGCGTGGCTCGCCCGCGCCCCCGTGGTTGTCTATACCGTACACGGATTCTACTTTCACGATGACATGCCAGGTTGGAAGCGCCGAGGCTATATCACCCTGGAGTGGCTCCTCGGAAGGACGACGGACCGCTTCATGTTCGTCTCCGACGAGGACCGCAAAGTGGCTCTGCGAGAGGGCATTGCCAAAGATGCAGCGGCGGTGACGACGATCTACAACGGCGTCGATCTGGCGGCCTATCCACCCAAGGGTGAGACCCTCTCTACCTCGGCGGAACTGCGAGCCAGACTGGACATTCCCCAGGGCGCGCCGGTGGTTGGAATCGTTGGGCGAGTCGTACGAGAGAAAGGGTATCTCGAATTTGCAGAGATGGCGAAGCGGGTCTCGGCCAGCCGGAGCGACGTCCACTTCCTGGTGGTCGGCGACGCTCTTCCCTCCGACCGCGATGGAATCGTCGCGGAGTTGCGAAGCTGTGTAGATGCCGCCGGTCTGCGCGACAGATTCCGCTTCACCGGTTTCACCGATGGTGTCGCGGAATACCTGGCAGTGATGGATATCTTCGTCCTGCCTTCCTACCGGGAAGGGTTTCCCCGTTCCGTGTTGGAGGCCATGAGTACCGCGCTGCCCGTGGTCGCAACCAACATCCGAGGCTGCCGGGAAGCCGTCGTGAATGGCGAGACAGGTTTCATCGTGCCCCCACGGAATGGCAAGGCGCTGGCCGATGCGGTAAGCCACTTACTCGAAAACCCCGAACTCGCCAATCGGATGGGCTCCGCCGGACGCGAACGGGCCGAGCGTCTCTACTCCCACAAGCTGGTGCAGAGCCGATTTGTCGACGTGGTGGAGAGCGCGATACTGAAGCAGAAGTCCTAGAAGAGTTATAACAAGGTGCGATGCATCAGTAGGTTGTTCGACGTGGTAATCTCGGGCGGCGCATTGATCGTCCTCGCACCGTTGTTCGGTGCAATCGCGGTCGTGAATCGATTTGCACTTAGGAACAATCCTGTTTTCGTGCAATCGCGCGTCGGCAAGGATGATCGCCTATTCTCCTTCTACAAATTCCGCACAATGACGAACGCCCTCGACACGGCCGGGAAGTTATTGCCCGACGAAGAGAGGCTGACTGCGCTGGGTAGGTTCCTTCGCGCCACTAGTCTCGACGAGTTGCCGCAGTTATGGAACGTACTCAAGGGAGACATGAGTCTGGTTGGCCCCAGGCCATTGCTTCCCGAATACCTGCCCAGATACACCGCGTTCCAGCGCCGGCGTCACGAGGTGAAGCCGGGTATCACCGGGTGGGTGCAGGTGAACGGCCGCAACAGTCTTACGTGGGAACAGAAGTTCGAGCTCGACGTGTGGTACGTGGATCACCAAAGCTTCTTGCTCGACATCAAAGTACTTTGCCTCACAGCGCTGCAAGTGCTGCGGCGGGACGGCATCAGCCAGGCGGGCCATGCCACCATGCCGGAGTTTCTAGGCAGCCCAGCCGACGCGAAACGAAATGTCTGACCTGGTGTTATGGGGGGCCAGCGGGCACGGGAAGGTCGTCCTCGACGTCGCCAGGACGATGGGCGGATTCCGAACCATATCCTTCATCGACGATGCTTGTGAGGAACCCGGCCGCAAGTTCTGCGACTGCCCGGTCTCCGGAGCCCGCCAGTACTTGGACTCGCTCGGTGGCGCAGTTCACTCCCGCTATCTCGTGTCGATTGGCCAAAACGTAATCAGGGCAAGATGTTTCGGCCGAGCCATCGAGTACGGTCTCCTGCCCGCGACGCTCATCCACCCGTCGGCGATCGTCTCGGATTCCGCGCGGATTGCCGAAGGCTCCGTCGTCATGCCGCGAGTCGTGATCAACGCCAGCGCTCAGGTCGGGCGGAATTGCATTATCAACACAGCCGCCGTGGTCGAACACGACTGCCGCATCGGCGATCACGTGCATCTGTCGCCCGGCGTTCTGCTGGGCGGCAACGTGGCCGTGCACTCCTTTGCTCACGTCGGGATTGGCGCGGTTGCCCTCCCTGGAGCCGAGATCGGCGAAGGTGCGATTGTCGGTGCCGGCGCCGTAGTCCTCGACTCAGTACCGCCCGGCGCAACCGTCGTCGGGGTTCCTGCCAGGGCACTTGCGTTGATGCGAAGTTAGATTGAGCCGCCCCAAATGAAACGCATCCTCTTATCCGTTCCGCACATGGGTGGCAGCGAAGAGACTCATGTGCGGCAGGCGTTTGCGACCAACTGGCTGTCGACTGTTGGACCAAACATCACGGCTTTCGAGAGAGAGTTCGAGAACCGGATTGGCTTACCGGCGGTGGCGCTGAGCAGTGGGACGGCGGCGATTCATCTGGGACTGCGCCTGCTCGGGGTTGGTCCCGGCGACGAAGTATTTTGTCCGACACTCACCTTTGCGGCGAGCTGTAATCCGGTCCGCTACCTGGGCGCCGAGCCTGTGTTTCTCGATAGCGACTGCGCGACCTGGAACCTGGACCCGAACATTCTCGAAGAGGCGCTGCGGGAACGCGCCAGCCGGAATCAGTTGCCACGCGCGATCATTGTGGTGCACCTATATGGACAGTGCGCCGACATGGAACCGATTCTGGCTCTGTGTGGGCGTTATGAGATACCGGTGATGGAAGACGCCGCGGAGGCGCTTGGCGCGACTTACCACGACCGGCCCGCGGGAACGTTCGGCCGCATTGGCGTATTCTCTTTCAACGGAAATAAGATCATCACAACTACTGGCGGCGGCATGCTGGTTTCGGAGAACCAGGTTTGGGTGGACAAAGCGCGCTTCTGGTCGCAGCAGGCCCGCGACCCCGGTCTTGCCTACGAGCACTCCGAGATTGGCTACAACTACCGAATGAGCAACGTGCTTGCCGGCATAGGCCGCGGCCAGCTTGAAGTGCTCGACCTGCGCGTCCAGCAACGGCGGGCAATCGCCTATCGCTATCGCGACGCATTCGCCGATCTTCCCGGTGTCTCACTCATGCCCCAGGCCGCTTACGGTTTGCACACTAACTGGCTAAGTTGTTTTCTGATCGAGGAAGCGAAGCTCGGCCGCTCGCGCGACCAACTGATCCGGGCGCTCGACGAAGCCGGCGTCGAGTCCCGCCCGGTGTGGAAGCCGATGCATCTGCAGCCGCTGTACGCAGGCTGCGAACGCCGCGGCGGCGACGTAGCCGAGGACTTGTTCCGGCGCGGAATCTGTTTACCCAGTTCGAGCAGCCTCTCCGCTGCAGATCAGTTGCGCGTTGTGAACGCAGTACGCGCGGCGGTCGGCATGAAGGAACTGGACGATTTGAAAAACACAGTCACGGTGTGATTGAAGCGCCTGGCGCACGACGCCAGCGCAACTGAGGATTTGTTGGTGGTCAACATGCGACAACTCGTGGAACGACTTAGCCGGACACATCGGCCCATAGTGTGGGCCGTCCAGATTGGAGTGTTTGCGCTCTCGGGCGTGGCGGCGTTTCTGCTGCGATTCGATTTCGGCCTGCCTCACCACTATGTGCGCCATCTATTATACGCGCTGCCGATATGGGTGATCGTCAAGATCGTGGTATTTCGCGTGGCTGGCCTGGATCGCGGCTGGTGGCGGTATGTGTCGGTAACCGACCTGTTGCGTATCGTGGTTGGTAACTTCGCCGGATCGGCGCTCAGTTGCATTGCGATTCTCGTAATCGCGCCCTCCGGATTTCCGCGCTCGATCTACGCGCTGGACCTGATGATATGTTTCCTGGGCACGGCAGGGATTCGAATGCTCGTGCGCATGACGGCGGAAGCGACCTTTCAGCGGGGCGGCGGCGCTCCAGAAAAGAACGCGCTGATCTATGGTGCGGGCGATGCCGGAGTCACTCTGCTTCGCGAGATCCAACGGAATTCGAAGCTGCTGTATCGGGTGCGCGGATTTCTGGACGACCGGCAGGACAAGAAGGGCGTACACATTCATGGCGTACCCGTGCTTGGCGGCCGTGCCGAGGTAGAGTCGATGGTGGCGCGGCATAACGTCGACATCATACTAATCGCGATACCGTCGGCGAGCGGCGCCGAGATGACAAGGATTCTGGAACAGTGCCACGCGTGCGGCGTGGAGTGCAAGACGGTGCCGGGGCTTGGGGATGTGATCGAGGAGCGCGGATTGGCGGGGCAGATCCGCGATGTGGCCGTCGAGGATTTGCTGGGCCGGAAGCCGGTGCGGCTCGAGCAGGAGCAGATCCGCGCCAGCATCGAAGGCAGGGTCGTTATGGTGACGGGGGCGGCCGGGTCGATCGGGAGCGAACTCTGCCGGCAGATCGCGCGATTCCGTCCGGCGGGCATTGTGGGCTTTGAGATCGCCGAGTCGCCGTTGTTCGAAATCGATCGCGAGATGCAGCAATCGTTTCCCGCGGTTCCGTTTCATCCGGAGATCGGGAGTATCCAGAACCGCGTCCGGGTGGACGAGGTTCTGCAGCAGTACTCGCCGGCGGTTATCTATCACGCCGCGGCCTATAAGCACGTGCCTCTCATGGAGGCGCACATCTTCGAAGCGATCGAGAACAACGTTTTCGGAACTTACAATCTGGCAGTGGCTGCCGCCGAGCACGGAGTCGAAGACTTCGTGATGATCTCTTCCGATAAGGCCGTGCGGCCGACGAATGTGATGGGCGCCACCAAGCGCATCGCAGAGCTATTACTGCTGGCGTTGCAGGAGAATGGGGACAGACAGCCATTTTCCGGGGCGGAAAATGGTGTCAGTCCCCATTCTCGGACTAAGTACGTTGCCGTGCGCTTCGGCAACGTACTCGGCTCCAACGGCAGCGTGATCCCGATTTTCAAGAAGCAGATCGCGGCGGGCGGACCGGTGACGGTAACGCATCCGGAGATGCGCCGGTTCTTCATGACTATTCCCGAAGCTTGCCAGTTAGTGCTGCAAGCGGCAGTCATCGGAGAGGGTGGACAGATCTGCGTTCTGGACATGGGCGAACCGGTTAAGATCGTCGACTTAGCCAGGAACCTGATTCTGCTCTCCGGGTTGAAACCGGAGGAAGATATCAAGGTGGAATTCACCGGCATGCGCCCCGGCGAGAAGCTATATGAGGAACTGAGCACGATGCTCGAAGACACGGCACCGACGGCTCACGAGAAGATCCGCATTTTCGTTGGCAACGGGATGCCGGAGGGCGGTATGGTCGAGTGGATCGATTACCTGCGGGAGACTTGCGAGAGCCGCGACGCCGGCCGGTTAGTGGTTGCGCTCAAAGAGATCGTGATCGATTACAGCCCGGGCACGCACCTGTTGAAGCGTGTGATCGAGCCGCGGGCTCAACGCGCCGTCTCAGTGAGCGCGCACTAAGCCAGCGCGGCACGCTTTGGCGCGGGTAGACCCGCGTCGCCGCTCCGGTCGCAGTCAGAGTATCCGATGTGGATGGCAGCGGCCGGAGGCATGTCTTATGGGTACAGTAACGAATTGAAGAGTTAGTAAGTGGTTTAAGTGCGGCGCGAGTGGCCGGGCTACGCCCGGGTTGGCAGGCTAAAGCGTGCCCCACCCAAGAATCAGCGGGCGCGGACTAGAGACAGGGTTCGGTTAAAGACTTGATGGAATGCGCCGGCGGCGCGTTCGGCGCCCCACTGTTCGAGGTCGATATCGCCGGTCGAGTGAACCAGCAGGATGACCTCACCGTTCTGCACGCGGCAGTCGAGTGACTGGATGCGCTGCTCGGGACCGCGCACCATGTTATCGGCCAGGCGTAAGAGCGGAATAAGAACGGTGAGGGCGCGCTTGTCTTCGGGATCGAGGGATTGAAACGCGGTGTGCATGGTGCTGGGCAGGGCTTTGCGGTGATAGCGGCAGAGGGCGGCGACCAGCATGCGTTCGCGCTCGGTGAAGCCGGGCATGTCGGAGTTAGCCACCACATAATAGGAATGCTTGTGATGGCTGGAACTGGAAATAAAGTGGCCGACGTCGATCAGGTGGGCGGCGGCTTCGAGCAATCTGCCGGCGGCGGGCGGGAGGCGATGCAGCGGGTGGAGCGCGGTGAAGAGGAGGCCGGCGATGTGGGAGACGGCGCGGGCGTGCGGCAAGGAAACACCGTAGCGATGGCCCATGTCCTCGACCTCGCGGCGCTGCTCGCGGGTGAGGCGGGAAAGCTCGGCGCCGACATTGCGCGCGGCGAGGTCGGCGATTAAACCGTCGCGGACTCCGGCGCGCGAGTAATAGACCGAGGGCAGGCGGAAGCGTTCGAGGAAGGCGAGCAGGACGGCGATACCGGGCACGATGATTTCGGCGCGGCGCGGGCCGATGCCGGTGACCTTGCGGCGGGCGGCGAGGCTCAAGCCGGCGAGCTTCCAATAGAGCTTGCGGACCTGGGCCGTCGAAACGCGCAGGCGGTCGATTTCGTCGCGGCGCGAACGCGGCAGGCGCGCCACGGCGGCGGCGACGGCCGATGCGGTGGCCGAGGTACCGATAGCGCGGTCCCACTTGCTTTGGCCGAGGCGGCGGACGACGCTCGAGAGCTTGTCCTCGATGAACTCCTGCATCTGGTGCAATTGTCGGGGCGACGGCGGATCGTCCTTGAGAAAGATCTCATGCAGGCGTACGGCGCCGAGCGGTTTCGAAAACGCCATGTGGAGGGCGCCATCCTGGCTGGCGACGATCTCGGCGCTGCCGCCGCCGATATCGCAGATGAGCGTACGGCGCCCGCCCTGCGGCCAGACGCTCTCGACGCCCAGGTGAATCAGGCGGGCCTCCTCGCGGCCGGAGATGATTTCGACGTGGGCGCCGACGGCCTCGGAAGCGCGACCGAGGAACTCACGCTGATTGCGCATATCGCGGACGGCGCTGGTGGCGACGGCGCGCACGCCGACCACTTCGAGTTTGCGATGGAGCGCGGCCATGCGGGCCAGCACGGCGCAGGTGGCCTGGATCGCCTCCTCACTCACCGCGCCGTTGCGAAAGACGCTTTCCCCCAGGCGGGTGACTTCGCGATCGGAGGCAAGCACGCGGGGCGGCTGGCCGGCGGAAACCTCGGCCGCTTCCATGCGGATCGAGTTGCTGCCGATGTCAATGGCTGCGTAGCGGGGCACGTACCTTCAATTTAATCGACGGCGCGGCGGATTGGGAATCGGATTTTTCGGGGATGTAACGGGAACGTAATGGGGGGAGCGGGGCGGCTACAGGACGCTTGCCGAGCCGCTGAACGGCGCGAGGTAGAATGAGGCATGGCCGACTGGCAGGAGCGGATCACCATCAACCCGGCAGTCTGTCACGGAAAGGCGTGTATTCGTGGCACGCGCGTGATGGTTTCCGTGATTCTAGACAACCTTGTCGCGGGAGTGACCCGCGAAGAGATCATCGGTAGCTACCCGTCGATCCAGGCTCTGGACATCCAGGCCGCGCTCGAATATGCCGCCGAACTCACGCGGGAGGGCACGGCGGACCTTCCTTTGGAACACATGGTTTGAAGCTGAAAATCGACGAGAACCTGCCGAGTGGGTGCGTTGGGATCTTACGCGGCGGAGGGTTCGAAGCAGACACGGTTGCCGATGAGTGCCTGACGGGAACCGACGATTCCGCGATAGCCGCCAGGTGTCGAGCCGAAGGCCGAGTCTTGATCACGCTGGACCTGGACTTCGCGAACATCCGTGCATACCCGCCGACAGAGTACGCCGGCATTATTATCCTCCGCTCGAAGAAACAGGACAAACACTCCGTCCTCACTCTCGTACATAGGATCGCCTTGGTTCTGACGAACCGGGCGCCAGCAGGTGAGCTGTGGATCGCGGAGCCCGACCGCATCCGGTTTCGGAACGGATAGAGCAGCCGGCTGGAAGAAGGACATCTTGCGAATGCGCGGGCGGGGCGGGGCGCGATTCTGGCAGCGCGCTTTGATAAGCTCTTGAACGGAGGGATGGGCATGCAGCCCTTTCGTTATCACGTATTCGTTTGCGACCAGCGAAAGGCGGAGGGCGCGCCTTGTTGCGGAGCGCGCGGCGGGCTGGCGGTGATCGAGGCATTGCGGCGGGAGGTGGCGGCGCGGGGGTTGGAAAACCAGGTGCAAGTGACGGCGTGCGGATCGCTGGGGCTCTGCGAAAGCGGGCCCAACGTGGTGGTCTATCCGGAAGGAACCTGGTACCGCGGGGTGACGCCGGAGGACGCGGCGGAAGTGGTGGAAGAGCACTTCCGGAACGGGCGGCCGGTGGAGCGGCTGGTGCGGCGGCACGTGGACGAGTTTCGCGCCGAGATGGCGGCGAACCGCGAGGAGCGGCTGGCGGCGATGCGGGCGAGAGAAGCCAGCAGCGCGCTGCCGGAAGACCTGGACGAGCGCATACGCGGCTTCCGGCAAAGCCGCGCCATATTGACGGCGCTCGAACTGGACCTGTTCACGGCGATTGGCGAGGGCGGGGTGGCGGCCGAGATCGCGGGGCGCATGCACACGGATGCGCGGGCGACGGAGATGCTGCTGCACGCGCTGACATCGCTCGAACTGGTGGTGAAGCGCTACGGAGTGTTTTACAACGCGCCGGTGGCGGCACGGTATTTCACGGCCGGCTCGCCGCACAATGCGCGGCCGGGTTTGCTGCACACGGTGGGGCTGTGGAAGACATGGTCGACGCTGACCGAATGCGTGCGGACGGGCACAAGCGCGATTCACCCGGAAATGGCGGCGCGGCCGAGCGAGTGGACGCAGGCATTCATTGCCGCCATGCACCAGAACGCGAGCGATCGGGCGGCGCCGCTGGTGGCGGCGGTGGGGGCGGAAGGGGTGCGGCGGATGCTCGATGTGGGGGGCGGATCGGGAGCGTATTCGATCGCCTTCGCGGCGGCGAATCCGAAACTGCAGGCGTACATTCTGGACCTGGCGACGGTGGCGCCGCTGGCGCAGCGGTACATCGAGCAGGCGGGCGTGGCGCCGCGCGTCCACACACGGGTGGGCGATTTGCGCACGGTTCACCTGGGCGAAGGGTACGACCTAGTGCTAGTGTCGGCGGTTTGCCACATGCTGGACGAGAAGGAAAACGCGCGCCTGATCGGGCGCTGCCACGACGCGCTCGAGCCGGGCGGGCGGCTGGTGATTCAGGATTTTCTTCTCGATCCGGACAAATGCGGGCCGCAATCGGCCGCGCTGTTTTCGCTGAATATGCTGGTTGGCACAGGGGCCGGCGCCAGCTATAGCGAACCGGAATACGCGGAATGGATGCGGGCGGCAGGGTTCACTGGCATACGGCGCGTGCGGTTGCCGGGGCCGGCGGGGTTGATGATCGGAACACGCGGCGCAGGGGCCGGGCCGGCGACTGCAGTTTCCGAAAGATAACAAGGGAGCGCGCGCGAGCGCCACGGGGATGGGTCGAAAACCTGGCGCACTTTCGAGCCGGGGACCAGCCCAACTTGCCGGCCGGTCCGCAGCGCCCCACACAGTGTGTCAAGTTGACCCTGGCGTATACTATCTGCCCACGTGGGGCGGGGTTTCCATCATCGCCATAAGCAAGCAAATCACTACCAAAACTCCGAGTCCGGCTGCCACCAACATTGTCGTCCACCTCTCTCTGCGTATCGACCTAGCAATTCAATTGCCGTTAGCCGCCGGCCGGTCTGAGGCACAATTGCGCCACGACGCGAGGGAAACCGTGCGACGGCGATATGCAAGATAGTGGCGCCGGCGGCCAATCCGTTTCAGGCGGGCATCGGCCGCGCGGACGGGGGCATTCGCCGGTGGAGAGGCGGCATTCGCCGATTGGGTGGTGCGCCACGCGGAGCCGCGCCGTAAGCTGAGACCATGACAGCACAAGACAACCGGCAGGAGCCTCAGCGAGGCAAGAATGCCCGGTGGATTCCGGCCCTGGTGCCGATCGCCGTAGGGACCATCTTTCTGTTGCACAACTTCGACATCATCCGTATACGCGACATCGTCGCCTACTGGCCGGATGCGGTGCATATTGCGTTCGCTTACTGGCCGGCGATCCTGATCGCGGTGGGCGTAGCGATGCTGGTGGAGCGGCTGGTGAAGACGGAGGGGGAGAGATCATGACACCGCAACCGAATCAACCCGAGCCACGCGACGGGCTGCCAGCGCAATGGATTCCGGCCCTGGTGCTGATCGCGGTAGGGGCCATCTTCTTTCTGAACAACCTGCAAATCATACGGATCCACGACATCTTCGTCTACTGGCCGGTGGCGCTGATCGCCTGGGGGATTTTCAAAGTGGTGGACCAGCCGGAGACGAGGGACAAGGTGGTGGGCGCGGTACTGATTGGCGTCGGCGGCATTCTGCTGATGGGAAACCTGGGCATTCCGCATATGGGGTGGGGCGATTTGTGGCCGCTGATCCTGATTGCGGTGGGCGTGTTGATGATTACCGACCGGCTGAGCGGGCCGGGCGCCAGTTGGACGGGCAAGTGGAACCAGCCGGGCGGCATGGCCAGTCGGGTGAACTGGCGGAGCGGGCCGCTGCGCGAATCCGCGGTGTTTGGCGGAGGCAAACGGGTGATCAACGATCCCGATTTTCAGGGCGGCAAGGTGGAGTGCGTCTTCGGCGGTTTCGAGATCGATCTGCGCGGCGCCACGATACTTCACGATTACGCCGTGATCAAGGTGGACGCGGTGTTCGGCGGGGCGGAGATCAAAGTCCCGACGACGTGGGAAGTGGAAGTGAAAGGTTCGGGCGCCTTCGGTGGCTTCGCGGACAATACGCAGCATCCGGACCGGCGGCTGATTCCGAATCCCAAGCGGCTGATCGTGAAGGGCGGGGCGGTGTTCGGCGGCGTGACGATCAAGAATTAGGGCGATGCATCCGATACTGGCGTCGCGGCGAATCCTGATTTATCTGCTGGCGTGGGTGCCGGCGGGGGCGCTGCTCACTTACCTGACGTGGGCGGGGGGCGGATTCCGCCTGGCGCAAGCGGCGGCGGTGATGGCGCCGGCGTGTTTCGTGTACGCCTTCGTCTGCCTGTCGCCGTGGTACTTGTGCCGCAGCCGGCCGTACAGCGTGGGGGCGCTGGCCGAGTTGACGGTCACGTTTTCGGCGGCGGCGGCGGCGGGCGGGATGCTGCTGGGCGGGATCGCGTGGGCGGTGGCGGCGGCGATGAAGATCGACGCGACGGGGCACTTGCCGCTGTGGTTCGGCGTGGGCGTGCTGCTCTATCTGCTTTCGACCGGGTTGCACTATGCGGGCCTGGCGGCCGAAGAATCGCGGCAATCGGAGGCGCGCGTCGCGGAAGCGCGGGCGTTGGCGCGCGAGGCGGAACTGCAGGCGTTGCGGCTGCAAATCCATCCGCACTTCCTGTTCAACAGTCTGCATTCGATTGCGGCGCTGGCGTCGGTGGACGGCGCGCGGGCGCGCGAGATGTGCATACGGCTTTCCGATTTTCTGCGAATCAGCCTGGGCCTCGGCAGCCGGCCGACGATTCCGCTGGGCGAGGAGTTGGACCTGGCGCGGAATTATCTG
The DNA here is from genome assembly GCA_003157745.1 of Bryobacterales bacterium. Taxonomy (GTDB): domain Bacteria; phylum Acidobacteriota; class Terriglobia; order Bryobacterales; family Bryobacteraceae; genus Bog-375. The sequence goes on along the minus strand of PMKM01000234.1, from coordinate 6,373 downwards.
GAGTTGGAGCGGGTGCGATTTAGCGACCGGCTGCGGGTCGAGATCGAAATCGAAAACGGATGCGAGAGTTGCGCGGTGCCGGCGCTGCTATTGCAGCCGCTGGTCGAGAACGCCGTCAAGCACGGCATTGCGGGGATGGTGGAAGGCGGCACGATTCGCCTGGAAGCGTGCAGGGACGGGGACGACGCCGTGGTCACCGTGACGAACCCGTTCGATGCCGAAGCGCCGCCGCAGCAGCGGCTGGGCGTGGGTCTGGCGCAAGTGCGCCGCCGGTTGGAAGTGCGCTACGGCGCGGGGGCGCGGATGGACGCGGGGACGGCGGAGGGCGTTTACCGGGTGGTGGTGCGGCTGCCATGCGAGAAAGCCTAAATCGGCGGGCCACTTCTCACCATCGCGCGTTAGCCGGGAATGACGAACGCGGAGGGGATTCGTTCGTCCAGCGTCGCAAGCACGGAATCGTGCGCCCGCGCCAACTCGGCCAAATGGCCGTCGGTAGTCTGCCGCCCCGTCTTGACCCATGCAGGAAGCCGCGATATGTCGTGATCGTCGGGGATGAAGCGAAAGGGGACCCTTCGCTGCGACTTGAGTCTCCCGAGGAGAGTTCTCGACTGAGCGACGGTCAATCCGTATTGCGGAGCCTGAGAGAGAACGCGGACGAATCCCAATTCCGCGATCGGGCAAGTCAGGATTTCGTAGCTCTCGCCCTTCCGCAGACTTAGCAGCCACCGGCCCATGCGCTGATGAAACTCGTGTTCGAGAAAGCCCAGCGCGACCAGTGCGTTTACATCAAGCAGATATCTCACGGCAGATTCGACAAAATCTCCTCAACCTGTGCGCTCGAGAGTTGCGGCGCCCGCAACCCGGCACGGAGAACCGGCAGACCAGTGACGGTATCGCGCCCGATGGTCGCTTTAGAGGGGCGCGCATGGTGGGGCGTAAGGACGATTTGCCCGCTCTTCACGGTAGCTTCGAGAGCATCGCCAGGGCCAAGCCCAAGCCTTCGCCGGATAGGACCGGGAAGAACCACCTGCCCCTTGCTGGAAATGCGGGTCTGCACGGTAAGAATATCTTACCGCGCGAGGGCCTTGGGGCACAATACGACTGTCGAACCGCAGTACCCGAGAATGGCGCCGGGGTGCACGCTGCTGTTATGGGAACGGTTGATCGATTCGTCGCATGGAAGTGCGCTACGGCGCGGACGGATGCGGGGACGGCGGAGGGCTATCGCTGATCGCTGGCTAGATAGTCGGCGAGGCGGACGTTCGAGAGGTTCAACTCGCGGTGGACAGTGGCTAGCCGGCGTTGAGCGGTGAAGGCCAGCGGCGGCGAACTGGGCGAAGGCAAGCTTAGCGCCCCGGACTGCCAGTTGATAGGAGTCACCTGGAACAGGATGGGAGAGGCGGGGTAATTAGAACCCGACACTATGGAACTGGTTTCAGGAACAGACTGGGACGTGGCGTAACCGACGTCGTAGGTTCGCCGCCGCTCACCCGGCAGTAGCGGAACGTACCAGAGGAGGTGGCGTGCCGAGTTCGAATCGTCCAGCCAAGTGACTTGACCGAATCCAGGAACACTGGTCCAGCCGCGCCCAGGCCATAAGTCGACTTTAGTCTGGCGCTCGAGAATGTCCAAGGTGACAGACATTCGCAGGTTCACTCTATCCGGGATATGTGTCGCGGGACTGTCGATGGAGAACTGAATTGACTCGGCATTGTCGCCGGCGCTGGTGGTGATGCACTTGTTGAAGTCGTTTAACTCCCACAGCGGAACTGCCGGTCCGGGTTCGATTGCCGTGACCGTCAATTGGGCGTTTCGGCATTCCATCTGGTTCCGGGGCCAGCCGCCGACGCGCACAGGAATATCGATCAAGCGTGCCGTCAGGGTGTCGGCGTTGGACCGGTTCGCGTGCCTCGGGGAAGCCGATTGAAGACTGATGCCGGGGTATCCCGGACCGGCTTGCAGAGAAGTGTTGGCGGCGACGGAAGCCATTCGCAGGAACTGCGGTACCATTGCGAACGGCGCGAGTCCCGCGAGACCAATTGTGAGCGCCGGGACCAGCACGGTCCTACGGCGCGCGTAGTGCCACACGATCAGGCAGAGTCCCAACGCCGGAATCAACCAGGGAGTGACCTGCCAAGCCCAGGAGGGCTGGCCAGACGCTGTCGTACCAAGACCTTGCTTGAAGCTCAGTACGAATGCGTACATAGCGATAAAAAAACCGGCATAGAACGCAAGGCCGGTGAACGCCAAGTCGCGAGTCAGCCGCGTGAGTGCCGCGGCGATGAACGGCAGGATGAGGAATCCAAGCAACCAGCATTGGCGCAAGAGCAGGGTGGGCCAGAGGGAAAGCGGATTGTAGCCGTTAGCGAGAAAGACGACGCAATCGGAAAGAAAGATGGGCAGAGACACAAAGACGGCGACGACCAGTAACTTGGCAGTGAGCAGGCTCTTTCCCGAGTATGGACGCGTGGTCCAGAACTGGCGTTCCCCAACGAGACTCTCGTCGTGGACGGCAGCGCCGATGGTAAGCCACCACGCCAGCACTAGCAGAAGTGAGACGAAAGTCGGGTCGAAGAGCGGTTCCAGTGGATCCGTAGTGGCAAGACATGCCTGCCCGGCTGTTACGGTGGTGAGCGCAGTTACCGCGGCAATGTAGGGCCAGCAGTGCCGGACGTCTTTGCGGAAGATATGAATAGCTTGTCGCATGGCTGCTCTCTAGCGATGCCTGGTTGGGAGGCTGGGTAGTTGGACTTTGGGGATGATCAGGACGCGGCTCAGCTTGGCGACCTGATGTTTGGCGGTGAAGATCAACGGCTGCGAAGGGTCGTGATGCACGGGAGCGAAGCCCGCAGTGGTTCCGCCTGTCGTCGGATTGGCGGTGAGTAGGACGAATCTTCCGGCATGGGAGTTGACTGGAATTGTTGGGAACCAATAAGGAGAAACGGGTCCGTCAAACAACTGCACGGACCATGCGGCGTCCATGGTAATTCCGTTATCCGTGTCGCGAAGGCTGTAAGTCCATCCTGAATCGGCGGGCTGAAGTGCGGTGCGGCAGAGAGGATAGCCGCCGCCCAGGACTTCCACGAACTTGACGTTTCCGAATCCCGGGACATATGTCCAAGCGCGCCCCGGATGGATGGTGGCACTCAACTTGCGCTCGAACAGATCGAGTTCCATATTGACCATGACGTCCACGCGAGCCGGGTGGCCCCAAGCCTCCGCCTTCAAGGTCATGTCGTAGGTGCTAAACCAGAGCCAGTCCCGGCCATCGCTGGCGGTGGATATTCTGGAGGAACTGTCCGGCACGGCTTGAGATGAGACCACAACTCCCCGGCCCGGCCAGACAGGGTCCACTGTGAGCAGCCGGCGAGTCATCAGATCGCGCGGCCAACCACTAGACTTCACAGGGATGCCGCTCAGATATCTCGACTGCCAGTCCGTGCCCGCCGGTTTCGCTTCGGCAGGGTCGGCGTCCAATCGGACTCCGACTTTCGCGTACCTTGGATCCTCCTGCGGAGATCCGGACCAATGAAATCGAATCCAACGATCAGCGAGGGCCGGCGCCAAACCGAAGCACACGATCGCCAGCACCAGAACCGGGACGGTGCGGCGTCGCGCATATTGCCACACGATGAGCGGGAGCGCCAGGGCGGGCGCCAGCCACGGCGCGGCGGCGTCGATCCACGCCGGTTCCGGATTCACAATCCCAAGAAACGGAGTGGAGTGAGACCGAAGCTCGTTTAATGCAACATAGGAGACGAGCAAGAATAAGATGCCGGCAAGTGCTAACTGCTGGGGTGCGCGGGTCAGCATGGCGACCACGAATGGCAGAACGAGAAAGGCAAGAAACCAACATTGGCGCGAGAGCAGGCCGGGAATCAAATCAAGTGGGTTGAACCCGCTCGCGAGTAAGATGATACAATCGGAAATCAATAGCGGCACGGCCAGAAATGCGGCGATAAATAGTAACTTGGCACTTAGCAGGCTTTTCCACGAGTAAGGGCGCGTGGTCCAGAACTGGCGTTCGCCCACGAGGCTTTCGCCATGGATGGCGGCGCCGATGGCTAGCCACCACGCTAAAGCCATGAGACACGCGATCACGAAACCATTAGTGTAGAGACGATAACTTTGAGGCTCTGGCATATCCAGGGACGCCTGGCAGGCGCGAATCGCAGTAAGTCCAACCACAGCGGCGATATAGGGCCAGCAGTGTCTCAAATCTTTGCGGAAGATATGAATGGCTTGTCGCATAGCTGCTCCGGGTTACGCGGCCTTGGCGTGGCGGCCGGCTGTGGCTAACGCGACAAAGATCTCGCGGAGAGACATGGCGTGACAGGCGACGTTGCGGGCGTCGGGGAAGAGGCGCTCAATTTGGGCGGGCGTGCGCTCGGGATCGAATTGACTATCGATGAAGCGGAGGACCGCGGCGGAGGTTTCGGAGCGCATCCAGGCGGCGGGCCAATCGGCGGGAAGCGCGGGTGGCGCGTCGAAGGTCAACTCGACCTGGCGGAAGCGGTCGGCGAGGGCGGCCATCTCTTCGGCGAAGCGGAGACGGCCCTCCTCGATGTAGGCGACGTGACTGGCGAAGCTTTCGATTTCGGCGAGGTCGTGCGAGGAGATGAGAATGGTGGTGCCCTCGGCGCGCTCGAGCAGGCTGCGGGTGAACTCGTCGCGTACGAGGGCGTCGAGGCCGGTGAAGGGCTCGTCGAGGACGATCAACTCGGGACGATAGGCGAGCGAGGAAGCGAGCGCGGCCTTCATACGCATACCGCGCGAGAGGTGGCGCAGCTTGCGGTCGCGCGGGAGTTCGAACTGGCGCACGAGGTCTTCGGCGAGCGAATCGTCCCAGGTGGGGTAGAACGGGCGCAGGTAGCGAAGGAAATAATCGACCGTCATCCATTCGGGCATTTCCTGATTTTCCGAGACGTAGCCGATGCGGGCGAACTCGCGGGGCGAGAGGCGGCGCGAATCGACGCCGAGCACTTCGGCGGAGCCGGAGGAGGCGCGCAGGATGTTCATCAACAGCTTGATGGTGGTGGTCTTGCCGGCGCCATTGGGGCCGATCAACGCGTAGATGCTGCCCTCGGGTACGGCGAGGTCCAACGCGTGGACCGCTTCGGTGCGGCGGAAAGCTTTCGACAGGTTGTGAGTCGAGATGGGGCTACTCATTGGATTTGCGCCCGCCTTTCGCGGGTTGGGGCGGCTCGGCGCCGCCGAGGGTGCGCCAATGACGGGCGACGGCGGCGAGCACGTCGTCGAGTTGCATGCCGAGGCGCCGGGCTTCGACGACCAGGCCTTCGATCTCGCCGCCGAGCAGGCCGGCGCGGGCGGCGGCGGTGGGTTTGGGAAGCGAGCGGGCGACCACGGTTCCGATGCCGGGAAGGACCTCGACCAGCCCCTGCGCGGTCAATTGCATGACGACCTTGTGGGCGGTATTGGGGTTGACCTTGAGCTCCTTGCTGAGCGAACGGACGGAAGGGAAGGGATCGCCGGGACGAAGCTGGCCGGAGACGATGGCCTTGGTGGCCGCGTAGAGAATCTGCTCGGAGAGAGCGACGCCGGGTTGAAAGACCAGGCGGAACGGGATCACAAGTGTATTATTACAGCTAGTACAGCTAAGATGCAAGAGAAAAGTGCACGGGACCGGGCGTGCGCCGGCAGCGTCAACGGATCGGCGTTATTGCGAGTTGCCGGCAGATCTCTTGTGCCAGGCGATTGTCGATCTCGGCGTGACGCGGGACGGGAGCCTTCGCGCCATTGGCTGGATTGGAGTAAACCGTGTGGCGGCTGTCTTCGCGGTGCACCAGGCAGCCTTGCCGCTTCCGGTGAGCGGCCAGTTCGTGCCGTTTCAAGAGTGGGGCGCTCCAACGTGGACGGATAACGGAACGAGTTCTATCAGGTCCGCATTGGCGGAGACGTCCGTGCCGGGAGTGGGCAAAAGTTTGCCCTCCTCGATCAGACACTCGGCCAGGTCTTCCATGGCGCTCGAAATCATCTGGCGCGCGTCGGCCAGATCGAAGCCTTGCAAGACGGCGCCCGGAAAATCGAGCGCTTCGGCAACCACCATCTCTCCGGCCGCGCGCGGCATGCGGAAGGCGACGTGGAAGCGGAGCATATGTCCATCATACTGCGTGCGGCGAACCGCAATCACGGCCCGGGGTGTGCGACATAAAAGTGAAGACCTGCGCGAATTTCCCAGAAAACGGAAGAATCTGAGCGTACTTACTACTTCAGTCCAATTTCACCGCCGTTGCGACGAGCCGAGCTTAGATCGACCGCGCCTGGTCAGCCGCCAAACAGCCCAGATCTGCGCGACGCCCGCGCCGGCTGAAATTACGTTGCGGTGTTCCGTCACTTCCATGTCGCGCACGTG
>PMKM01000239.1:6745-44973 GCA_003157745.1 Bryobacterales bacterium | reverse complement strand
CGCGGCGTGCGCCCGATCGGCGATTGGTCGATCATCACCGTGCTCACAATCCGTTCGGCGCCTTCGAGCCTGCGGCAAGCCATCCGCGGCGCCGCGTCCGCGTCCGTCGGGTCCTCGATCTCTGCCTCTTCGCCCGCGTCGCGCGCCTTGTGCAGCGCTTCGATCGAACGGAACAGCACGTCGTGAACCAGCGTCGACTTGCCCGATCCCGACACGCCCGTGATCGCCACCATCATGCCGAGCGGAATCTCCACGTCGATGTTCTTCAGGTTGTGCGCGCTGGCGCCGACGATGCGCAGCACGCGCTTCGGGTCCACCGACCGCACCCCGCGCGGCGGCGACACGCGCAGTTCGCCGCTCAGATAGCGCGCCGTGAGCGACGTGTTGCCGCCGGCGAGCAAGTTCTTGAGCGTGCCCTCGTAGACCACGTTGCCTCCAAGCTCGCCCGCGCCCGGCCCCAAATCCAATAGGTAATCGGCCGCGCGCATCACTTCCGGATCGTGCTCCACCACCACAATCGTGTTGCCCAGATCGCGGAGTTCCTCGAGGATGCGAATCAGCCGCCCCGTGTCGCGGCTGTGCAATCCGATCGATGGTTCGTCCAGCACGTAGCAGGCGCCCACCAGCCGCGACCCCAGGCACGTGGCCAGTTGTATGCGCTGCGCTTCGCCGCCCGAAAGCGTCGAGGACAGCCGGTCCAACGTCAGGTATTCGAGCCCGACGTCGTTCAGAAATTTCAATCGCTGGCGGATCTCGACCAGGATCTTCTCCGCGATGGCGGCCTCTTCCGGCTGAAGCGACAGCGTCCGGAAAAACTGCGCCGCTTCGGCGATATTCAGCCGCACCACTTCCGCCAGGTTGCGTCCGCCCACGCGCACGTACAGCGCTTCCTTGCGCAGCCGCGCGCCCTTGCACTCCGGGCACAGCGCGTAGCCGCGGTACCGGCTGAGGAACACCCGCACGTGCAGCTTGTATTTCTTGGTTTCCAGATGCGCGAAAAAGCGGTGAATGAATTCGTGCACCACCTCGCGCTCTTCCTCCGTCAAATCGGCGAACGCCGCGCGAAAGCGCACCTTGCCGCGCGCCGACTTGCGGAAATTTCCCAGCCACGAGCGGAACTTCGGCTTCGTCCATGGGTCGACCGCGCCCTCGTCGAGCGAGAGCGATTGATCCGGAATCACGCGATCCATGTCGAAATCGATCGTGTTGCCGAAGCCCTGGCAACGCGGGCAGGCGCCGGCCGGCGAGTTGAAACTGAACAGAATCGGCTCCGGCACGGCGAACTCCGTGCCGCACGTCTTGCACTCGAATTTCTCGTTGAAGCGCAGCGTCCGCGCGGGCGCCGCGGCGCTTTCGAAAATCACTTCGCCCGCTTCCCGATAGCAGACTTCGACCGTGTCCACCAGCCGCTGATGCAGCCCCGGACCGATCGCGATCCGGTCCACCAGCACCAACACCGGCTGGCTGAAATCGATATCGAGCAGCGATTCCGGCGTCGAAAACTCGTATACCTTCCCCGCCTGAAACAGCCGCGTGAAGCCCTTCTTGCGCAATTCGAAAAGATGATCGCGCAGCGAAGCCGCCCCCGCGTGGTCTCCGCAGGAGAACAACGCGTACCAGCGCGAACCCTCCGGCAGCGCGAGCAACCGCGCCGCCACTTCATCGACCGTATCCTTCCGCACCACCGTCCCGCACGTCGGGCAAAACGTCTTCCCCACGCGCGCGTACAGCAGGCGCAGAAAATCGTAACACTCCGTCGAAGTGGCGACCGTCGAACGCGGATTGCGCGTCGCATTCTTTTGCCGTATCGCCACCGCCGGCGCGATCCCGTCGATATCGTCCACCGCCGGCTTTTCCATCCGCTCCAGGAACTGCCGCGCGTATGCCGACATCGATTCCACATAGCGCCGCTGCCCCTCCGCGTAGATCGTGTCGAAGGCGAGCGAAGATTTCCCCGACCCCGATACGCCAGTTACCACCGTCAACTGGTTGTGCGGAATCTCAACCGAAATGTTCTTTAGATTATGGGTTCGCGCGCCGCGAATCCGGATGTAGTCTTGCACGGGAATGACGGGTATTCCTCAGTATAGCCCGAGCACCGCGGGCAAGCGGTAGCGAGGCCCTTCGCTCCGCGGGCGCCAGGCCGCGCCGTCGCCTCACCCTGTTCCGACACGGCCTATGGAATCGTGACTCGCACCGCCGCGGTTTCCGTGCCCGAGGCGCGGGCGCTTTGCACCAGTTGGCCGTCCAAATAGATCGTGGCGTCGATCGAGCCCTTCTCGAAATCGTCCCAGAACTGCGCCGCGAGTTCCGTTGAGGTCCCGCGAGGCTTCCAGAAACCCAATGTCCAGGGGAGGCGAACCGTCTCGCGATTCGTGCCGTCGGTTGTGACGATCACCGTGCTTCCCACCGGCCCTTCCAGTTTGTATACGATGCGCTGTTGCCCCTTCCTGGGCCGCACCGCGACCAGCGTCATGATCGCAAACCCCACAGTGACAATCGCAGCGATCAGTATCAGTATCTTCACGGTTTATCCCACCTGCCTCACTTAGTCGGCCATTCGTAAGCCTTCGACCACGCAAGGAATGCCTCGATCTTGGATTGGTTCGCCGTAGCCCAATCGGACGCGCCTTCGACCTTGCCGCCTTGCCACGCGTAGGCGGCAAAGGCCTCCGCATGCCCCGCCTTGGTCAATGCCGCGAAGTAAGGTGCGTAATAAGTCGTAGCGAAGCCAGTCTTCGATCTCGGGTGATCCAGTAACTCACCGAGCATCCTATAAGCTGTCGTGAGTTTCTGGTACTCCGATTCAGGAGGTTTCTTAGTCGCGTCGGGCTTTTCGCCCAAGGTAAGTGCGAATGCCATGGACATCGCCAGCTCCGTTGGCATAAAGTCGCCTTCGTCCTGCCGGCCCTTGGGTGGCTCCGACATGAAGATGTTGATCGAGCCTGGCTTGTCTCCCACGCTCGCGCCCTGCGCCATCAGCTTCTGCAACGATTCCCGCATCTGCGCCGACCGGGCCGACGCTGGCTCCAGCACCAGAAACCGCGAGTAAGCCATGATCGCGGGAATGCGGTATCCCAGGTCGCGGTAGATCTCGGCGAGCAGCCCGTGACTGCTGGCGTGGTTGGGATCGCACTCGATGCCCGCCTCTACGGCCGCCTTGGCTTCCTGTTGTTCCCCCGCGCGGCGAAGCGAGATCGCGAGATTATAGTGGAGCAGACCCATTCGGGGATTTAGTTTGATCGCGGCCTTGTAAGTCACGATAGCCTCCGTACCTTTGCCGAGTTCGTCCAGCGCGTTTCCCATCATCGCGTAGAACGCCGGGAGCAACCTGGATTGACACTGCGCTCCCAGCCGCGCAGTGTCCAATGCGCCCTGGTAATTCTCGCTCGTGAAATAGGTGAATGCGAGTTCGTGCAGAGCAGTCGCTTCCCACGGATTCTGATCGAGTACCTGCTTGTATTTGGCCATCGCGCCGATGTAGTCTCCTTTATCGTGAAGAGCAACGCCTTCGCGAACGAGAGTCACCTGCTCGGCTGTCGGTTCCGCCGGAATCCTATCCGGCTTCGACAGTTTGACCGCCGTCGCCGCGGGACCAACGGCCACCGCCAGCACAAGTACCGGCCACAGAAATCTCGACATAGGGTCATAATATCCGAAATCGGACAACGAGACTTGTGGGCAAGCCGGTCCCGGCCGGCAAATTCACTGCTCTTCGCGCGCTGCGTCAGGCAGCGCGTTTCGGCCCCACGTCGCGCGTTTGGTACGATAGGGAAACAACCTTGATCGATACTGTTCCGGACATACTGGCGAGAATTGTCGCCCAAAAACGCGCCGACCTTGCCGCGAAGCCGTCCCCTATCGCGGAGTGGGAGTGGCTGGCGGAAATGCGCATTCCTGCGCGCCGCGATTTTCGCGCCGGCCTCTGCGCGCGCACGCCCGCAATCATCGCGGAAATCAAGAAGGCGTCGCCGAGCAAGGGGCTGCTGGCCGCGGATTTCGTTCCGGCGCGCATCGCCGCGGCGTACCAGGCGGGCGGCGCGGCGGCGCTATCGGTTCTGACCGACGCTCACTTCTTTCAAGGCAGCCTGGCCGATCTCGAACAGGCGCGCGCCGCGGTGACGGTGCCCGTGCTGCGCAAGGACTTTACCATCGCACCCGAGCAGATCGTCGAGGCCGCCGCCCATGGAGCCGATTGCATCCTCCTCATCGCTGCCATCCTCGGCGAACGCGAACTGCGCGATTTCCGCGAAGCCGCCGCGCGCTGGCGGATGGCCGCGCTGGTCGAGGTCCACAACCGGCGCGAACTCGAAATGGCAGTCGCCGCCGGCAGCGCCATCATCGGCGTCAATAATCGCGACCTCGCCACCTTTCAGGTCACGCTCGATACTTCGCTTTCGCTCGCCGCCCACATGCCTGCGGGCGTGCTGCTGGTGAGCGAGAGCGGCATCCACAGCGCGGCCGACATCGCCCGTTTGCGCGCCGCCGGCTACTCCGCGTTTCTGGTCGGCGAGCACCTCATGAAGTCCGGCGATCCTACCGCTGCGCTGCGCGAGTTAGTTCTATGACCGCCAGATTAGGTTCGTTTCGATACCGCTCTCTGGCACTTATGACCGCAACCGGAGCCGAATGCTGTTCACTTAAGTCGTGGCGCAGGCTGTCCAGCCTGCAGAGCCGAGAGTCATCTCGGCTTTTCCGGTCGTCGTTCCATCCTCGTGACCGTTTAGGTGAAGAATATTGGGCTAAAGCCGGTGCCCCGATACAACGCATCGAGGAACGACTCCCTGCGTACCCCTCCACTCAAACTCGTGCGAGATTGTCAGAAACTGACAGCTTTGCGACCTCTGTGTCGCACATCCGAATAGAACCGCATCACGCGGTCGAAGTCCTGGTGGCGCCATGATCGTCAAGATTTGCGGCATCACCAATCAAGAGGATGCGACCGCGGCCATCGAGGGCGGCGCCACTGCGATCGGCTTCAATTTCTATCCGCGCAGTCCGCGCTACATCGCCCCCGAGCGCGCCGGCGAAATCGCGTCGGCGCCAGGTATCCGCCGCGTCGGCGTCTTTGTCGATGAATCACCGGCCCGCATCGAAGAGATCGCGCGCGTGGCGCGTCTCGACGTGGCGCAACTGCACGGCGCGGAAACGGCGGCCAGCTATCCGGCATCGCTTTCCGTGTGGAAAGGCGTGCGCGTCGGCCCGCGTGTCGACCTCGCCCTGTTCCGCGATTGCCCAGCCGAGGCGTTACTCCTCGACGGGCCGGCCGGCGAGTTGTTCGGTGGCGGCGGCCGTGCGTTCGATTGGAAGCTGGCCGCTGGCGCGCCCAAGCCGGTTATCGTGGCCGGCGGTCTGGACGCTTCGAACGTGGCGATAGCCGTCGCGCTGGCGCATCCGTGGGGCGTGGATGCGTGTTCGCGAATCGAAAGTGCACCGGGAAAAAAGGATAATCGAAAGATGAGCGATTTTTTGCGCGCGGCCATCGAGGCGCTCGGCCGATGACCGCGCAACCGGATTCCGCCGGCCACTTCGGCCCCTACGGCGGGCGCTATGTGCCGGAAGTGCTGATGGCGCCCATCGAAGAACTCGAGCGCGCGTATTTGGAAGCGCGCCAGGACCCGGCGTTTCAAGCCGAACTGAGCGAACTGCTTCGCACGTATGCGGGCCGGCCGACGCCGCTCTACTGCGCCAAGCGGCTTTCCCACATGCTGGGCGGCGCGCGCCTATGGCTGAAGCGCGAGGACCTGTTGCACACCGGCGCGCACAAGATCAACAACAGTCTGGGCCAGGCGTTGCTCGCGCGCCGCATGGGCAAGCACCGCATCATCGCCGAAACCGGCGCNNCGTGGCCACCGCCACCGTCTGCGCGCTGCTGGGCATCGAGTGCGTGGTCTACATGGGCTCCGAGGACATGCGCCGCCAGCGGCTCAACGTCTTCCGCATGCGCTTGCTCGGCGCGCGCGTCGAGCCGGTCGACTCGGGCAGCCGCACCTTGAAAGACGCCATCAGCGAGGCCATGCGCGATTGGGTGAGCAACGTCGGCGACACCTATTATCTGCTGGGCTCGGCGCTGGGCGCGCATCCCTATCCGATGATGGTGCGCGATTTTCAAAAGGTCATCGGCGAAGAGGCGCGGCGGCAGATTCTCGAAGCCGAAGGCCGTCTGCCCGATGCCGTTTTCGCCTGTGTCGGCGGCGGTTCCAACGCCATCGGTATCTTTAATGCGTTTCTTCCGGATGCGGCCGTCGCGCTCGTCGGCGTCGAAGCCGGCGGTCGCGGCAATGGGCTGGGCGAACACGCGGCGCGCTTCCGCGGCGGCGCTCCCGGCGTGCTGCAAGGCGCTTACAGCTACCTCTTGCAGGATGACGATGGACAGGTGTCGCTCACGCACTCGGTGTCGGCGGGTCTCGACTATGCCATGATCGGCCCCGAGCACGCCCTGCTGCACGATCAACACCGGGCCGAATACGTGGCCGCTTCCGATTCCGAAGCGCTCGCCGCCGCGCTCCAGCTTTCGCGTGTGGAAGGCATCATCCCCGCGCTCGAAAGCGCCCACGCGGTGGCCGAAGCCGTGCGCCGCGCGCCCGCCGCCGCCGGCAAGATCTTCCTGGTCAACCTGTCCGGCCGCGGCGACAAAGACATCGATATTTATCGCGAAAACTTCCCGGAGATCGACGAGCCATGACGCGCATCGGTCGCATGTTCGCAGAGCGGAAACGCGCCGGACGCAAGAGTCTCATCGCGTACATCACGGCGGGCGATCCGACGCCGGAGCGCACGCCCGCGCTGGTCGAAGCGCTCCTGCGCGGCGGCGCGGACCTGATCGAACTCGGCGTGCCGTTTTCCGATCCCGTCGCCGATGGTCCGGTGATCCAGCGCGCTGGCGAGCGCGCGCTGAAGGCCGGCACCTCGCTCGCGCGTGTGCTCTCGATCGCGCGCGAAATCCGACAGCGTTCGGAAGCGCCGCTCCTGTTGTTTACCTATCTGAATCCGGTGCTCCGCTATGGCCTGGAGCGGTTGGCGCGCGATGCCGCCGCGGCCGGCATCGATGGCTGCCTGTTGACCGACGCGTCGGTCGAAGAGGCGCACGATTACGTCGCCGCCATGCACGGGCAGGGTCTCGACACCGTGTTTCTGGCCGCGCCCACTTCCACGCCGCGCCGCCTGGCGCTGGTGGCGCGTTACTCGACCGGCTTCGTCTACCTGGTCTCGCGCACCGGCGTCACCGGCGAGCGCGATTCGCTATCCGGCTCGACCCTACCGCTCGTCGGCGCCATGCGTGCCATCACCGATCTGCCACTGGCCGTGGGCTTCGGCATCTCGACCCCGGAGCAAGTCGCGGCACTGGGCGGACAGGTGGACGCCGTCGTGGTCGGCAGCGCGTTCGTCCGCTTGATCGAGAAGAACGGCGACAACCCGTCGCTCGAGATTCGGCTCGAGAGTTTCACCCGCGAGTTGAAACACGGTTTTGGAGCGCAGGCATGACCGAAGAAGAAGCGGCGCCGCAGTTGGACGGGCTGCGCGCACAGATCGACGTGGTGGACCGGGATATCGTGCGGCTGCTCAATGAGCGCATGCGCGTGGTCGAGGAAATCGGACGCATCAAGCGCCTGGCGCACTTGCCCATCTACGAGCCCAAGCGCGAGAGCGAAGTCTTCGCCAATGTGACCGAATCGAACGGCGGCCCGCTGCCCGCGGACGGTCTGCGCCGTGTTTTCGAACGTATTATCGATGAAGCGCGCACCGTGCAGCGGACGCGCATGAAGCAGGACGGAGCGTAGCCATGATCGTGGTCATGCAGGCAGGCGCCACTGAAGAGAACATCCAGGCGGTAATCGACCGCATGGTCGAGATGGAGTTCAACGTCCACCGCTCGACGGGACACGTCCACACCGTTCTCGGTGGCGTCGGCGGCCAGGAAGAGTTCGACCTGGCCGTGTTCGACGTGATGGATGGCGTCAAGGAAGCCCATCGCATCGCGTCTCCATACAAGCTCGCCAGCCGCCACTTTCGTCCCGGCGGAACCGTGGTGAAGGTGGGCGAAAGCGAATTCGGCGGTGGACGCGTCGTGGTGATGGCAGGGCCATCGACCGTGGAGAGCCGCGAACAAATTGAGCGTTCGGCCGATATCGTGGCTGCCGCCGGCGCCGCGGTCATCCGCGCCGGGGCCTTCAAGCCGCGCAGTTCGCCATACGGATTCCACGGCCTCGGCGAGGAAGGACTCGCGCTGTTGCGCGCCGCCGCCGACGCCCGCAGCCTGCTGGTGGTGAGCGAGGTGATGGACATCGCGCAGATCCCGCTGGTGGGCAAGTACGCCGACATCCTTATGATTGGGGCGCGCAACATGCAGAACTTTAACCTGCTGCGCGAACTCGGCAAGCAGCGCAAGCCGGTGCTGCTGAAACGCGGCATCGCGGCCACCATCGAGGAACTGCTTTTGTCCGCCGAACACATACTGGCCGGTGGCAATTACGATGTGATCCTGTGCGAGCGCGGCATTCGCACCTTCGAAACCTACACCACCAACACAATGGATATCTCCGCCATCCCGGTGGTGAAGAAACTCTCGCACCTGCCGATCGCGGCCGACCCATCGAACGGCACCGGCCGTCGCGATAAGGTCGCGCCCATGGCCCGCGCGGCCGTGGCCGCCGGCGCCGACGCCCTGCTGGTCGAAGTTCATCCCGATCCGGACCACGCCTTGAGCGACGGCGCGCAATCCCTGCGGCCCGAACAGTTCATCGAGCTGATGGCGCAGTTGCGGATCATCGCTCCCGCCGTAGGACGCAGCGTTTAGCGCTGGCTATACTGCCTCCCGCTGCAATCTCCAGCCGGGATGGGCGATCGACCGTCGCCGCCGGTTTTGATCGGCGGCAGTCGCGCACGGGAAGCGCGACACGTGCCAGGCTCGTCGACGGCGCCCGACGGGCTATTACTTGAAATACGGATTCACTTGGGTATTCCGGAAGGCCTCGGCGGCATAGCCTGCGCCCACCGACATATTGAACAAGCCAACGAACTTGCGTGTTCTTGGAAACTTCTTCGCGATGGCGAAGCTCACAAGTGCCATGCCTCCGGTCAGCAACCCTTTCCGTATCGTACCGGAGCGATAGAATCTGCCGGCGTACGGCCCGGAGGAATCCGCCAGCATCCGGTTGGCTTCCGGCTGTTTCCAACTTGTCGCCCAATCGGCAAAACTCCCCGCCACTTGCACCGTGACACCGCCAGTTACCCACCACCAGGAATCGGAGTGAGAGTATATGTTCGTCTCCTGTGCCCGGCACGGAGTCCCCGCAAACACTCCAAGTACGAATGCAGCCACACACAACTTCGTCGCAGAAACCATAGCAACCCTCCGCGGAAGCGATGGACATACTCGCCGTGTCTTTGCTCGGCGAATCGCCAGATCCCGCTGGTGGTATTGATCGGCAGCCGCGACGCCGAACTTTAGTTGTGGTGGCTAGCCGAATTGCGCCCTTGTTTGCCCCAGGAGCTTGTTCAGCCGATCATGTTCAGCGCTGCCTGCGTCATCCGTTCGCTGATTGCGACAGTCCTGGTGTTCGCCTCGAAGTTATTGCGCGCCTCAAGTAGCGAGACCATCGAGGAACTCAGGTCCACGGTGTCGCCCACGGCGCCGCCGGCCGTGATAGCGGCGGTGGACGCCCCCGGCGCATTGTTCGCCGATTGCCCTGTCCGTGCAATCCGCGCGGCGGCTGCATCGAAACTATCGGCGGCCCGATTCATCCCATCTAAGGCGCTGGAAAGGCTAGTCATTTCGGATACCCATCAGTCTTATCGGCCGGAATGGCGGTTGTTGGAGCATAACGATCAAACGGGACAGACGCATTTTCTGGGCCTGCTTCCTCGATGCTATCGAGCCCAGGGACGGCGAGCAGCCGAAGAACCGCGCGGACCGATTCGCCTATGGAAATCGGCGGCAGCACCCAACCACACCAGTGCCGAGCTGCAGCACTGACAGAACGCTGCAATTGATCCAGTCGCTGGTTACCCCGGATTCCACCCCGGGTTTCGCCACAATGGAGGGTCAGTCACAACACTTGCAGATTCTTTAGTCGTTTAATTGGAATGGCTTAGAGGACTTGCGGCGCCAGACAACGGAGATGCCCTGCCATATTTGATTGGAATACAGGAATATCTGGAAGGCGTGAGTAGAAAGCGGAAAAAGTGAGTGCATCGTGCGAAACCGAATTAGCAGCTTTTTTGACCTCTTGGAATTGGTAAGCCAGAGGCTGCCCGTCGTTAACCGCCTCTTGGTCGAAATCGGCCTCCTCTGGCTGCTCGTAATGGGCCTTCGCGCACTATTCGCGCACCATCCCTGACCAACTCGTCTGTAGTGGGGTGTTCTCAGAGCCGCGCAACGCTGCATCTACACTGACAACTCCGCCCATCGCGGCACAGTCGCCGGTCTGTTATTCAGAAATACGATGCGGCGGGTCTTGGGGAAGGGGAGATTGCTTTCCGGTGCGCGATTACACATCGAGTACCGGCGCAGTATCTCGCGGTAATCGGAGTTAGTCGTGTCTATCCAGGGTTTCTTAGTTGGCATGCCACCGCCCCAACCTGTCCCGGTTTCATGGAGCGAAGCGGGGAGCGATGCATTTTCTCGCTTCCCCCACGGGAATCCGAAACATGGCGGACTGATCGGTCTTCCCTTGACCATGTTCCTTTTGGTTCCCATAAAGGGGGAACCCCGATACCCAGGCATTCGTATTGATAAATGAAATCTCCCGCGCGGCCTGCGCGGGGGATCTTGAAAATGTTGAGAGTATCGTGGGATGCGTTCGCAGCCTGGCGGTCTGGTTGGGTTGCGATAGGGTTCGACGGCGATAGGATGAGGCTATGCTGACCGGAATACCTATTCTCGCCTGTTGGGTTTCGCTTGTGGTGTATTGGAACATCGGTGCGCGCTCCACCAAGCCCACGGCGGAGGGTCAGGACTGGAGCGGCCGGCTGGCCCGGATGCCAATCTGGCTGGGGTACATTCTGTTGATCGTCGCCTGGGCGTACCCGTTTGGAATAGTGGCGATACGGCGGACGGCCGTTTCTGGCTCGCTTGCGGTTGCGATCTGCGCGCTGGGGCTGCTGGTGTGCGTGTGGTCCCGTAGGACCCTGGGCAACGAGTGGAGCAGAGATGTCGAATTGAAGCAGGGGCACCAGTTGGTGGAACGGGGACCGTATGCTCTGGTGCGACATCCGATCTACACTGGCCATTTGCTGATGGGGCTGGGGACGGCCATTGGCTCCGGCCGGCTGGTTGCGTTCGTGGGGGTGGCGCTGTTCTTCGTTGGCTTCTGGGTCAAGCTGAGGCAGGAGGAGAGGCTTCTGGTGACGAGATTTCCGGAGGATTATCCTGCTTACCGGGCGCGCGTCCGGGCGTTGGTTCCGTATGTGTTGTGACGCAATTTCGCGGGGCGAAGGCCGTGGATCGCCAATGGATTGACTGGCCACGACGCGGCACGCCTCGCCGCCTACTCTTCGATCCCCAGCTCCGCCCACCCCGGCAGCGTCGCGGGTCTATTATTCAGGAAGACTATGCGGCGGGTCTTGGGGAAGGGGAGATTACTGTCGAGCGCGCGATTGTAAAACATATACGCGCGCAGTATGTCGCGGTAATCTGAGTTAGTCGTGTCGAGCCAGGCACTCTTAGCGGGCAAGCCGCCGCCCCAACCTAGCGACAGCAGGCAGGTGCCGCGCTCGCGCGCTTCGGCCAGACGCTTTTCGAGCGCATCCAGACTCTGGTCTAACAGGCCCATCCCGGCCCACGATGCGTAATTGCGCTGCAGGGCGAGCAAGCCGGCGGCATACACGTTGGCGGCTTCGAAGAAGCGCGCGCGGTTCAACGATTCGGGCCAGCGCACGCCGCGGCGGATTTCGGGCGACGCGAGAAAACGGTTCTCGTCCCAACGGCCTGCGAACACGGTTCCGGGCGCGGCCATTTCGGCGAACATCGGCGTGCTATCGTCCGGACGGGCGCCATCGACGGCGCCGCGCGGGCTTTGCTTCCATCCCAGCACCAAGCCGCCGCCGCGCGGTTGCAAGGTCGACGTGCGCACCAGATAGACTTTGAACGAATCGTTTGCGACCACGGCCGAATCGCCCGCACCGATGAACCGCATCCGGCTGGCGCCATTGGCGCCGAGCGCGTGATCTTCCACGGCTTCCGCCGGATGGCGCGGCGGCCGCTCGGTCTTCACTTTCGCCGCCAGGTCCTGCAGAATCCCATCGCGCCAACTGGCGAAAAGCATGCCCGTGCGCAGCGCGCCTTTAATCGCGGCGCCGGGCAGATACGGGCCGGAAGCGCCCGCGGCAAAGGTCGGAATGTGCAGACTCTCGCCCGCGGCGCGATTCCAATACGACGAATACGCCGCGCTCTCGAACGGAATGCGGCGCCCGGCGAAGTTCTGCGCGAAGCCGCCCCAACTCGCGAAATCCAGCTTCTCGGCCGTCTTCAACTGCGCCAGGTAACCGTCCAGGCGCGGCCCCTTGGCCAGCAGGCGAAAAATGCGCCACTGGTCGAGCACGTTGACGTGGTCCTTCCAGACCATGTAATCGATCGGGCTCAGCTTGCGGCCGTCTCCGACCAGCAGCGGCGTCAGACATGTGAGGCGGTATCGCATCAACTCACCTCCGGCAGCGGCACCGAGACCGCGAAACCGGCGCGGAACACGGGATGCGGGAAGCCATCGGGCGCCACGTCGGGCGCGCTGCCGTGAGGCGCGGCCTTCGCGTAGACCACCGATCCTTCTCCCACCATGCGCAAAGTTTTTTTCAATTCCCCGGCGCCGGCCGGGCTATCGACGCGCCCGCTGCGCTCGACCAGCCAGTAATTGCCACGCGCCCAATCGACCGCGTCCTGCCCGGATGGCGTGAACAACGAGAGCAGCCAATGCGCCTTCGCGCCGGCCTCGAGGGTCCCCACTGCTTCCGGCTGCGGTTCGGGCACCGGCGCTTCGTCCGTAGCCTCCACCTCGACTGGCGCTTCCAATTCGAGCAGACCGACCGAGCCTGCAGTCTCGCGCGCAGCGTTCGCCGCCGATCCTTCGCCTTTGGGCGCGTCGCCGTTTTCGGGTGAGGGCGATATCGACTCCTGCGGTTGGCAGGCGGTAGCGCCTGCCCCACCCGGTTCTTCGATCTCGCGCGCGAGCGATTCCAGTTCGGAGGCGCTGGGCGTAGCCGACGATTCGATGTCTGCCTCCGGCGGCTCGGCTGGCAGCGTCTCGACCGGCGCGCCGGCCGCCGGCGCCATCGCCGGCAGAATCAACTCAGGCAATGTCCCTTCGATAAACTCGGGCGCTTCCGAGCGTCCCCAACCGCGCGAACGCTCGCCGCCGAAGCCGCTATCGGCCAACAGCCGGAACGCCGCTTTCACCGCGTCGCTCCAGCGTTCCCGCGCCGCCTCGTCGTGAAATGCCGTCACCAGCCACAACCCCGCTCCGGCGCGGAATTCCAGGCATGCGATCGAATGCCGCTCGCTCGCGCCCGTCATGCGGTCCACGGCCGCGCTGAAGCGCACTGACGTTCTAAATGGGCCCAACCGTCCCACCGGCACCAGGCATTCGCTCGGCCCGTCCATCGTCCAGGCGTTCTCGTCCGGACGCCCACCCGCCACCAGGGCCTGCACCATCGTGAGCGGCACGAAGCGCGCGCTCTTCCAGCGCACCCGCGCGCCCATCAGCGACGGCGATTGCGGCGGCCAGATGGTCCGCGGCGGCACGATGAAGCCGATCTCGTCGAGAAAGGGAAAGCAGGAACTGAACGACACGGCCGGCTCGCCCGCGCGCGCGGTTGCCCCGAGCCACTCGTCGAGCGTGCCCAGGCGCGCCATCGCGGCGGTCACCGCGGCGTACACGGAATCGCTGTGGTAGATCGAGTCCACGCGGCTGCGCGCGCCCGTATCGGGCCCCACGCGCCACGGGCCCGCCGGCCGCAGGCGGACGATCAGCCCAGGCGTCATGCTTCCTCGCGCAGGAAGGCGAAGGCCGCCGCGGCCACCGCTGCCTGAATCTCTCCCAAGGCGGCGCCCGCCGCGATTTCTTTTTCCGCCGCGCCCTTGGCGTAATAGTCGCGACCGCGCCACACCAGGCGCAGCTTGCCGAACGATACGCGTCCGCTGCCGCGGGAGCCGCCGCCGCCGAGCGCGTCGTCCTCAAGCAGCCGCAGCCCTTCCAGCACGCGCAGGAACAGCGGCGCATCTTCCTCGCACAGCACGTCCATCACCAGCCGCGCCTGGAAACGCGCGCCGGCCGGCACCCGCTCAAGCGTGCGCGGGTTCGCCTGCGACGTGATGCGGTCGATGGCGTTCTCGTTCTTGACCTCGGTCAGTTCGTCGTCCAGATTCTCGCGCATCTGCGCCGTGATGCTCTCGACGTCGAGCGGCGCGTCGAACACCGCCAACCGCGCCGGCGTGGCCTGCGTGGTCTCGAGCGTTTCGCCCGCCACCCGCTCCATGCGGCCCGGACTGCGGCCGAACAGGAGACAAATGTCGTCGTCGGCGCGGTCGCTCTGGTGGATGCGGACTTCCTGGCCCTTGCGGCGCGACAGGTAGACCATCTCGGCCGGCACCGCCAGGCCGGAGCTCTGCTCCAGCAGCGAACGGATCTTGCCGCGCAGCGAACTGCCCGGCACATATGGCCTGCCGAAGGCGTCTTTCGCCACCGGATTATCGGAACCGCCGATTTCGAGCGAACCCTTGCCGGCGCCGACGTGCAGGCCGGTTTCGCAGGTCATCTCCGCTTCCAGGATCAGCTTGCCGATGAGTTTCAACTCGGTTTGGGAAGTGTGTGCGCTCATGCTTTACTCGTTGTAGGCCACGATGGCCTCGAACAGGTCCTTGAACCGTTCGTATCCCTTGATGTCGTTCTTCCGCGTCACCTGCAGCAGCAGTTTTTCCAGTTGATCCAGGCTGCGCAATCCGTGCCGCGCGATCGTATATGCGAGGCGCGCGCGCAGCATCACGAACTCGTGCTGGCGCTCGCTCTCCGGCGTCCGCACCGCGCGGCGCACCGCGCCGTACAGGCGTCGCAACTGGCTCTTGGTGCCGGAATCCATGTCGCGCATGCGGCTGACGACGGCGTGCGCCTGGTTGTCCAGATACAGGCTGTCGTGGATGAGCTTCTCGAGCTCGATCTCCGGCGGGGCTTCGAATCGCCCGCGGTCGGGTCCTCTGCGGTCGCCACGGTCGCCGCGTTCTCCGCGATCGCCGCCCGGGCGCGGGCCCCGGTCGCCTTGCGGCGGGCGCCCTTCCCGCGGTGGCCGTGCCTCCCGCGTCCGCTGTTCGTTCTCTTGTGCCATGTGTTAGACCTCGGTCACCAATCTGGCCCACTCCAGGGCCACCAGCCCGGCGGGCCGCATCTTCACTTCGGCCGACTTGCGGCCGCTCATTTCGTTAATCAAATGCGTGCGCAGCTTTTGAAACTCGCGATCGCGCGTGCCGCTCAGGATGCGGTTGAAACGGCGCTGGAAACGCCACGTGCGCTGCGTTTCCGCCTGCCCGGCCGGCCCGTCGGCGTACGCTTCGTGCCGGTAGAAGCTGCGTAGTTGATACAGGAACTGCCGCGACATGCGGAAATCGTGCACCAGCCGCGTCACGGTGTCTTTCAATTCCGCTGCGTCCGCCAGGTGGCGCCATTCGAGGATGCGGCCCAGCAGATAAATGCAATCCTTGTCGGCCGATTTCGCCAGCGCCAAGTTGCGCCCGGCGTCCTCATAGACCGCCGCCAGCGGATAGTAGGCCTCCGGCGCGAGAGCGATCGCCATCGAAATGGTCTTGCCCTCCTGCCCCGGATACTCCTTCAAATTCTCTTCCGTGAACCGGTGGAACAGCCGCTGCACCTCGCGCGCCAGCGCGATCAACGCGTCCCACGCCCCGTACACGGCGAAATCGTCGCCGCCGCAATAAAGGATGCTCACCTTGCGCCAGAACTCCGGCATCGAGCAGAGCACTTCCAGCTCGCCGGCGAAAAACTGCTTATACAGCACCGACAGCGGCACGTGCTCTTCAATCGAATTGACGCGCCGCAAGCGCAATCCGAAGTTATCCACGTCGCCGCGCAGCACGCCCCAGATCGAGCGCCCCTGCGAACGCCGCGCCAGCGTCTGCACCGGTGCGGCCTGCTTGCCGTCGTCGCTCGGCGCCGCGTGGCGCGCCAGCAGGATCGCGTCCGGCGACAGATTCGCGGTCAGGCTCCAGGTGTACTTGCCGCCCTCGATCGATACCTTCCCCGGCGATTCCGGCGACCAGCCCACCTGCGCTGCCTCGCGCACCTTGCTGCCCAGTTCCTTCGAGAAATACGCATCCGCCGCGGCGTTCGAGGCCGCCACGGCCGGCACAAACGCACCCTCGCTCGCGTCCGCCAGCGGCCGGTTGCGTTGATGATCGAGCGCCTCGTTCAACCGGCGCCGGATCACCGACCAGTCGCCCAGGTTGTCCGTCACGCCCCAGACCAGCTTCACGCGGCCCAAGCTCAGCTCGGACATTTGCCGCGCCGCCGCCCGCAGGAATTCTTCCGCCGTCTCGCGCACGGTGCCCGGCAGCACCAGCAGAAACTGCCCGCCGCCGCTCGATCCCAATAGGATGCGCGCCAGGCCCAGCTCCGCCAGCAGCGCCCGCGGCAGCACTTCGCTCATCAGGGTGATCCACTGCGAACGCCCGGCCAGTAAGTCCTCGCCGGCGCTCCGCGCGGGGCGCGTCTCGGCGGCTGCCGCCGAGAGAAAGTTTTCGGTGCCCAGGATTTTGCCTTGGAGCAGGATTTGTTCGGCCATGAAAAGTGCTCTAAGCCTTGAGAAAGACTAACTGTAGCACAGAAACCTGAGAGGTACGACGGGCGCGGCGCACTCCTTGTATATGTCTTCGGTTCGTGTCCTGACCGCGCTAGCGCTGCTTGCCGCCGCCGCCGGCGCGCAGACCGTGCGCACGCCATCGACTGGAGCCCCCGCGCAACCCAAGGCCGCCGTGCCCGCCGCGCGGCCTAGAACCGCCGCTCCCGCCGCGCAGCCGCATGTATCCGATTCGCAAATGGAAGCCGACATCCGCGCCCGCCTCGCCCGGTCGAAGAAGATCTCGCTGGATCATCTACAGGTTCACGTCCAGGGCGGCGTCGCCACCATCGAGGGTCACACCAGCGTCGTGCAACACAAGGGCGCCGCCACCCGCATGGCCAAAGCCGCCGGCGCCGTGGCTGTCAACAACCGCGTCCAGATCAGCGAGGCCGCCAAGGAGAAAGCCGCCGCCAATCTGGAATCCGGCCGCCGCCGCGCCCAGATCAAACGCGGCGACTCGCGCAGCGACTCACGCACCGATCCGCAGCCGCGTTGACCAGCCGCCCGAGAGAGACAGTCGAACAAAAAACACCGCGCGAGCGGAGACGGGAAGTGACCAGTAGGACGAGCCGTCGCTGTTCGCGGTCTGTCGTTAGTCGCCGCATCGCGGCCTTGGCTGCCGTCTGCGTCACTCTCGTTCCGGTGCAGTGAGATGGGCGCACAGAGAGCCAACTCCCACTATCTTTGGTCAGTCTTCTTTGTGCCGGCCGCGCCTGCTACATTGGGGCGCAATGCGCCACCTACCCAACCGCCGAATCTTGATTCGCTGGATGTTCGATGCCCTCGGGTTCCTGTTCATCTTCGCCGGCCAGTTCGTGGTCCGCCACGTCCTGTACGTCGATTTCTGGGGCCGGCTGCTCTTCGGGGAATACGCTGGCGGTCCCTCTTCCATGCTGCTCCGGGCCTACGGTTTCGCCCACCTTTACCTTTTGATTACCGCGCTACTCTGCTGGCTAACCGCTTCGGGCATGAAGCGCGATAAACGGTGGGCACGTCCCGTCGGCATCGTCACCTCGGTCCTGCTGCTCGTTGGAATCCCCTGGCTCACGATTGCCGGCGCGATTGGCCTTTGGGAGTTCTCGACCAAGTCGTCGCGGCGCGCGCCGGCCGACGCCGCTCCGGCCAAGCCCACCACGGACTTCTGGAACTCCAAACGTAAGTCGAAGGCACAGCAGGTGGTCCTGACCATCTTGTGGATGGCCGCATTTGTTATCCAGGCGCCGTTTGAGATGTACGCGAAACGCACCGGCATGCCCGTGTGGCGCTCGGGTTGGACATGGTGGCTGGGGTTCCTGGGGTTTATCTTCGTCCAGACGGCCTTGCATGAATGGGGGCACACCATCGTCGCCTGGGCCGTCGGCTTCAAAGTCCAAGTGATCTCCATCGGACCGTTCGCTTTCTGGCGCGGCCAGTCCGGCTTCCAATTCCGCTTCGACCTGGGACGGCTGTTCGAGAGCGGGGGATACACAGGCGCCATCCCGGTTTCCGATCGCAATCTGCGCATCAACCAAATCGCCGTGGTCGCCGCCGGCCCCGCCGTTAATGCGCTCACCTGTCTGGCTCTTCTTGCCGTCTTCTATTCCCTGCCTGGAACCGCTTGGCAGAGTTGGTGGTGGGTCGTGTCCTTCAACGCGGTCATCGCCGGCGTCATGGCCGTGGGCAACCTGATTCCGCTGGGCTACTGCGACGGCACGATGCTGTTGCACCTCATTCTCTGGACCCCGGCGGGCCGCCTGCTGCTGGACCGGCAGCGTCTCTTGCAGATGGCGCTGGAGGCGGATGAGTGTCACGGACGAGCCGATTTCGACAAGGAAATCGAGCTGAAAGAGACCATGCTCCAGCGGTCGCTCGCATTCGGCCAGGACAATGCCTTCATGATCGCCGCCTGCCACCAGGGCCTGGGTACAGCCTATGGTGTGGTCGACGATTGGCCAGCCGCGGAGTTCCAATACCGCAAGTGTCTCGAATGCCAAGCCGAAGTCGCCGGCAGCCCGGCGCTGGCGGGTAACGTCTGGAGCGGCTTCTTCCGGGTCGCGGTCCGCCGCCATCACATTTCCGCGGCAGGCCCTGCCTGCGCCTCAGTCGTAGCCATACTAGAGAAGCAGAAGACCAGCGGCGCCGACGTTACCGGGCCCGCCGTCACCTTCACCATGCTCGCCCAGGCGCACCTGTACAACGGCGATTTCCAAGCCGCGCTCGGCGAAATCGGCCAAGCCCTCAACTCGCTTCCCGGGGGACCCAACAGCATCTCATTGCGCGCCCACGTGCTACGTTATAAGGCCGTCTGCCACTTGCATCTGGGAGAAATCGAGACTGGGCTGGACGTCGCGCGGTCCGCCGCGGATTTGTTTCGCTCCCCGGAGACTCCGGCCGCCCGCCGGAACCTTGCCTGGGAAGATATCGCCGATCTCGGCGACGAGTTGTGGCCCACCGGCCAATCCACCCTTCCCATCGAATTGATGCGCGAGGGCGTCGCCCATCTCGAATCGGGTGGGGCCGCAAGCACGGCCGGGCGGTACCGGGTCAAGTTGGCCGCCATGCTTCGCCAATGCGGTTTGGCGGATGAGGCCCGCAGGGAGCTGCCCGCGGAACCGGCACACCCGCCCAACCTGCGCCGCGCTTTTCTGGCCGAACGCGCCGAACTCCGCCTGTTGGCAAACCGTCCCGATCTCGCCATGGCCGATTGCCGCGAACTCGTCGACCTTTGGCGCGCCCACCCGTACGCTCCCGCGCCTGAGATCGCCTCCGCCGAAGGGTTGCTCGCCAGAGCCTGCCTGGCGGCGGGCGAGTTTGTCGAAGCCGAAGCCCTCGCCAAGGGGGCGTACGAGCTGCTCGCTGCATGGCAGCACCCCGATGCCGCGGATTGCCTGGTCACGCTCGCCTTGGCACGAGCCCAATCGAGCGGCGACGCCAGCGCCGATCGCATCGCCGAGGCGTTCCGCCTGATCGACACTGCCGCGCTGCTCGCTCCCGCCGAGAAGGCGCGCCTTAAGGAAGCGGAGACGGTGCGCATCGCCAAGTCAGCGGCGGCCGTTGGTCCTGCGGTGTGATTCTTCGCTGCCGGGGACCGGACAGCCGCCGACGTGCCATTTGTTTCGAGCGATTCTGCCTGCCACGCTACGACACCGATGCAGTCAATTGCTCGCACGTGGGCCGCCGGAAATTGGCTGTCTGGAATGGTTCGCGACTGGCAAGCTATCTGATCACGCCCTTTGCACGGATATGCCGGCCGGCATTGGCCGCAACTCGGCTTGCGACCGACCATCCGCGGTTCAGACGCGAGCGGCGATCAATCTCATAAGACGCCGCTTCCGGCATCGGCTGCAGGCAGAGCCGTTTGCTGCCGGCTCGCATTCCCGCATTGGCTGCAGGCAGAGCCATGTGCTGCCGGCTCGCAAACTGCCCCACCTCCGAAAAGGCCGCGCGGCACACACTCCACCTATCGGTATGATCGGCGGATGCCACTTGATCCTGCATGGCGACGGGGCGAAAAGGTGACGCAACCGGGACATCCCAGAAGTCGTGCCTCAGATCGCCTTTTCCGAACACTGATCGGCCATCGGTCCGGTTCGGCGGCAATGCGGCCAAGAGTAACCCGTCTCAAGCCACGCGGCGTCGTCGACCGCGGTTGACCGGCGTCGGGTCACCTTTGTCCAGCCCTTGAATCGTCTCTTTCAGGGTTCACATTTCGCCAGTTTGCTTGTCTGTCGGACAGCTCATCGGATGCGATCGGGAGGCTGACGTCCGGCATCGCGACCCAGGTCGCGGCCGACAGGCCGGGCGCCGTCCCGATTCAAGCCCAATGCCAGAACGGGGGGGACCGCGACCTCTTCGAACTGCACGGCGGCTTCCTCCGACCTCGAGTGAGCCGACGGGACGGTGACTCCGGTGAACACGTCCAGCGTCGGCCCGGTTACGCCGACGCCGCAGGAATCGATTATGGTACTGGTCGGCGGCCAGCCAGCGCAGTTGCAGACTGCCGGCGAAGCCCGGGCGCCGTGGCCGGCGTTTTGCAGGTGAACGCGGTGGTTCCTGCGCTGGCGGGTTCAGGCGCGGTCCCGATCCTGGTACGCGTGGGCACTGCGATGAGCCAAAGCGGCGTGACGATGTGGGTGCAATAGCTGGCGCCGGCGTGCGCGTTGTTCGCTCTTCGCCACACCCCACGCTGCTGCCCGCGGCTGCCAATCGGGCCGCCGCTTCTGTTCATGCTGGGTATGGCTATACTGTCCCTGCCGGCGTTGGCGGCAACCACGTCGCTGCGCTTGGGGGAGTGCCCTGCGAATCGCTGTGGATGGCGCTGGGTATTCTTCGCAGGCAAGATCGCGCTGGTGTTGCCACTCGTCTTCTTCGGCGGGCTATGCCTGTGGCCGATCGCTGGACCGACGATCGGGCATTGCATGATCGTCGGGTACGTCGTCGCGTTCCGATGGGTGCTGATCGACCAGCGCCGGCGCTGCCCGGAGTGTCTCCGCTGGCTGGCACACCCCGCGCCGATGGGGCAGCGTTCGCACGCGATCCTCGATTGGAGCGGGACTGAGTTCGCGTGCCCGAAAGGGCATGGGCTGCTCTATGTCCCGGAGACCTCGACGATCTCGTTCCGGTCCACCGAGCGCTGGATGCATCTCGACCGGTCGTGGCGCGGGTTGTTTTCGTGAATCGGGACCAATTCTTCCGCACTGCCGGACCAGCCTCTAGAACTGGCACACGCTCCACAATTCGAATGATCGACGGACGCCGCTGCAGGGTGGCGAAGATCGGGAGCGCGGACAGGGCGAGCCAATGGCAGCGTGGCATCCGTGGCATTGGGTCAGGCCTCCTCAGGAAAGCACTTGCGGACCAGGGCGCGACTCAAGATGTTACCGAAACGGGGTGAATTCGCCCCGTTTCTCGATGACGCTTTGCAATGGAATCAAGCACTTGAGCCTCTCCAGGCGGGGCAAACTCACCCCGTTTTGTTAATATTTGACGCATTGAGGAACTGGCCCCAATCCGATTATCCCGCACGAGGCGCTGACGGCTACTCCATGGGTAAGCAGGAACCAGAGCAGCGCCATGAAAACAGGGGCAAAGATTGTTCGTTGGGGGGTGTGATCGAGGGTCGAAGTGTATTCGGAAGCTGGGTAATTGGTTACTGTTTGAATGTATAAGGGCTGAAATGACGAAGGGTTCTCCTGAAGGGTACAATGCCGAGACCGGCTTTCGCGAGCCGGCTCAGAAACCTCGAACAGGAGAACCCCATGAACGTCAACCACTATATCGGATTCGATGTACACAAGAAAAGCGTCAGCTACTGCGTGAAGACGGCCGGCGGGAAGATCGTCGACGAAGGCAAGGTGCGGGCGACGCACGACGAACTGCGGCGGTGGGCCGGCGAGCGGCCGGAGCCCTGGCGCGGCGCGATGGAAGCGACGCTGTTCAGCGGCTGGATCTACGACGCGCTGCGGCCGTTTGCGGCCGAGCTGCAGATGGGGCACCCGGCACTGATGAAAGCCATCGCCGCCTCCAAGAAGAAGAACGACCAGATGGATGCGCGGAAGATCGCCGACATGGTGCGCTGCGACTTACTGCCGGCGTGCTATGTGGCGCCGGTGGAGATACGCGAGTTACGGCGGACGCTGCGCTACCGGAACCTGGTGGTCGCGCAGGCGACGCGCATGAAGAACAAGGTAAGTGGACTGTTGATGGAAGTAGGCGCGGAGTACAACAAGGAGCGGCTGCACGGGAAGCAATACTTCACCCAGTTACTGGAGACCGTGGCGGAGGTGCCGGACTCGGTGAAGGACTTACTGCGGCTCAGCCGCGGCGCGATGGAACTGTTCGAAACCACGCAGCAGCAGTTATTAGCCAGGCTGAAGAGAGACGAGCTACTGAGCAAGCGAGTGACACTCCTCGAGAGCATTCGGGGCGTGGGCGAAGTGACGGCGCTGACGTGGGCGCTGGAAGTGGGCGACCCGCACCGGTTCTCTTCCGTGGCGCACGCGGTGAGTTACTGCGGACTGACTTCCGCGCTGGTAAGTTCAGCCGACAAACAACAGCGGGGACCGCTTTCGAAACAGCGCAACGCCCACTTACAGACAGTCTTAGTCGAAGCGGCCAAGCTGGCGCCGCGGTGGAACCCGCAACTGGCGGCGCTACACGAGCGGGAGCTGGCGCGCGGGAATCGCAATCGGGCGACCCTGGCCGTGGCACGAAAGCTGGTGGCGTACCTGTTGGCGGTGGACAAATCCGGCCAGCCCTTCGAGGTGCGCAGCGCGCCGGCGGCCGCAGCGGAGGTTCAGGCTGTGGCGCAAAAAGAGCTCAGAGCTCACCGGCGGGAAAACAACCACGCCTCACTGTGTGCGGCGCAACGACGATTTGCCAGCGATCCACCGGCCGCTCCTCGCCTAACCGGGGACTGCACCAGGGGGACCTGCCTCCTCATGTGCCAGCGTGACTGTTTCGAGGCCGGCCGGCTTATACAAACTCAATCTTCGTGGACGGCGTCGCGCCGCTCCCGCAAATGGATGTCTGGTCACGCTGACGCTGATGCGTTGACCCAATCGGCAACGGATCGCAAGCAGCGAGTCGTCGTGCAACTCGGTGGATACGCTATGGCGCTTCAGGAAACTCATCCAAGTGCAGGGAGAATTCTGTTTTCCCTTGACAAGCCCTTATCATGGATGTCCCCGGTTGGTTCCGGTTGGCTTAACCGCGGCTCGGCTGGGTCGAACTCCGGCAGGTTGATTCTGTGAGGTAGAATCCCGTACAATATGGAGAGGAGAGTTTCAGCCATGCCCCAGCGGGCAACCCGCACAGCGCGTATCGAAGCTCGCATTGCGCCCGCCGCGCTCAAGGTCGTCAAGCGTGCCGCGGCACTGCAGGGCCGCAGTATCAGCGATTTTGTGGTTGCCGCGGCCCAGGAGATCGCACACAGGACAATCGACGAAGCCCAGGTGATTCGCTTGTCCATCGAAGACCAGCGGCGCTTTGTGGAATTGCTTCTGAATCCGCCGGTTCTTGCGCCTGCGTTGAAGCGCGCCAGGAACGCTCATGCCCGTTTGATCGCATCCTCCCGATGACGGGCTCCTTCATCATAGAGCCACTTGGGCCAAGCCACGGCCGCACGGAGTTTATGTGCGGAGTGGACGCGCTTGATCGCTATTTCCGGGAGCAGGCCGGACAGGATGTGCGCCGCCGCGCCACGGCTTGCTTTGTGGCGCGCGAGATCGCGACAGACAGGATTGCCGGTTTCTACACACTGGCTGCGGGCGGCGTGCTCCTTGCGCAGATGCCACTCCGGCTAGCCAAACGCCTGCCACGCTATCCCACACTGCCCGTCGCGCGTCTGGGGCGTCTTGCCGTCGCTCTCGCCTACCGTGGCCGTAAACTCGGGGGCGCCTTACTGTGGGATGCCATCGAGCGTGCCGGCCGATCTGATGTCGCAGTGTACGCGCTTGTCGTCGATGCCAAGGATGAACAAGCGGAGAGCTTCTACCTGCACCATGGCTTTGTTGCTTTCGGGGAGCCGTCGAGAGCTTTCATACTGCCCTTGCCTAAGAAGACGTGAACCGGCATCTGGTAAGGGTGCCGACGAATTGGCTTCGGTCCGGCAATTCCGGATGGATGACGCGCGATTTGGAACGAGCTGAGCCGCGCATGGGTCCTGGCGGGTGCTCAGGTTTGTGCCGGGCGCGCATCTTTGAGGGTGGCCGACCAAGGTGCATAGCCGCGCGCGGCGGAGTAGGGGTCGTCTTCCAATTCGAACGCGACATCGAGGCGGGCGCCGGGGGCGAATTCGGCGGCGCGGGCGGAAAAATTCCAGGCCTTTAAGGTCAGGCTGCGGCCGTTCTGCCGCACGGCGATTCGCAGGTGCTTCTCCTTCATTACCACCGGCGGCGCGGCCACTTCCACGCCGCGCACGGCGACGAGCGGCGCGCGGTTGCCGTGGCCGAAGGGCGCGAGCGTGAGGACGTCGGCCACGGCGGCTTCGTCGATCTCGCCCAGTTCGGCGACTGCGTCAATCTCGAAACGCGGGGCGAAATCCTCCGCGCTCAGCCGGGCCGCGGCATACGCGTTGAACCGGCGCCGGAACTCGTCCACGCGCGCCGGATCGAGCGTCACACCGGCCGCGTACTTGTGGCCGCCGAATCGCACGAATAGGTCGCGCATCGATTCGAGCGCGCCCAGCAAATCGAACGCCGGAATGCTGCGCCCCGAGCCTTGCGCCATGCCGTCGTCCTCATTGCGTCCGAGCACGAACACCGGTCGGTGCAGCCGGTCCATCAACCTGTTGGCGACGATGCCGACCACGCCGCGGTGCCAGTCCTTGGCGTAATAAACGAGCGCCGCGGCGGAAGCGTCCGCCGGCAAACCCTGGCACGTATCGCAAATGGCGGCCTCCACCTGGCGGCGATCCACGTTTTGATCGTGAAGCTGTTTGGCAAGCTCGTGCGCGCGCGCCGGGTCGGTGGTCAAAAACAACTCGATCGCGCTCTGCGCCGTGTCCATGCGGCCGGCGGCGTTGATGCGCGGCACAATCTGGAACGCCACCTGGCGCGCGCCGATGGACGCGCCGCGGGCGAAGCCGGCCACCTCGAGCAGCGCCTGCAGACCAATGTTGCGCACATCGCTCAGGCCATCGAGCCCGAGTTTGACGATGGCGCGGTTCTCGCCCGTGAGCGGCACGATGTCGCCCACGGTCGCAATCGCCACCAGCTTCAGCAGCGATTCCGAAACCCGCGCCACTCGCTCCGCCGGCCGCCCCGATCGCTCGAGCAATGCCTGCGCCAGTTTGAACGCCACGCCCGCGCCGCAGAGGTCCTTGTTCGGATACCCGCAATCGCTTCGATTCGGATTGAGCACGGCCAGCGCCGGCGGCAATTCGGCTTCTGGCAAGTGATGATCGGTGACGATGGTCGCGATGCCCAGCTCCGCCGCCCGCTTCACGACTTCCGCCGCGCGTATGCCCGTATCGACGCTTACGATCAGCTTCACGCCGCGCGCCGCCGCGTCCTCGACCACCGACGAGCGCATGCCGTAGCCGTCCTTCAACCGGTGCGGCACGTGATAGAAGGCGCTGCCGCCGGCCAGGCGAATCGCCGTCATCAGGAGCACCACGGCCGTGGTGCCATCCACGTCGTAATCGCCGTAGATGAGAATGCCTTCGCGGGCTGCGATGGCGGCGAGGAGGCGAGCGACCGCCGTCTCCATGTCGCGCAGCGCGAATGGGTCATAGAGATCGGTGAGCGATGGATGGAGGAATCGGTGCGCCCGTTCCGCGTCCGTGAGCCCGCGCGCGGCAAGCACCTTGCCGAGGAGCGAACCAACTCCCAACGCCGCGCTCAACTCCACCGCGCAGCCGGCATCCGGGGCGGGGAAGAGCCAGCGCGCCGGCATCGTACGAGCTGTTGGAGACGTCAGCATGGTTTGCGGATTGCCACGGGCGGTTGGCAGGCGGAAGCGCCTGCCCCGCTTACTTGCAGGTGTTTCGACGGCAGAGTGGGACAGGCGCTTTCGCCTGTCAACCCGCAACTGATTCGGCAAACCAAGCGAAGCGTCAGTTCTTCGAGAAGTAGCCGGGCAGCGAATCCGGCTCGTCGTCTTCGGGCGTGCGCGACATGATTTCGTCTTCGATGCTGCCGAATTCGTCGTACCACTCCGGCTGCAGTTCGAACACGTAGAGCCGCGCCTCGTGGTCGAAGGCCAGTTCGAGCGAGCACGTCAACCCGGTGAAGACGCGCAGTTCGTGCAGCCGCGTTTCGAGCTCGCGGCGCTCCTCGCGGCTGAGGTCGCACTCGTCGAGCTGGGCTTCCAGCTCTTCGATATCGGAAGCTTCGAACTCCGCGGAGGCGAATAGGATCAGCCGCGCGCCGCACTTATGCGCGACGTCGAGAAACGCCTGATAGTCGGGATGCTGGTCGGTATCCCACAGCACCAGGCCCTGCCCCTCGAGGCCGCCCGCCCGGTTATGAAACACGGCGAACCCGGCCGAGTCGAGATAGTCCAATATTTCGCGCTTGAGCGTATCGAGATTTAAGTCCACTTAGACGGCGCCTCAGGCCGAAACTAACACCAGAATATCAAAGGGATCGGCCACGTCGCGGGCGGATGGCGTAACGATCGTCCGCGGCCCGATAAATATCTTGCGTTTCTCTTTGATCGCATCGCGGACGTCGGCCTCGCACACGAAGTCCACCGGCGTGGGAGCGGCTGCGGGTCTCGATGGCGCCGGCGGTGGCACGTGCTCCGGCGCGGGCGCGGTCAGTCAGGTATAGCCGCCGCTCGGTTCGCCGCGGCGCGCCAGGAACCGGTCCACTACGCTGGCCACCACGTTCGATACCGCAGGCTTGGGCGCGGCGCACGAAGCCGTGCATGATGGACCGCCGGCGGCCGGCGCCGCCACCGCGATCCCGCGCGAAGCCAGGTAGCGCTCCACCGCCGCCACCACCGCGTTGTGATCGATCTCGCCGTTAGGCGCTGCAGCCGTTGGGCCATTCGGCGCCTGATTGATATCCATCGGCATTTCGAACGCTTCTTCCGGCTTGCGCACCACGTAGGCCAAGCGCTTCACGTTGATCAGATGCAGCGGACCCACGTTGTCCGACGTGATATTGCCCGCGATGGCGCCGCAGCCGAGCGTCATCCCCGGCAGCAGATTGGTCGTGATTCCGGTCGAACCCTGCGGCGCCGGCGTGTTGACGAGCACTCGCATGGCCGGCATGCGCGCTCCGTATGCGCGCGTCCGCGCATCGTCCCGCGAGTAAATCGCCGCCGTGTGGCCGAGCCCGCCGAACTTCAGCAGCGCGTAGCAGGTGTCCATCGCCGCTGCGAAATCGGCCACCCAGATCAGCGCCAGCACCGGCGAGAGTTTCTCCATCGAGAGCGGATGTTGCTTGCCCACGCCACCCACTTCGGCGCAAATGATCGACGTGTCCGCCGGCACTTCGAAGCCCGCCATGCGGGCCAGTTTCACCGGCGCCTGTCCCACGCACTGCGGGTTGATGCTGAAATTCGGCATCACCAGAATCCTGCCCAGCGCTTCCTTCTGCGCCTCGGTGGCGATGTAGGCCTTGTTCGCTTTGAGCAGCGCCAGGATGCGCTCGCGCAGCGAACTCTCGGCCACCAGCGCCTGCTCGCTCGAGCAGACCGTGCCGTAATCGAAACTCTTGCCGGCGACGATTTTGGGAATCGCATCGTCCAGGTCGGCCGATGTATCGACCAGCACCGGCACGTTGCCCGGGCCGCCGCCGAAGGCCGGTTTGCCGCTCGAATAGGCGGCCTTCACCATCGCCGGTCCGCCCGTCGCCAGGATCACACCGGTGCGTTCATGCCGCATCAGCGCCGTGGTGCCTTCGAGCGTCGCCGTGTCGATGCATTGAATAATGTCTTCGGGCGCGCCTGCCGCGACCGCCGCCTGATAGAGAATCCCCGCCGCCGCGCAGGTGCTCTTATGCGCGCGCGGGTGCGGGCTGATTACGATCGCGTTGCCCGCTTTGAGCGAAATCAGAATCTTGTAGAACGCCGTCGAGGTGGGATTCGTGGTTGGCAGAATCGCCGCCACCACGCCCACCGGCACGCCGAACTCGACGATCTTATCTTCCGGCCGCTCGCGCAGCAGGCCCATCGTCTTGACGCCGCGCATCCGCTTCGGCAGCCAGTCCGAGTTCAGCAGGTTCTTGATGTACTTGTCCTGCGCGTTGCCGTAGCCGGTCTCTTCGACCGCCATCTCGGCCAGCCGCCGTGCGTTCGCGCGCGCCGCCGCCGCCGCGGCTTCGACAATCGCGTCCACCTGCTGCTGGGTATAGTTGCGGAACTTGAGCGACGCCTGGTAGGCCTTGTCGACCTTGGTGCGGACCTCCTGGATCGACAGGAGATCTTTATCGGCAAGCATGGCCCGCTACTTCTTCAGGCCGCTCGAGGGCAGCGCCTTTTCCACTTCCTCGTGCGGGTTCGGAATCACGTGCACGCTGACCAGTTCGCCCACGCGCCGCGCCGCCGCCGCGCCCGCGTCCGTGGCCGCTTTCACCGCGCCCACATCGCCGCGCACGGTCACCATCACCAGGCCGGCGCCCACGAATTCCTTGCCGGTGAGTACCACGTTGGCCGTCTTGACCATGGCATCGGCGGCTTCAATGGCGGGGACCAGCCCCTTCGTCTCGATCATGCCGAGGGCTTCCATGATTTCCTCCAAACGATTCCGAACTCACTAACCTAACATACTTCGCACGATCGCCAATGCCGCTCTTCCCCGGCAACTCTTCGCCCGGCGCGGTGATCGCGCTACACTCATTTTCGTATGCGCAAATTCTTTCCGCTTGCATTGATGCTGATCGCCGCGTTGCCGGTGAGACCGCAGCCGATCGGGACGGGCCTCGATTCGGGGCGCCTGAAGCTGATTCCGGATCGCCTGCGCGAGTTAGTGGATAACCAGACGATTCCGGGCGCCGTCGCACTGGTGGCGCGGCACGGTAAGATCGCATCCTTCGAGGCGGTGGGCTGGCGCGACATAGAAGGCAGCAAGCCGATGACGAAGGATTCGATTTTTCAGATCATGTCGATGACGAAGCCGTTCACCGGCGTGGCTGCCATGATGCTGGTCGAGGAAGGGAAGCTCGAACTGCACCGGCCGATCGCGGACTATCTGCCGGAGTTTCAGGGGCAAGTGGTGGAAGAACGGCTGCCGAACGGCAACATGACCACGCGTCCTCCCGTGCACCCGCCGATGGTGTGGCAGTTGATGTGCCACACGTCGGGCCTGGGCGAGAATCCCGATGGCGAACTGAGCGACCAACTGCGCACGATGCGCGTGCCGCTCGACGAGGCGGTGCGCTTCTATGGGACGCGCCATCTGCAATTCGAGCCGGGCACGCGCTGGCGGTACAGCAATATGGGAATCGCCACGCTGGGTCGCATCGTCGAAAAAGTCAGCGGCGAGGATTACGTCCACTTCGTCGAGAGCCGCATTCTGAAACCGCTCGGGATGAACGACACGTTCTTCGTGGCGCCGGTGGAGAAGCGGGATCGCATCGCCCTGGTCTACAAGCACGAAGGGGGAAAACTGGTGCGGGCGGGCGACGAGATTCTGGCCGGAGATCCGACCAAGTATCGTGCTGGCGCACGCTATCCGGGGCCCGAGTACGGCCTCTACTCGACCGCCGGCGACTTGCTGAAGTTTTACCAGATGCTGCTCAACGGCGGCGAATACAATGGCCACCGCTATCTCTCCCGCCAGACGATCGACACCATGACGCGCGTCTTCACGCCGCCGGTCGAACCATCCGGATGGATGGGCGGCAGCGGTTACGGATTGACGCTCGAAATCGTCGACAAGCCGGAAGCAACGCTGATGCTGCACACGCCGGGCACGTTCGGCCACGGCGGAGCGTTCGGCACCGAGGGATGGATCGACCCGCACAACGACCTGATTCGCATCCTGCTGGTGCAGGTTTCCGACGGCTTGAGCGGCCCGGCGCGGGACGCCGTGATGCAACTGGGCGAAGCGGCGGTGCGATGAGGTGCGGCGGAGCCAGAACAGAATCAGCCGCCCGCGTTTTATCCACGCGGGATGCACAAGACGTGCTCGTAACCCGAACGAAACAGGGCAGTAATTTCTTGAGGAAAAAGCGGTTTTGACGGCAAAAAAAGATTGACCGTTTTCGGGTTCAGGCGCATATTGATGAAGGTTCCAAGAGGTTTGAGGAACAGCAAGCCTCCGGAAACGTAGCGGACCGGGAACATTGATCCGCAGCCGGTAAGTTGAGTTCACTTGATTTTGGGCTGCGGGGAGCGAACGGAGATCGGGCGGGTTCGGAAGGCGGACCGCCGGGTGACCGGGTCAGTTGAACGCTCTGATCCCTAGGGAGGCAAAAGTCCCGAAGGGGAGTGGAGGCTGGCCGAGAGCCACC
Organism: Bryobacterales bacterium; assembly: GCA_003157745.1. Lineage (GTDB taxonomy): Bacteria > Acidobacteriota > Terriglobia > Bryobacterales > Bryobacteraceae > Bog-375. The sequence continues at coordinate 14,251 of PMKM01000239.1, read as the reverse complement.
TGGGAAGCTGGGCGCGGAAGCGGCAACGGGCTTGAGACGAAGAGACAGCCGAGGCGAGTAGGAACTCGCGGGCGGTAGTGGAGTCGAAAAGCCGAACGGGCCGGGGAAGCGGCTGGCAAGCGGGCGAAGTGGCAGGCCGGGAACTTTGACCCCGGAATGGAGGCCTCGAAAGGGGCAGCCGTTGCGGGCGAGCGAAAGGCCGTTACGAGCCGGCGGTTCGGTTTGAGAGAGATGGCTGCGGCGAGCCGGGAAGTATCGATCCCGAGGCTGGAGAAAACGGCCCTGGGGGAGCGGAACGTCGAATCGTCCGGTGCTCTCAAGCGCGGTGTTCAGTGCCGATCATGACGGCGGTGGGCAGGGCTGGAAATCGGATCACTTGGAACCACTTTTTTGTCTATCCCTCCTCGCACGTTCCGGCCTCCGTTCGGAGGCCGGGCGGCACCGCTCCTGTCCGACGGTTTCCATGCACGGTTGCGGCGTGGAGAGTTATAATGTGCGGGTAAGTCGGGCCGGCGAGTTACTGGACGAACGCCCGCGCAGGGCGGAACCGGCGAGTTGGAAAGGGTAGCACGCGAGCGATTGAAGATACGAGCGCGCAAATTCGACGGCCGATGCGGGCGCCACAAGCGCTACAATCCGGCCACGGACGGCAGACCCGCGGCTGAGGGCGGTTGCCCGCGCTGTCAACTGCTGTTCGAAATCTGGGAATCTTCTCTCACGCTGAACCGCCTCATCCGCAAGTTCAATCCCCGTCACGACGACCTGCAGAAACCGGCGTCCCAGGGGCCCACGCACGATCCGCGCCAGTTGAGCCTGATCATCGACGGTTCATTCTGATCCTGCCGGCGTTGGCCGAACCGGCGCATCGGCATTAGGATAAGAAGGTGCAAGCCCGAGTTCCCGCTGGAGATTCGATGAGCAACCGCCGAAGCCCTGTCAGCCGCCGGAGCGGCGTTCCGGCAATCATGCGGGCCGCGATCTGGGCCTTCCTGCCGGCGGCGCTGTTCGCCCTGGGTCAACCGCGCTACGTTGCAACCAGCCCGATAGCGGGTGGCTTTGCCATCGTTCACGGTAAGTCCGTGGCGGCGGTGTACGCGGACCCGGGCGATTTCCCGGGCGTCGCCAGGGCTGCGAATGCGCTGCGCGGCGATATCGCCCGTGTCACGGGGTTGACGCCGCCGCTCGAACTGGGCGCGCGCGAGACGATCGTCGCCGGCACGATCGGAAAGAACGCGATCATAGACCGGTTGATTCGCGAGCGGCGAATCGACGTGAGCGGCATCGCGGGTAAGTGGGAATCGTTCCTGATTCAAGTCGTGCCGCACCCGCAGGCCGGCATCGAATCCGCGCTGGTGATCGCGGGCAGCGACAAGCGCGGAACAATCTACGGAATCTACGATCTCTCCGAACAGATAGGCGTTTCGCCGTGGTACTTCTGGGCAGACGTGCCGGTCGAGCATCGCGACGCGCTGTTCGTGAGACCGGGGCGGTATGTGGAGGGCGAACCGGCGGTCCGCTACCGCGGCATATTCCTGAACGACGAAGCGCCGGCCCTTTCCGGTTGGGTGAAGAAGACGTACGGGAATTACGACCACGAGTTCTATGCAAGCGTGTTCGAACTCCTGCTGCGCCTGAAGGCCAATTACCTTTGGCCCGCGATGTGGGGCAGCGCATTCAACGAGGACGATCCTCTGAACGCCAGGCTGGCGGACGAATACGGAATCGTGATGGGTACGTCGCACCATGAGCCCATGCTGCGCGCGCAGCAGGAGTGGAAGCGGCACGGAACCGGGCCATGGGACTATGCAAAGAATGGGGACGTGCTGCGCGCCTTTTGGCAGGAAGGCGTGCGCCGCAACAAGGATTACGAGAGCATCGTGACGCTCGGTATGCGCGGCGATGGCGACACGCCGATGTCGCGCGAGGCGAACACGGCGCTGCTCGAAGGCATCGTGGCCGACCAGCGCAAGATCCTGGCCGCGGAAGTCAACCCGGACGCGACCAAGGTTCCACAGGACTGGGCACTCTATAAGGAGGTCCAGGAGTATTACGAGAAGGGGATGCGGGTTCCCGACGATGTAACTCTGCTCTGGTGCGACGATAACTGGGGTAACATCCGCCGGCTGCCGATCTTAGAAGAAAGAAAGCGCAGCGGAGGCGCGGGCATCTATTATCACTTCGACTATGTCGGCGGTCCGCGCAATTATAAGTGGATCGACACGAACCCGATTCCCAAGGTGTGGGAGCAGATGCATCTCGCGCTCGATTACGGCGCGGACCGGATCTGGATCGTGAACGTAGGCGACCTGAAGCCGATGGAGTTTCCGATCGAATTCTTCTTGAGCCTGGCCCGCGATCCGGCGCGCTGGCCCAAGGAGAAGCTTGGGGAGTTCACCGAGTCGTGGGCGGCCAGAGAGTTCGGCACGGCGCACGCCGCGGAGATTACGGATCTGGTCGGGAAGACACTGAAGTACAATGCGCGCCGCAAGCCGGAGTTACTGGAGCCGTCGACTTACAGCGTGATCGACTACGGGGAAGCGGACGGTGTGGTGGCGGAGTATGACGCCGTAGTGTCCCGCGCGGAAGCGATCGAGCGCGAGTTGCCGGCCGCGGCGCGAGATGCGTTTTTCGAACTGGTGCTGCATCCGGCGAAATCCAATGCGATCGTCACGGCGATGTATGTGGCGGCCGAGAAGAACCATCTCTACGCGGCGCAGGGACGCGCCAGCGCGAACGACATGGCGGCGCGAACGCGGCAGCTCTTTCAAGCCGATGCGGACCTGTCTGCCCGCTTCAACCACGAGCTGGCGCATGGCAAGTGGGACCACATGATGGACCAGACCCACATCGGATACACGCACTGGCAGGAGCCGCCGAAGAATACGATGCCGCGGGTCACGGATCTTACGGTTCCGGTGGCGGCGTCGCTGGGGGTGGCGATAGAAGGATCGAGTGCCGCGTGGCCGATCAGCGAGACGCTGGCGGTGCTGCCTGTCTTCGACGCATACACACGGCCACGGCATTTCATCGACGTTTTCAATCGCGGGCAAGCGCCGTTCGAATTCACGGCCACTGCGAGCGCTCCGTGGATCGTGCTGAGCGCGACGCGCGGTTCCGTTGAGAGAGAAACGCGGCTGTGGGTGAGCGTGGATTGGGAAAAGGCGCCGGCGGATGCGAGCAAAGGCGCTGTCACGATAGAAGGATCGGGAGCCGGGCCGATCGCGGTGGAAATCGATGTCTTCAACCCGAAGCAGCCATCGCGCGCGTCGGTCGAGGGCTTCGTCGAAACCTCCGGCTACGTTTCGATGGAGGCGGAACATTACACGCGCAAGGCGGACGCCGGGCCAGTGACCTGGCAGCGGATTCCCGACTATGGCCGCACGCTGTCCGGCATGTCGATCTTTCCCGTGACTGCGGCGAGTGTGATGCCGCCGGGCCCGGCGCCGTGTCTGGAATACCGGATGTATCTCTTCCATGCAGGGGCGGTCGCGGTGGAAGCGATTCTATCGCCGACGCTGAACTTCGTGCCGGGGCGCGGGCTTCGGTATGCAGTTTCTTTCGACGACGAGGCGCCGCAGGTGATCGATGCTCTCGAACACAACGCGCAGAGCGACTGGGAGACATCGGTGAAAGACGGCGTTCGCAAGGTGCGCTCGACGCACCGATTGGCTGCTTCCGGCGTTCATACACTGAAGATTTGGATGGTGGATCCAGGCATCGTGCTCGAGAAACTGGTGGTCGACCTGGGCGGCGTGAAGCCGAGCTATCTGGGGCCGCCGGAGAGTTATCACCGGGACCCGGTGGTGGCGGGTACGCAGGCAAGGGTGTCGCGGTACTAGGATAATAGGGATGCGATTTGGAGTTTCCCGAGGAGATGCGATGAGCGATTACCGACGCCATGTCAGCGCCGTTTGTGGCATGCTGGCATTCCTGACCATGCTGCCCACGGCGAACGCGGCTGCTCCGGCGATTACGCTTTCCGGAGAGCGCCGTCTCAGTTTCAACGATGGCTGGCGGTTCTACAAAGGCGAAGCCGACGGCGCGCAGAAGCCGGAGTTCGACGATTCGGCGTGGCGCGCGGTGCGGCTGCCGCACGATTGGGCGATCGAAGGGCCGTTCGATCCGAGGCTCAATGCGCACACCGGCGCGCTGCCCATCTCCGGCACCGGCTGGTATCGCAAATCGTTCGCGCTGCCGGCCGGCGCGAAGGGAAAGTACTTCAGCATAGAGTTCGACGGCGCCATGTCGAATTCGAAAGTGTGGTTGAACGGGCATGAGCTGGGCGGGCGCCCGTATGGCTACATCGGGTTCAATCTGGACCTGACGCAGTATTTGAATTTCGATGGCGCGACGAACGTGATTGCGGTAAGGCTGACGCCGGAGGATCACTCGTCGCGCTGGTATCCGGGCGCGGGTATCTATCGCAACGTGTGGCTGGATGTCACTGGCGCGGTGTATGTCGCGCATTGGGGCACTTATGTGACTACGCCGAAAGTGAGCGACGAGCAGGCATCGGTCGCGGTGAAGACTCAGTTGCGCAACCGGAGCGGCAAGGAGGTCAAGGCCAAGGTGCAGACTTCGGTGCTCGATCCTGCCGGTCTCATGGTGAGCCGCAGTATCGTCGAAGCGACGATCCCGGCTGAGGCCGCGCCGGCGGCGCCGCTGACCGTTCCCTCGCTACTGACCGTGCCGCACCCGAAGCGCTGGGACGTGGACCATCCCGACCTGTATACGGTGGTGACTGAAGTGATCGAGAACGACCTGCCGGTGGACCGCTACACCACGCCGCTCGGCATCCGCACCATCGAATTCGATAAGGACAAGGGTTTCTCCTTGAATGGCCGCCATCTGAAATTGCAGGGCGTGTGCGACCACCACGACCTGGGCGCGCTCGGCGCCGCCGTCAACCGGCGCGCCATCGAACGGCAATTGCAAATCCTGAAGGGTGCCGGTGTCAACGCGCTGCGCACGAGTCACAATCCGCCTGCGCCGGAGATTCTGGAATATTGCGACCGGCTGGGCCTGCTGGTGATGGACGAGGTCTTCGACATGTGGCGCATTCCGAAGGTGCCCAACGGCTACAGTAAGTACTTCGCCGACTGGTCGGAGGACGACGCGCGCGACATGGCGCGCCGCGACCGCAATCATCCGAGCGTCATCATGTGGAGCATCGGCAACGAGATTCCCGAGCAGGACCATCCGGAGGTGGAGGGATGGCGCGAAGCGCGGCGGCTGACCGGGTTCTTCCACGAGGAAGATCCCACGCGGCCGACGACTTCGGCCTTCAATAGCTGGCAAAACGCGATTAAGAATAAGATGGCCGCCGAAGTGGATATCCCGGGCATGAATTACGCGCCGTCGCACTATGAGGAAGTTCTCAAGGATCATCCGGACTGGATCTTAGTCGGGTCGGAGACGGCATCCTGTGTCAGTTCGCGCGGCGTCTATCATCTGCCCATGCTGGCTTTCGAACGCCCCGCGTCGCACCAGATTTCGAGTTATGACACCGTCGCTGCGCCGTGGGCGATGTGTCCGGACGTCGAGTTTACCTATCAGGAGAAGTTTCCCCAAGTACTCGGCGAGTTCGTCTGGACCGGTTTCGACTATATCGGCGAACCGACGCCCTTCTGGGATTGGCAGGATAGGAATGCGCAGGACTGGCCGGCGCGCAGTTCCTACTTCGGCTTTATCGACTTAGCCGGATTCCCCAAGGATCGTTACTACCTGTACCAGAGCCAATGGACGACGAAGCCCATGGTACACTTACTGCCGCATTGGAATTGGGAAGGCAAGGAAGGGCAGACGATTCCCGTGATGGCTTACTCGAATGCGCAGGAAGTGGAGTTATTCCTCAATGGTAAGTCGCTGGGTAAGAAGGCGCGTTTCTCCGATCTATGGGAGATGCCTGTGAATAAGAGGACGAGCGAGACTCTGAAGTTCACGACTAAGTACCGCCGCATCTGGCAGGTGCCATACGAGCCGGGCACGCTGAAGGCCGTGGCGTATGAGAACGGCAAGCAGGTGGCGGTGGAAGAAGTGCGCACCGCGGGCGCGCCGGCCAAGGTGAAGCTGACGGCGGATCGCGGCGCGATCCAGGCCGATGGCGACGACTTATCGTTTATTACGGTGCGGATCGAAGACCAGCACGGCAACCTGTGCCCGATGGCGGATAACCTGGTGCATTTCGAAGTTACCGGTGTTGGAACCATCGCGGCCGTGGACAACGGCAACGCCGCAACGGACGAATCGTTTCAGGCCGACCACCGGAAGGCGTTCAGCGGCATGGCGCTCCTGATCGTTCGCTCGCAGCCGGGCGAAGCGGGCAGGGTCAAGATTGTCGCTACATCCGACGGACTGGCGAAAGACTCGACCGAGATCGTCGCGCGCCGGAAGAAGTAAGAAGACCGCAGGGCGGCGTAGATTGACCGGGCCGGAATCGCGTGGATCACGAAATGAGGCAGTTTGGTCGATAGATGATCAGCTTTGGTTACTGCACGCACGAGCAATATTTGCAGGCCGGGGAGCGCCGCCGCCGCTCCGGGGCCCGCGTGGCTTACAGCCTGCTGGACGTGGGCGACGATCCCAGCGAGGAGAGTATCCGCGCGTTCGAGGACATCAGTTTCACGATGCGTTCCGCGAATGGGACCTTTCGGACGACTTTCCGGCAGCGGTTTCAGGACGTCGACGCGGGCGCGATGAAGTGGATGGAGACGTTCTTCGACACCGATTCCGCGATCGAAATCCAGGATCGCGCGGTGTCTAGCGGTCTGACCTCATGGGAGTGGGCGGATTCGGTGTTCCGGAGGTTTGGGGAAGCCAGATTTGAAGCCTCCGACATTCTTGCGGAGTTGATCGAACTATCGCGTGGCAGCGAGACGTACATTCTGGAACCGGGCGGCCTGCCAGTGCAGTACGTCAGGCCACCGTTCGCCGTGCCGCTCGCTCATCAGGACGCAAGACGCTACCCCGTCAACCGCCTGGTAGCGCTGTGGGCGAAACGACGGTTTGCGAAGTTGGATCTTGGCGGACACTGGATGGAGGCCGCGCAGGAGCGCGGCTGGCGTCTCCGCAGAATTTCGTGCGTGCATCCGAGGGTGCGGGAACTCAGCCGGCGGAATGCCAACTTCCAGTTCCGAGTGAGAAACGTGTTTGACGAAGCCGGGGGCGCCTGCGACGTGTTGCGGACGATGAACATTTTCAACCGAAGCTACTTTCCGGCTGGTGAGCTGGCGCGGGGCGCCCGCGCTGCTTTTGAGAGCCTCCGGCCGGGAGGCATCTGGATCGTCGGCCGCACCTGGGAGGACGATCTCAGCAATCACGTGTCGTTCTTACGGCGCTCCGAACGCGGCTGGGAACTGCTGGGGCGAATCGGAACCGGGTGGGAAATGGAGGGCGCGGCATTGGGTGGCGTCTGGGAATGAAGCCGGTCTCCCTGCTGCTGATCTCGGACAGCTACCCGCCGGTTATGGGCGGCAGTGAGATCGAGGCGCAGCGAGTTTCCGTCGA